>JBEARC010000022.1:0-6185 GCA_041163465.1 Bacteroidota bacterium
CAGATGCCGTCACCGTCGCCATCACCCTCGCAGCCACCGCCGCAGATGCCAAGCACGTCAATGTACACGCAAGGCTCGGTGGGGTCCGCAGCGTAGTTGCACGCTGAAACGTCAACGCACGAGTCCACGCTGTCCCAAACCCCGTCCAAATCCGAGTCCGTGTCGCCATACAGGCCAAGCAAGTCCAAAAGATCCGCAATCGTCACGGCACCGTCGCCGTTGCCGTCATAGGGGTTGGGACAGCCCGTTTGGGCAAGCGCCGGAATCGTGGCTGCGAAGCTCACGGCCGTGGCGAGAAGGAAAATTTTGGTATTCATCGATAATTGGCCTTGATTCAATTGCAAATTAATGCTTTTCAGCTCAAAATCAACCCTTCACCATGATCTGCAAACATTCAATTCACGTCCAACGTGCACCGCACAGCATACCCATTGTGGCGGTCGCTGTGGTTGCGTGACACCTTGGAACTGGAATTCAGGAGCGCCCTGTACCACGATTTGGTCTCATCATGAAGTGAGGAAGTCCACCAAAAATTCAAGGTGCCCGCGAAGAAAAAGGTGCCTGTGACGTATCGATAGCCGTGAGGCAATCCTGAAAAGCCCGTGGCGTTGGTTCCACCGCCGTCTTCGCTCCAGCCTTCCACGGATTTCAATTGGGTGCCTTGGTCCGTGCCACGCAACGCCACATCTTGAACCTCCTCCTCTGTCATGCCGAGATGCATTTCCAATTCCATCCACTCTTGATCGGATGGGACGTGCCAACCCGAGGGGCACAAACCACGTTCATCAGCGACAGCGTATGCATTGTACAGCCTGCCATAGGTTGCCAAGGACGCCTCTTCATCGCAGGCATCAACATCCGGAGCCTGGCTGGAACAACTTCCGTCCCCCTCTCCATACACCGTCTGCGCACCATCCGTGGTGGTGGACCATGTCGCATTGTCCAAGCCGGCACCGATGGGCTCGTCATTCCGATACGACGCGCTGCGAAGATTCTCGGCAAACCAGCACTGCTCGCCAATCAGTACCGTCGTGTAGTCATAGCCTTGGTACGACACAGGGTCGCCACAACCGAAGAGCCCTTCCGCATCGCTGGTCCCACAGGAGTTGTATCCCGTCAGGAGGATCAACAAATCGGGCAAACCCACACACCCATCTCCATCCGAATCCCCTGGCACGGTGTTGATGCATGTGCCCAAGAACGCATCCCAATGCATCCCCGAAGCACAACAACCCGGCCCTGGACAACACGTGTAATCGCAGCTTCCATCGTCGCACAGGGCTGTGGCAAGGTAATTGCATGCCACGTCGTCTGTGCATCCTTGCAGCTCTGCATCGCAGGCACAGAGCGCTGCTGGGGTTTGGCCTGGGTTGTACGCTGAGCAATTCTTCACATCGGCATGGATGTCAGCACTCAGCCCAAACACATCCATCCCGTCCACCAACCCGGAATAGGCAAACCATCCTCCTAAGCCGTCGTTGCAACTATGCTGACTGCCTGCCAGTCCGTATTGAAAACGCTTGTTTCCGCTGACGGGCATGTGCCAAAACAGCAGCGTTCCCGACCACGATCCTTCAAGGATGGCGTGGCTTTCCGGAGACATCAAGAACACACTCATGCTGTCTGGATCATACGTGCAGATCGCGTTTCCATTGCTCGGGTCGTAGCTGATCAGCAGGCCGTTGGAATCACCCTCTTCCAACCAGCATGCCGCCTGTCGCTCGTCGTAGAACGCCAAGTGCAAGTCCAAAACCTGGGTTTCATCCTCACGACAATGCACCTTCCCTGTGATTGCAATCGTTCCCTCGTCAGCATCGTGAATCAGTTGCAAGGGTGATTCGGGATCTTCCAAGAAGTAATCCCCTGCCGAAGCCCCATACGCATGAAGTCCGTAGAGCCTGAAAATGCCATCGGTCCACTCGTATTGACCCTCGGGAAGATCTGGATTGCGAACCGCGGTGAAGGCTTCGCATGTGGAGGTTTGGGACCAGAGCTGCGAGGCACACATCAAACCGAGCAGAGCAGCCCAGCACGTTGCAGCCAAACCATGGGTTCTTGGGCCTGAGTCAGAACTCTGGGGAATGCTCCTGGCAACGATGGAAGGTTGATTCTTGGTGGATGGATTCATGGCAAATTGGTTTACTGAGGGTCTTGAATGCACCGCACGGAATGGCCTGTTCGCTTGAACATGGCCCCGCGGTAGATTCGATCCTCATTGCTACTCAAGCGGCGGAAGTATCCGTAGGATGAACCACTTTCATCGCCGGTCCACAGGTAACCGGAAGCACCCGCATTGGTGAATTGTCCGTTGAAAAACAACCGTGCGCCTGCCGCCTGCCCTCCAAATCCGCTCGAGTTGGAACCGTTGCCATTGCCGGTCCACCCTTGCTCAGATTTGAGTTGCGCTCCCTCATCCGTTCCGCGCCAACCGGTCAAACCCAATTCATCTTCAGCCATGCCCAAGGACAATTCGAGGTATTGCATGTCCTGCTCTGTGGGAACATGCCATCCCGAGGGACATAGCCCCCGTGCATCTCCCACGGCGTACCAGTTGTACAAGCGACCGAAGGCATTGAGCGAATAGGTCTCATCGCATGCGTCGCCCTCTGGCACCGAGTCAGAGCAGTTGGTTATACCCTCGCCATACACGGCCGTGGCCCCTTGCGTCGTCGTGGACCATGCGCTTGCACTGAGATCTGCCACAATGGGGTCCCGATTGGTGTAGGATTCCGCGCGCAAGTTTTCGGCAAACCAGCATTGAAAGCCGATCAACACAACCTCGTAATCGTACCCCTGGTAACCCACAGGTTGATCGCATGGTGGTGGCACTGGCGGACAATCGTACGTCCAAACCGTGTCTGCTCCCACCTCAAAGACATACCACGTATCAATGGCCTCCGCATACACGCTGTCATAGAGCAGCGTGATGCTCTCAATGGCGCTTGAAAGCGCCCCAACACCATTGCAAACCCCACAGACATCCACCACGCCATCGCAGTCGTCTTGGTTGTCGCAGATGCCGTCCCCATCGCTGTCTCCTGGACATCCCCCGCCACATTGCCCGAGTGCATCAAGCGTGGCGCATGGCTCCGTCGGGACTGCTTGGTAGTTGCATGCCGTCTCATCTGTGCACAAATCCGCATCGCTCCAAATGCCATCACCATCGTAATCGTGCAGCCCAAACACGGACAAGAACTGCAGAAAGTCGGTGATGCTAACGAGCCCATCCAAATCCACGTCGTACACGCTGGTGTTCTCCACGCACGTGACGGGAGGGCTGAATGTGCAACTTCCGTCGTCGAAGGTGGCTTCCGGATTGAAATTGAGGGCGACGGCATACATGCATCCTGGGACGCCCCAATCATCGCACACGCCATCGCCATCCGCATCGGACTGGCAATCGCCGCCACACACACCAACTGCATCGAGCTGGTTGCCCAAACAATCGCAATCACCCCATGGGATGTCGAAACAGCCACATGGATAGATGGCACCCAACCCATTGCACTCCCCGCATGCATCGAACATCCCCACGCAGTCGTCCACATCGTCACAGATGCCATCGCCATCTGCATCTGCCGAACAATCCCCTCCACAATTCCCCGTCACGTCAGGCAAGGTTCCCTCGCAATCACATGTGCCAGCAGGAATCTCTTCACACCCACAGGCAAACACGGCGCCGGGACCATTGCACACCCCGCACGCATCCACCACCCCAATGCAAGGATCCACCTCATCACACAGATCATCCCCATCGATGTTTTCTGCGCATGGCGCCGGCGATGGCGGAATGGCCAACAGCCCGACGTACTCAAGGTTGAAATTCGCTTCTCCAAATACCTGCACGTGGGCTTGGCCTGAGATTTGGCCTGAGGTGGTGAATTGACCCACCAACACCCGCAGGGAATCCCCGGCAAATGCTGGATGCACACCGGCAAATGAAGGTCCCGGAAATGGGGAATACCAGGCCGCGCCCACGAGGTCAAAAACCTCCAAGTCTGACCCCGGCTGTGTCCCCAAGGTCAAGAAATCATCGAAGAATCCCGCAGTCAATCCTGTGCACCACGGTCCAGAGGCATTGTCCTTGCCAAGGGTCACCCACGTGTCAAAGGCCAACTCGGGATGCAACAGCACAGAGTCGGGCTCGATGCCCCCTTGGGTCCATGCCGGCCCCGAAGAAGGGCAGCCGTCCGCAAGCACCTTGCCTTGGGTCGGGTGGTTCCACCAACTTGGTGAGACCGTCGATTGGATCAGCAAGGGGTTGGAGACATCGCCCGAGATGGAGCTCAAAAAATCCGACGGATGCAGCATGTCCAGGTAGAGCCTGACCGTGATCATTCCAGCCAATTCACCCTCGACATGATGTTGGACCACCTCCCATGAAAACCCATACCCCTCAGGCAAGGCAACCGTGGAGGAAAGAGACAAGGGTCCTGGGGAATCTTCTCGTCCACTGAGGTCTCGCGCCGTGGCCGTCGCGGCATGCTGCTTCAAAGAGCGCAGAAATCCAGGAATGGGCGTGGGATTGTCGGCCGTGCCCTCCCACCCGGCGGAGGCCCCTGGCATTGCTTGGCTGAAGGCAGCGGGCACCGCAACACACGCCCACAAAGCGCACGTCACCACCCCCAACCACAACAAACGACAACCCATGGATCTGCAATTGATGACATAAGATACGACATATTGCAGCATCAACCCTGCGCTGATCTCGATGAATCAATCCCTTCCCCCGACTGACCGAACGACGGACGGACGGCCGGACTAACTATTCAATCAATCAATCAATCAACGCTCACCCAAAACTCACCGAGCCATCACCCGGTCGACCGTTGCGAGGATTGCGGCTTCTTGCCGTTGGGCACGCTCCACCAAATCAGCGCATCGGGCCTCGATGGCTTGAACGTACGCCTTGTCTTCAAGATCACCACAATTGATGCGGGCGTTCAGGACTGCACCCATCACAGCGGTGCGCAGACACATGGCGCCCACCCCGGCATCTGTCACACTGTTGGGATTGCCATCTTGCGCCATGTCGCTGGCCAATTCCAGTGCATCGTGGGCGATTTGGGCCACCTTCATCGGGATGTCAATCGCATGGCGCGTCGCGTCCTGAATCGCTCGGTGGCGCAGGGCTTGTTGAGCCTCGTTGGCCTTGGGCATGCCATAGGCCGCCATGATGGCGTCAAACGCGGATGTGTCCGCATCCACAAGTCGAAGGAGCTGCCCCATGAGGTCTTGGCCATGCTCGGCCTGGGCACTGAATTCTTCCCAGCGATCGTCCCATCCCCGCTTGTGGGCGCTCAAATTGGCGACCATGGTCGCCAAGGCCACTCCAAGCGCACCTGCATACGCCGCGATGGACCCTCCGCCTGGGGCCGGGGCCTCGGATGCGGTGGTGTCCGCAAATTGAGCGAGATTCATGCCCACAAGTGGCTGGCTCCCCTTCTCTGCGATGATGTATTCGATGACCCGTTTGTCCGGGTTGAACGGGGCCAAATCGTCCAAACCGAGGGACTTGACAGCGATTTTGACCTTTTCTGATTCAGAAACACCCAAGGAGCGCTCCTGCTTGCGCAAATAGTGGTCGGCGGCGTCAAGCAAGACGCGCAGGGGCAGCAAGCCCACGAGTTCTGACCCTGTGACGCGGAGGCCCCTTTCCTGGGCCTTGGCACAAGCTTCGTCAAAGGCAATGTGGACGGGTGTGACGTTGATGTCGGTGAGGTTGAGCGAAATCTGCGCAATGCCGTATTCCTCGATGTACCAACCGATGCCCTTCACCGCCTTCAAGGTGCCTGGAATGCGGACGGGATTTCCCGCGTCATCGAGCACGGGAGGGCCAGTGATTCCGTCGCGTTTTTGGATTCGACCCGCCTCTCGAATGTCAAACGCAATGGCATTGGCCCGACGTGACGAGGTCGTGTTCAAATTGATGTTGTACGCGATGAGGAAATCGCGCGCACCGACGGCTGTGGCGCCTGTGCGGCGGGCCGTCTCGTTGAATTCCGCCGGGCCAAAGTCCGGTGCGCCTTCTTCGGTGCTGAGCTTGCCGAGGCCTTCGTACTGGCCTTTGCGGCACACAGCGAGGTTTTTGCGCTCGGGGCGCTTCGCCGCCGACTCGTAGAAATAGCCAGGGATTCCGAGCTCTCGCCCCACGCGCTCACCCACCTCATGGGCGATCTTGATGC
>JBEARC010000023.1:0-4695 GCA_041163465.1 Bacteroidota bacterium
GAGGTCGTACGACACCCCGAGCCCGGCCCGCAGGCCAATCGACAAATTGGGCACTTTCAGCAACTCGGCGCCACCCACGTATTGACGCGAATCCTCAAGAATGTGGTTGGCCAACACGCCAGCGCTCGTCACCAGTTGAGCCTTGTCGGACAGCGGACGACTGTTTTGGAGGATCACAGGAACACGAAGCACTCCGCGGGTTTGGTTGTAGTTCCCCAATTCATTGAAACTGTTTCCGTTCAATCCCATCAACGACACGCCTGTTGCAAGTGTCGTTTGGTCATTGAACCGATATCCACCCAAAACCTCCACACCCGTCATCTCCAACCGCGACGGGACCAGGTCGTTTTGAAGGACAGCCGTTCCCATGCCTTGAGACAATTGAAACGTCCATTTGGAGAGGGGTGACTCCTGAGCGGAAACGTCAGCGGTTAGGAACAGGATGGGCAAGAAAAAGGTCAAAAGGTGCTTGTGCATGATGCAAGGAATGTTGGAAACAAAGAATTGAATTGCCGCAAGAACGTCACCTCTCGTGGAATGTTGCACGCCATCCTCGTTCACGAACCAAACGAATCGGGTACTGCATACACAACCAAGGCCCTGAACGGGCAGCCTTATCCCTGTTCGATGGGGCAAAATCCAATTGCAGGGTTTACATTCGCATTCGCTGTTAATGCACGGCACGTAGATCGCGTTCTCTGTAAGTCAGACACAGATTGGGTTCGCGGTCTCAAGACAACAGACTACCACGTTGACATGAGCGCCAAGGAGAACCATCCTTCCATATACATCGGGCAGCAGCCCTACCACACATCCCAAGCCCCCATCACCGGGGAGGAAATCACCCTCGAAGGCGAGACGTATTACAAAATCAGTGCCGTGGATCGGATGCGTCCATTCTTCATGAGCATTGTGAGCCATTCGGACCATTGGATGTTTTTGGCCAGCAACGGCGGACTGTCCGCGGGAAGGGTCAACAGCGATTTTGCCTTGTTTCCCTACTACACGGACGACAAAATCACCGAATCAGCCGAGACCACAGGCTGCAAGACCATCTTGTTGGTGACATCAGGCGACCGCCGCATGCTTTGGCAGCCTTTTTCAGACCAAAACAAGGGCGCCTACGCCATCGAACGCAACCTGTACAAGAACGCGTTCGGGAACAAGGTCGTGTTCGAAGAGGTCAACCACGACCTCAACTTGACCTTCCGTTACCAATGGGCTGCGAGCGAGTTGTACGGGTTTGTCCGTCAAGCGCGCCTCACCTCATTCGCCGACCAACCAATGCAGGTCAGTGTGCTCGACGGCATTCAAAACGTGCTCCCTTATGGCGTGCCCGAAGGCCTTCAGCGCGGCAGCAGCAACCTCGTCGACGCCTACAAAAAGTGCGAGCTCGAGGACGGCAACTTGGGGATTTATGCCTTGAGTGCCATCATTTCCGACAAGGCAGAGCCCAGCGAGTCGTTGAAGGCCAACGTGGTTTGGTCTGTGGGGTTCGATTCGCCCACTGTCTTGTTGTCTGCCCAACAGCTGGAACACTTCAAAATGGGTGGGACGCTGGTCACCGAGACGGACGTCAAAGCCGAGCGCGGTGCATACTTCATCCAACAATCGCTGGAGTTGGGCGCCGGGGAAAGCAAGGATTGGATGATTGTGGCCAACTTGGGGCAATCCATTCGCGGGGTGGTGATCTTGAAGCGCGATCTCCAATCGCCCGACTCCCTCAAACAAGCCGTTTTGAAGGACATCGAAGAGGGTTCCAACAGCTTGATTGCCTTGGTGGCTGCAAGCGACGGGTTGCAACTCACGGCCGACCGCCGCAGAAACATCCGCCACTTCGCCAACACCATGTTCAACATCATGCGTGGCGGGATTTTCGACGAGAACTACACCATCGACCGGGCGGACTTCATGGCCTACATCGACCGGGCCAACCACAAGGTGTTCTTCAAGAAGTCCCAACTCATGGCGTCGTGGCCGGAGAAGTTTGATTTGTTCTTTCTGCGGGAGCAGATTCTCCACGATGACGACCTCAATTTCAAGCGGCTGAGTGCCGAGTATTTGCCGCTGAAATTCAGCCGACGTCACGGCGACCCAAGCCGCCCTTGGAACAAGTTCTCGATCAACCTTCGCAACGAAGACGACGGATCCAAAATTTTGGATTACCAAGGCAATTGGCGCGACATTTTCCAAAATTGGGAAGCCTTGGTTCATGCCTACCCCGAGTTCATCGAGGGGATGATTTTCAAGTTCCTCAACGCCACGACGTTTGACGGATACAACCCTTACCGCGTGTTCAAAGACGGCTTTGAATGGGAGACCATTGAGCCAGACAACCCATGGTCTTACATCGGGTATTGGGGTGACCACCAAATCATCTACCTGCTCAAGTTCTTGGAGTTCTTGCAGGCGTACAGCCCCGAAAAACTCGAGGAGTATTTCCAAAACGACTCCTTCGTCTATGCCAACGTGCCCTACCGCATCAAGCCGTACGAAGCGCTTTTGGAAGACCCCAAGAACACGATTGATTTCGACCACGAGCGCGAAGAGAAAATTCAGTTCAAAAAAGGAGAAATTGGAGGCGACGGCGCCTTGCTACGCGAGAAACACGTCTTCATCTACAAGGTCAATTTCATGGAGAAAATCCTGGCGACGATGCTCGCCAAGGTGGCCAACTTCATTCCCGAGGGCGGGATTTGGATGAACACCCAGCGCCCGGAATGGAACGACGCCAACAACGCGCTCGTCGGAAACGGCGTGTCCATGGTAACCCTGTACTACTTGCGTCGGTTCTTGGTCTTTTTCCAGGGTGTTTTGGCCGAGACGAATCACCAAGAGGTTGCGGTTTCCGAGGAGTTGCTGGCGTGCTTTGAGCGCATGAGCGCCACGCTCTCCGAATCCCAATCGTCAACCTCTGGTGCGATTTCCAATGCGCAACGCCGCGGCATTTTGGACGGCTTGGGCACCGCAGCAAGCGACTACCGCCAACGCATTTACGAAGAAGATTTTTCTGGCCGCAAGGCAACGCTCACGTTGGACGACCTCTCCGCATTTGTCCAGACGGCTTTGGTGCATTTGGAGCACACCATCTCCACCAACAAGCGCGCCGACGGCCTCTACCATGCCTACAACCTCATGACGGTCGAACCGGATGGCGGCATTGCCATCACGCATCTGCCTGAGATGCTGGAAGGCCAGGTTGCTGTCCTCAGCTCGGGGATGCTCAACGCTTCGGAGAGCCTTGGGGTGATGGACGCCCTGAAGGCAAGCGCGCTGTTCAGGGAGGACCAATACAGCTACATCCTCTACCCCAACAAGTCCCTGCCTCGCTTTGTGGACAAGAACAACCTCGATGCCAAGGACGTGCAGGGTTCCAAGTTGCTTTCCCGGCTTCTTGCCGACGGCAATGTCGAAGTGGTGACGCAGGACTGCCTCGGCGGGTTTCACTTCAGCGGCAACCTGCACAATGTCAATGATCTGCGTCAAGCGTTGGGCGCATTGCCCCGCGATTACGAGGCCCTCGTCGCCGCCGAGCAAAAGCAGGTCGAAGCCCTGTATGAAGCCAACTTCAACCACAAGGCGTTCACGGGCCGCTCGGGTACCTTCTTTGGATACGAGGGCTTGGGGTCGATTTACTGGCACATGGTCTCCAAACTCCGTCTTGCCATGTTCGAGGTCACCAAGGCCGCGGTGGAGAACCGCGAAGCACCCGAAGTTGTTGGCCGCCTTTTTGACCACTACTTTGAAATCAACGCCGGCATCGGGGCCCACAAATCTCCCGACCTGTATGGTGCATTCCCAACCGATCCCTACTCCCACACGCCTGGCGGCAAGGGAGCGCAACAACCCGGTATGACCGGGCAGGTCAAAGAAGACTTGCTTTGCCGCTTTGGCGAACTCGGGGTTCGTGTGTCGGCGGGGCAGCTTCATTTTGACCGGGCTTTGATGCACTCCGAAGAGTTCTTGACCGCACCTGCGCAGTTCACCTACGTGGACGTCAAGCAGCAACGCCAAACCATCGAGCTAAGTGCTGGGAGTTTGGCGTACACCGTGTGCCAGGTCCCCGTGGTGCATCAACGTGGGGACAACCCCCAGATTCTCGTGCACATGACGGACGGTCGAAGCCTTCAGGTGGAGGGCCTCATGCTGGACCGCGAAGTCAGTGCCAAGATTTTTCGGCGGTCCCATGAAGTGTCACAACTCACTGTCATTGCCTGATCCCCTGGGTGATGTGGCCATTGTCAACATTCAAGGCTAGATTCACGGAAATCGCTTCATCCCTTGGACGTGGGGCGGTCTTCCTCCTTCTTCCTGCGGCCCTCACCTCATGTGGGTCCCAACAAGAGCACCATACCATGCATCACAAACCTGCATCTGAACTGATTGGAAATCCCGATTATCCCGCCATTTCGTTTGGGGGTTACCGCGGTACCAGCCGCACTGAACAACCCACCATTGCTCAGCTGAAAGATGATTTGAGGATCATGCATGCCATGGGGATTCGGTTTGTCCGCACCTACAATGTCCATCTACCCCACGCCTCCAACGTGGTCAAGGCCATTGCCGAATTGAAAACTACGGATCCGACCTTCGAGATGTACGTGATGCTCGGTGCATGGATTGATTGTGCCGGCGCTTGGACCGATGCCCCCAACCACGCCGAGGAAGACGCGGAGGCCAACCAAGCAGAAATTC
>JBEARC010000024.1:0-5777 GCA_041163465.1 Bacteroidota bacterium
TCCGCCACTGTGCGGCAGCCTTCGGCGTGCTCCTCGTGCGGGAACGCGCCCTCCTCTCCCTGAGCGACCAGGCCAACGACGAAGGCACCAACGCCCTCATGAGCGACTACATCCGCGAGCAAGAAAAGACCTCATGGATGCTCCGCGCGTACCTCGCCTAACCCTTTCAAATCGGGCCTTTGCATTTTTTTGAGCCTCGGTTGTGGGGAAAGAGCAACCTGACTATCTTTGCGCACCTCTTTGGCCCGTTCGTCTAGGGGTTAGGACGCCAGGTTTTCATCCTGGTAGCAGGGGTTCAAATCCCCTACGGGCTACAAGCAAGAAAGGCACCCAACTGGGTGCCTTTTTTGCGTTCTGACCGGCGCGGAAAGCTTGCTTTCCAGTGGCGGGAGGAACGCAAAAAAATGCCGCCGCCCTCGGCGGCGGTGCCTTTCGCAGCTTGGGCAACGCCCCCCACCTGGGTTCACCGACCGAAGGCAGGCAATCCGACACCTTGTCTTTCCTGTGCTCACTCCGGTGAATTTTCAGTCATTTGCTTGAAGATGTTTATTCGATGTCTATATTAGGTACCAAACGCTCAAAACATGAACCATTTTTTCTCCATTCTCTTGATGCTCACCTTGGTATATTCCGGGAATTTTTGCAACGCTCAGTCTTTCACGCCCACCAAACGCGTAATGGTGGAAGACCATACCACAGGTGGAGCATGGTATGGCTGGTGGAGCCCCCGAGGCATTGTCTATCTGGAAGATTTCATGTTTGACACTCCGGAGCAAGGCTACGAGGTGGCTTGCATCCATGGCAACAATGGGGCAGACGAATATGGCAATTTCGACGCGATGTACTTGCCAGAATACAGCGATGCTGCAGTCAACTCCCCTGATTTGGCCGTTGGTGGATGGCCTGGATTTATGTTGGACAGAAAGATGACGAATATGTACACTACGGAAAGTTCGTTGCCCACAGCCTACGCGTCTCTCTCAGAAGATTTTGGTTACGCGAACCTGTCCATTGAACCCGTTTTTGAACCAACGATGAGAAACTTGACGGTGACTGTGGGAGCGCATTTCGCTGTGGATGCAGAGGACTTTCGTTTGGCGGTCGTGCTGACGGAAGACAGTGTCCACGAGCCAGGTGTCAACGGGTATAGTCAGACCAATGCCTACAACTTTTACAATGGGGACGGTGCCGACACCCCCATGGCTTCCTCTTCTGTGAACTTCAATCTTTTTGGACCGGTGGTTCCATCCACCTTCATGCATTTCAGGCATGTCGCTCGGGCCATTCTGCCTTCCTATGATGGAGAACCTGCGAGTCTCCCGACCTCCGTGGAAGCAGATGGAGAATATTCCTACACTTTCCCAGCCGAGTTCATTTCTGAAACTTTCGATGAAACCCGAATGCGGGCCATTGTCCTTTTGATCGATGGTTCAACTGGCGAAGTCGTCAATTGTCTTGGCGCCAAGTTTGATGAATCACAAACGTCTTCGGCCCACGCCCCGAATGCGGCAAGCACAGAGGCCAAGTTGTTTCCCAACCCAGCTTCACAGACGACCACCCTTCAGTTCATGAGCCCTTCGGCACAAATCGCTTCGATGAACATCATCGATGCGCTTGGTCGTGTGGCCGCTGCAAAGCCATTGTCCTTGTACCAAGGCACCAACCGGATCCCGTTGGATGCCTCCCAATTGGATCCAGGAACCTACCTCGTCCAAGTGCTGATCGAGGGGAAAATTAAATGCTCGAAGCGGCTCTTGGTCACCGCAAACTGATCGACCATGCTCTGTCTGAGAACGGCATGCATTGCCAAAAAAAGGCGCCCAACTGGGTGCCTTTTTTTGGTTTGAAGTTTGCGCACTCCGCGGTATTGCCTTGATTTTATTCTCTCTATTCTCTCTCGTGGTGAGGACGTTGCACCTGGCCATTCCATCAACTTTACCTTCCTAGGGTTTTGGGTTTTGCCTTTTGAAAGCATCAAACAATAGGAGATCTGCGCAGAACACTTTGAGGGAGCTGACAGCGTCAGGGTTTTGGAGTAATGAAAATGGCCTTTCTTCGAAACATGAACCCCCAGTCCAACACCACCCATTGTCCTTGTTCGTCTTCCACAAACATGGGGCCGTTGTCTCTCACCCAGAAGTCATCGGTGGGACACACATAAATATCGACTTGAGACATGTCGACTTGAGCGCCTTCAAGCAGTGTTGAGATGTGAGAGACTTCATCCTCGTTGTAGGCGATGATGTGCACGCGCTCTGCCACCGACAATGCGACCGTCATTTCGATCCAACTCGATTCCACCTCTTCAGCACCTGAACCATACGTGTAGTTGTGCGGCCATTGAAGCCACGTGCCTTCGTGCATGGATTCCTCGCTGGGCATGGTGTACTGGGCGAGTGCAGGATATGCAACGACCCAACACAAGAACAACAAGGGACGCATCAAATGCATGTGATAAAGCTAGGCATGGCTCCGTTCGTACAAGGGTTGGGATGCCAGGTTTTCATCCTGGTAGCAGGGGTTCAAACCCCATGTCGCAAGTGAGATCCTAATGAACGTCACCAGGGGCGGTCCTTGGGAGTGATGTAGCCGCAGTTGTTCCTCGGCGGCGTGCCTTTCGCCGCTTGGGTAACAAGCCCCCAACCTGCGTTCACCGACCGACGGGAGGTAATCCCCAACCGTCTCAGCAACTTCCTTGAGAAAAACTGAATCGGAAGGTGGTCGAATGTGCAGAGTTGACGCGTTGGACACTCCACGTGCTGCCTCCGCCCTCACTGCTTCGTCCAAACCACACGGGTTGTTCAGATTCATCAGGCCAACCGCGCGACATGATGGTTTCATAACGGGCCTTCTCTTCGTCCGAAAGCCGGTCGTTGGCGTAATCCACACCGCACAAACGTTTCAACCACAATCGGAACAGAGCCATGGCTTGTCCCTCCGTGCACACAACCTCCAGATACACCTCGTCGGATGAGGGTCCACCGTAGTCTTCTGAGCATTCGCCAAACAATCGAATGTCGACGCCATCCACCGTGCGTAGACCAAATTCTCGGAACGTCTCAGCGGATTCACCGGGTTTGTGTGCCACATCGTCATATGCCTTGGGTACATCCCCGGGCCACAGGTACGCATCGAAAACGACGCCTACTTTCTCTGGATAGGCATCGGGACTCCAGCGTACCTCGATCCAGGTCCCCGACAATCCGTGGATTGTATCCTGAGCAAAACTCTTCCCAGTGAATTCGACCAGCTCACCGTACCCAACAGCCTCTAGGATGCGACCATCGACAGGGGTTTCTCGCAAATTCAAGTGGGGATGTCCGAGCACGTGAAAGGTTTGGCTTAAAGCCCATGAAGGCATCGCCAGTAAAGCCAGACCCAACAAAAACAGTCGTTGCATGCGGTCAAGATAGGCGTTTGCATGAGTCATTGGGAAGGTCTCCTTCCAGTCTGCTCCGGCCGATCTTCTTTGGCCAGTTTCTCGCGCAGTTCATCACAAATCAGGCCATAATCATTGTCTTCTCCCTGCATTTTCTTGCGAATTCGAATGGCCGAGATGCTCCTGGGGTTCTCTTGCAGAAATGATTCGATCAGGGCGCCACCCTCCTCTGGTTTGCCTGCGTTCAACAAACTCATGGAACGGTAAATTGTGGCGTGATTCAGCACGATATCCTGAGGGTGCACTTCAAGGCACTGTCTCTGCAAGGCACTCCATTTGACCTTGAATCCACCCGTTTGGCGGTAGACAGACCCCATGGCATCCTGTGCAATGACCCATGTCACGACCAAGGCAAAGCCTACCACCGAGCTTGACACCAAAATCCGAGGTGCGATTCTTTCATCTGTCTTCAGCTCCGGAGGATGCCTCAACTTCAATGCCCAGCCGAGAACAGCCATCGGCCACAAGATTTCTGCGCGTTCAATGGGGAATGTAAACGCCAAAAATGGAAGCACCAACCACCCCCATCGGATCATGCTGTGTCGCAGGGGCCACAGCAATCCAAGGAGCACCAACAAGGGCAACCAACCGATTTCATACATCCATTGCAACACCTCTGAATGGGCCCGCCGTTGCGCTTCATAACACCGATTGAGTGCCACATTCACATGCCCCTGGGCATCACTTCGCCAGGCGGCCAGCCCGCTGCCCATGACCTCGAGGTTGTCCCAAGTCCATGACCACATCGTCGTGCGTATGGACGAACTCTCTGCACGTCGCAGATTGTAGGCCACATCCAGAGATTTCAAAACATCGGGAACGGTTTCAAAATATTCGACCCGTTCGTTAGCAGGGATGGAATTCCAAGCCACTTGGACCAAAACAAACAGTCCCAAAATCATCGTGAATCCGCGCCGAATGGTTCGGAGTTCGGGTCGATTTGACCACAGGTGATACACGATCATGCACGCCGATCCCAAAAGTACTCCGCGCACTTGATACACCAAGGCCAACAACGTGATGAATCCCCACCAAGCAAACCAACGACGCCTCGAAAACAGGGACCCGAGGACAACCATGGCAAACATGGATTCCATACCAATGTTTCGGTGCGCCCAAGGCAACTTCATGTTGTAGGACTCTGTGTGCCCCCATGTTCCTTGAGCCATAGCCGACATCGCATGCAAGAGCATGATGGTCCCAATGATCAAAGCAAACATGGGCAGTGCTTTGACGCCTTTCCACCATTGAAAGCGCTCAGGATTGGGATATGTCCAAAGCCATGTCCAAAACCAACCCAACTGTGCCAGGACCTCCCAGCTGTTGTGGCTCCCTCGAAATGCTTGAATGAACAAAATCAGCATGCCCACTGCCCACAATTGAGGTTGAATCAAGGTGATGCATCGACATGCTGCGAGAAAGAGGGTTGTTCCACTCAGGATCAGCCAAGCGGTTGTCCAATGCCCATCGAGAGCCTCTCCTCGAGAGGCAAATGACATGGCGATTGTCAAAACGAAAAACACAATCCACTGCGGCCACTCTTTGCTCAAAGCGCCCCAATCGATTGCTGAAAAGTGCGATTCTTCGTTCACCTGAATTGCTTGCGTTCTTCTGACGACTTTCGACTAACGTAGCGCGAATACTTCCATTCAACTGGGTCAACCAAGTTGTGGGGGATGAATTCTCTCATATCGGCTCGTACCAATTGCTCCATGGCAAACATAGCCACACTGCCGCACGAAATTGCTTTGTATTCCCCGTTTTACCTCGCAGGAATACGCCAACATTGGCCTTGAGAACGCTACCTTGGCCTGATGCGCGACGCGTTGTTTTTTGTGGCGGTGGTTCTGCTTCCCCTCTTGGCAGCAGCCCAATGTCCGTCGGGTGAAATCCCCGATTGCAATGGCAACTGCTACCCTGCGTCGTGGGTGGGGGACGGCGTGTGCGACGACGGCGTGTCGTTTCCGTCGGACTTCATGTGCAGCCAATTCAATTGGGACGAGGGGGATTGCGGGGATTGTCCCGACGGCCTGCAAGAAGATTGCAACGGAAACTGCGTCCCGAATTCGCTTCTTGGCAATGGGGTGTGCAACAACACTGCCTTGGCCAATTTTGCGTGCGAAAGTTTTGGCTGGGACGGGGGCGATTGTGCCCCGACATGTCCGCAGGGTCAATTCGCGGACTGCAACGGTGTGTGCTGGGACAACGAGGTGCTGCAGTTTGTGAACGATTGGCACTGCCACTCGGGAGAGTGGCTTGGGATTTGGTGGATGCAGGAGTTTGGGGCCCTGAATTTGGATTGCGAGGCGTTTGACTTTGACGGGGGCGATTGTTTGGT
>JBEARC010000025.1:0-10050 GCA_041163465.1 Bacteroidota bacterium
CCGGAGCAAAGTTGGAAGCCAAAAACAACCCGAGGAAGTTCTCCGCATCGGCGTGGTCAGCAAGCCAGGACTTGTAGAACATGGCGACTTCACCTTGAGCCACACGCTCTCGTTGCACGGATGCTGGCACCACATCGACCTGCACATCCAATCCGAGGGTGGCCCAATCATGCTGGAATGCCGCACACAAATCGACGTAATCCGAGGTCGTGCTGAGCACGATTGTGCCGATGCCATGACCCTCGGGATAGCCCGCCTCCGCAAGAAGACGACGGGCGAGTTTCAGATTTTGCTTGACCGGAGGCGGCTGGCGGAAACCGAGCATCGAGGGAGGTACCATGTGATCCGACGGAACCACAGCATTGCGCCTGAGGTGCCGCACCATTCCGTCTCGATCGAGTGCCAAACTCATCGCTTGTCGCACCCGACTGTCACGCAAGGCCTCGGGGGTGGACGAACCATCGAGCGACACCCCGAGGTAATCCGTTTTCAAAAAGGGCACATGCTCGTAGGACAGTGTGGATTCATGGATGGGGCGCAACTGCCCCTCCTCGTCGAGCAAGCTTTCCATGGATGCTGGGTGCAACCCGCTCATGAAGTCGTATCGCCCCTGCAGCAGCCCCAGGTATTCAGCGCCCATGTCCTGCACCACATCCACATGAATCGCCTCCAGATAGGGCATCCGCCGTCCTTGTTCGTCACGCTCCCAGTAGTTGGGATTTCGATGCAACACCAACCCCGCATCTTCAAGCCACCAAGCCAACTCAAAGGGCCCTGATCCCACAGGCCGTGCCCGCAATGAGTCCGGATGCGCCTTGGCAGCCTCCGCATCCATCACACTTCCATAGGCTGTCGTCAAAAGCCCCAAAAAGGCCGGATAGGTCTCGCTCAATGTGATTCGAACCTCATGTGGCCCAAGCGCCTCGATGCCGTTTGGCTTGACCGCGTCGAGAATCCATCCACCGGAAGAGACCACAGCGGGGTCTCTCAACCGTTCGAGGGAATACACGACATCCGACGCGTGAAGCTTCTTACCCGTGGTGAACACCACATCTTCCCGAAGATGAAATGTGTAGGCCAAGGCCTCGGGGTCAAACGTCCACGTATGAGCGAGGCATGGCAGCACTTGCAGGTCTGAACCCAATTCCACCAACCCATCGTACAGCTGATCCACCACCCACATGTGTTCCAAACTTCGCGCTGCCGCAGGGTCTAGACTGGTGATGGAAGCACTTTCGTTGTATCGGAACACCCGGGGGTCATCCCAGTCGTCAGACGTTCCGCAAGCCACAAGCAGGGCCATGGTCGTGGCCAACGCACACCACAAAAACCCCACCCCCCTTCCTGCCACCCTGTGAGATGGGGTTGGGAACAAGACCCTCTCCGAATGCAGATTGGGATGAACATTCAACGCTTTTTGGGATTTAATGGTCACGAGCCCGAAGGTACGCGGGTACTTTTGCAACGCCTCGCCCGCCCATGCCATCGCATCCACATTCCTCCGCAAGTTTTCAGCCTCCCCACCGATACCATCTGAAGGGATTTTACGATCGTGGAAAGCACCTCGGACCTTGGATGGTCGTGGCATTCATGGGGTTCATGTCCATCATGGCTCGCGGCCAATCCTTCACCGTGAGTGGTCGCGTGACGGACGCCGCCACCGGAGAATACGTCTTGGGGGCCAACGTCGTGAATCTCAAGGAAGGACGGGGTGTGTCCACCAACGTGTATGGGTTTTTCAGTTTGACCTTGCCCCTTGGCGAGGCAACTGTCCAATGCTCCTTCGTTGGCTACGAGCCTCAAACCCGCACCTTTTCCGGGCGCGAAGATGAAACATGGAATGTGTCGCTGGGCACGCAATCCATTGAGGTGGATGTGGTCGAGGTGGTCGGGACAGCTGGCCAAAACACCCAGAGCACCAACCTTGGAAAAACCGAAGTGGACATCGCCACCATTCAGCGGCTGCCCGCATTGATGGGTGAAGTCGACGTCTTGAAGGCCATTCAATTGCTTCCCGGAATCCAATCTGCTGGGGAAGGCAACAGTGGATACTACGTACGAGGGGGTGGTCCAGACCAAAACCTTCTTCTACTCGACAATGCCGCCATCTACAATGCCAGCCATTTGTTTGGTTTTTTCAGCGTGTTCAACGCCGATGCCATCCAAAGCGTGGAAGTGTACAAAGGAAGCATGCCCGCGCGCTTCGGCGGCCGGGTATCCAGCGTGCTTGATTTGGCGATGAAAGAAGGCAACAGACAGGAACTCAAAGGCAGTGGTGGCGTGGGCCTCATCAGCTCGCGACTGACCCTCGAAGGCCCGGTGAAGAAGGGCGTGTCGAGTTTTTTGGTCTCGGGACGTAGAACGTATATCGATGTGCTGACCAAGCCTTACGTCCAAACCACGGAAGCGGCCGGCTCGGGGTACTATTTCTATGACCTCAACGCCAAATTCAACCACAAATTCAGCGATCGGGATGAAGTGTTTCTTTCGAGCTACTTCGGACGGGACGTCTTCAGCTTTCAAAGCGCTGACGCCGGGTTTGGCGCCTCGATTCCCTGGGGAAATGCCATGGTGTCCGCGCGATGGAACCACATCCTGTCCGACCGGATGTTCCTCCATGTCAATGCAGCGTTCAGCGATTATGAATTCGCCTTCGAATCGGGGCAAGACGACTTTGAATTTGGCTTTGAATCCGGGGTGCGAGATTGGAGCGGCAAAGCCCAATTGAGTTGGTACCCCAACCTTCGACATGACATACGCGCGGGTGTGGATTACGTGCATCACACGTTTGTACCCACATCGTTCTTTGCTCGGCAAGGTGACACGGAATTTGATTTTGGTCAGGCGGTGGTGACCACCAGTCATGAGAGTGCACTTTATGTGGAAGACGCCTTCGACGTCTCGGATGCATTCAGGATCCATGCTGGCCTTCGTGCGAGCGATTTCAGGCATGTGGGCCCCTTCACCCGCGTCACGCCAGGACAAGGACCAGGTGCCCTACCAGACTCTGTGACATACGCTGCTGGAGAGCTGGTGAAGCGCTACGGCAATTGGGAACCTCGCGTGAGTGCCCGGTTAAGCACAGGGCCTCGAAGCAGTGTCAAGGCGGGTTGGTCCATCAACGCCCAATACGTGCATCTCGCCTCGCTTTCGGCGACAACCACGCCCACCGATGTGTGGGTTCCAAGTTCTGATTTGGTCGCCCCCCAAACGGGCCGGCAATGGAACGCGGGGTATTTCATGGATTTAGGCGCCAACCGCGAATGGGAATGTTCCGTCGAAGCCTATCACAAGCAACTTCAGAACCTGGTCGAATATGCCGAGAACACAAGACCCGACGAGAACATCGGCACCAATCCGGACAACAACTTGGTCTTTGGCGAGGGAACCTCATACGGGCTCGAATTGTTTGTCAAGCGGAAATTTGGGGTGCTGAATGGCTGGGTGGGCTACACCTGGAGCAAAACAGACCGTCAGTTTGATGAACTCAACAGTGGAAATCCATTTCCTGCCAAGTTTGATCGACGCCATGACCTGAGTGTGGTCGCCGATTGGACGCCCTCCCCTCGTTGGAACTTTTCAGGCGCTTTTGTCTATGCCACGGGCAACACGCTAACCTTGCCCGTTCAGCGATACTTCCTCGAAGGTAGGATCACCGATGTCTATGGGGCGAGAAATGGGTACCGCATGGTTCCCTACCACAGGGCAGACATCAGCGCGACCTTCTATCCGAAGAAAAACGATAGGAACCCCAAGGTTGAACGCCGTTGGGTATTCAGCATCTACAACGTGTACAACCGAGCCAACCCATTCTTCTTGTTCTTTGACAACGAGGGGGATCTTTTGGAAGGAACCCTTCAAATCCAGGCCAAACAAGTCAGCTTGTTTCCCATCTTGCCGTCGGTTTCTTGGAATTTCAGTTTTTGACAACGCATCGGAAGGCACCGGATGAAGGCTCTGCAAGCACTCAATGGCATGATTTGGCGTTACAAGGGGCATGTTCTCCTTGGCATCGTCTTCATCGTGCTGACCAATGTGTTTGCCGTGTGGGCGCCGTCCATGATTGGTGAAGGGGTCAATGCCCTTCGCAGTGCCCAGTCGACGTATCTCCTGCCTCTTTCCGAAGGAACGAGGTTCGAGGAGATCGATGGAGCGACACTGACCGCACCTGGCAACTTGACTTGGCTGTCCGAGGTGTTGGGTATGAACGCAATCTCCGCTCCTTCTCAGGAAAGTGAGGTCTTGGAGTGGATTGTTTGGGTTGGTGCCATGCAAGCCGTTCTGTTTCTCGTGGCTTATTTGATCAAAGGCATCTTTTCCTTCCTCACACGCCAAACGATCATCGTGATGAGCCGCCACGTGGAATACGATTTGAAGGCGCGTATCTACGACCAATACCAACGCCTGGATGCACAATTCTACCGCGCCAACGACACGGGGGATTTGATGAACCGAATCAGCGAAGATGTGAGCAATGTTCGCATGTATCTCGGACCCGCCATCATGTATTCACTGAATTTGGTGGTCCTGGTGCTCATGGTGGTTGGGGTGATGTGGTACATCGATCCTGTGTTGACAGCCTTTGCCCTTCTTCCGCTGCCCTTCATGTCGTTGGGCATTTATTGGATCTCCGCGAACATTCATCGGAAAAGCGATGCCAAACAACGTGCCCAAAGCACCGTTTCAAGCTTCGTGCAACAACACATGGCGGGGATTCGGGTTCTCAAGAGCTTTCACCGCGAGTCTGCTTCGGCGGACAGGTTTGACCAAGAAACGGGTACCTACAAAGAGCGCGTGCTCGAACTCGTCAAGGTGGAGGCCATGTTCATGCCATTGATTGTGCTCCTCGTGGGGTTGAGTACCATCCTAACCATCTATGTTGGTGGAATCCGGGTGGATCGAGGCATCCTGGATTTGGGGCATATTTTTCAATTTGTCTTTTATGTGAATTTGCTGACCTGGCCTTTTGCTTCTGTGGGATGGGTCACGTCGCTTGTCCAAAAAGCCGAGGCTTCCATGGCGCGCATTCTTGACTTCATGGAAGCGCGCCCTGCCGTGACAGAACCCACCTCCGGCGGTCGAACCCAACGTGTCAGCCCCGGGTTTGCCCTTGCATTTCAAAACGTCTCCTGGACCTACCCCGAGACGGGCATTGAAGCCATTCACAACCTCAGCTTTGTGTTGAGAGAGGGTGAAAAAATTGGCATCACGGGCCGCACTGGCTCAGGCAAATCTACCGTCCTGCAATTGGCCATGCGTATCATGGACCCGACTGACGGAAAGATCACGTTGGACGGGACCTCCCTGCCCCACTGGAAACTCTCAACGTTTCGGTCTCACATGGCCTATGTGCCTCAGGATGTGTTTCTGTTCTCGGACTCCATTGGGCAAAACATCGCCTTTGGCCGAGAGGATGTTGATGCCGATGACGTCCAGGTTTCCTTGGCAGCTCAGGCTGCAGGGGTCTCCGAAGATGTGGAAGCCTTTGAGAAAGGGTACGACACCATGTTGGGCGAGCGCGGGGTCAATTTGAGTGGTGGCCAAAAACAGCGCGTCAGCATCGCTCGCGCCCTCATCCGTCAATCCCCTGTGCTTTTGCTCGACGACTGCCTCAGTGCTGTCGATTCTGAGACAGAACATGCCATCCTTTCTGGCCTGTCAGCCTCTGGTAGTACAACGTCCTTGATGGTGAGCCATCGACTGTCTTCGCTCCGGGGCGCAGAACGAATTTTGGTCTTGGATGAGGGCCGACTTGTCGAGGAAGGGACCCATGAATCCTTGCTCAATCGCGGTGGCTTGTACGCCACGATGTATGCACAACAGCAGGCCCAAGACGATCAAGAGTCTTGAAATTTCAGCGCTGCATTCAGGGACAAGAGGTGCCGAAGACAGACAAATAGAGCAACAAATCAATGATGCTCACCATGTCCAATTCGTTCATGCTTGCAACGCAACCGACGTTGCAGCCGAAATGGGACAACAAATGAAGCATGTCGCTCACGCTGCGTTGGCCGTCTTGGTTAAAATCGCCGGTGCATGCTGACAATTCATTTGGATCAATGATGCCATCGCAATTGTTGTCCACTCCCTCGGCCAAGGCCTCTGCATTGGGGTACATCGTGGCTTCGCCGTCGTTGCAATCTCCTGACAACAACGTTCGATTCACCAAAGACGTGCAACTCAACACGGGAGGCACCAAGGTCGATCCGTAACCATCTCCATCCGCATCGAGATACCAAGCCAAGGGTGAGGTACCTTCATCCACGATGCCATCACAATCGTTGTCCCACCCGTCGCAAAGTTCCGCGGCGCCTGGGTAGGTGTTGACATTCCAATCCTGACAATCCAACGGCAGGCTCGAGGTTCCGGACAATTCACCACACCCCCACACGGGAAGGTCTGGATTGCCATATCCGTCCCCATCTTCATCCGCGTAGTGGGCAGGCCACAAGGCATCGTCAGTCAAGATGGCAAGGGGCCACGAACTTCGTTGGCTGGTCACAATCAATTGAGGCTGTCTTCCCCCCACTCCCCAACCAAAGAATGAAAGCATCACACTCCCTGGTTCCTCAACAATCCAAGTGCTCTGCTGGCCCTCCGCAAGTTCCACCCCGTCCAATTCCAGTGTGAGGGGGAAGGACCAGCCCTCTTTCACGTGAAGCACCATGCTCCAAAACCCCGGATCCCCCTCTCCCTGCGCATTGCACCCAATGATGGACACATTCGACAACTGGGCAAAATCTGGGCGCAACATCCACACTCCCTGTTCGATGTGCGACATCGCAACCAATCCCAACTCCTCGAGGATGACATGGGACCAAGCGCCGTGAAATCCAGGGGCATCAGAAGCGGGATCAGGGTCAAAAAACCCCCGCTCGACCAATGCGGGTGATGCGGGCCAAGCATCACTCAAGACCCGAAGGCCCGCACGGTAGTTGCTCTGAAACAGCCATTCTCCATGGGTGTATTGGTTGTGATCTGTGGCCATCGCAGTGGAGTGGTACATCTCAGCCAGCACAGGTGCATCGAGATCTGTCAAGTCAAACACCAAGGTTCGCGTGCCCGACCCGGAAGACGATTCGTCCAATTCATCACCCATGAACGCGTGATCATGGCTCTCCGAGACCCAAACTTGGTGAGCAAACACAGGTGAAGGGTATGTGGCATGGGCAATCTCCGTGATGTCTGTGGGGTCCGATACATCGAGAATCCACAGTTTTTGATTGCCTGCGGCAAACAACAAATCCTTGCCCTGATGCTCGAGATCGGGGCCGTCGTAACGCAAGGCATGCGCATCATGGAATGTGCCCCATTCTGCGGCCACGCCAGAGATCACGGGAACTGCCGGGTCCGTGCAATCCAACACCACGGCTCCGGAGCTCATGCCCGAAGCACCCAGTTGAATCACCTGGTTGGCCGCGGCATTTACCGCAAGGTTGTGTGCAGTTGCGGGGATGGCAAGAACGGTGTCAGGAGCCCACGATCCGATTCCATCCGAGGGACTCCATTCGCGCAAGGCCTCCAGGTTGAACACTTGCATTCCATGCTCGGGCGCTTCGCTGACAACATACATCGTGTTGCCCAAGACCTTAATGTCTCTCCACAAGCTGACCACAGATTGCGTCGGCAGCTTCCCCATGTACAACATCTTTCCCCCGGGAAGCACCTTGAGAAAAGCTGTTCCATTGAAACAGCCCTCCAGCAGATAAGCCTGTTCATGATCCTCATCCCACCAACTCTCAATGTCGTTAACCTTCTCGGTCATCAAGGCATTCACACCCACAAAATCCACAGCCTCCACATTCCATGACTCCGCGCCTGAAATCAAGTCCGAGGAGGATTGGGCCTGGACGTGTCCAGTCCAACTCCACCACATCAGGGCAACGCACACCATGCGAAAACCCTCGGTCCAAAAGATAGACCGAGAGAACATGCGAGTACCTGTGTGGTTATGTGGATACATCGGGAGTCAACCAAAGAAGATAGAAGATACGAATGAAATCTCAAATCAAGATTGCCATCACGGGTGCTTCTGGATTGTTGGGGCAAGCCATGGTTCGTCACTTCACCACCCAAGGCCATCTGATGTGGACCATTGGACGTGGCATGTCCTCTTCCCCTCTCGCCAAGGGTCACATGACGTGGGACCCCGTTCGAGGTGTGTTCGAGTCTGACCCGTTGAAGGACATGGACGTCGTCATTCACCTGGCGGGTGCCAATGTGGGACAGCGCTGGACTGCCCAGCATCGTCAAGCCATCATGGAAAGTCGAGTCCATGGGACGAGGCTCTTGATGAAGACATTGGAGCAACAAGGCTTTGCAGGCACCGTCCTGTGTGCCTCCGCCGTAGGCTTGTTTGGGGACAGCGACACACTTCACAAGGAACAGGATACGGCCGGGGTAGGATTCTTGGCCGATGTGGTGAAGGCCTGGGAACAAGAAATGGGATGGGATGAAGCGCGGGACTTTCGTGTCGTGGCCTTGCGCCTCGGCGTGGTACTCTCCCCCTTGGGAGGGTCTCTCCAACGGATGAAACCCATCTACCAATGGGGACTTGGCGCGCCCCTCGGGACGGGAATGCAATGGATGAGTTGGATTCACATCGAGGATGCTGTTCGAGCCTTTGATTGGTGCTTGCAACAACCTCGTATTCAAGGACCTGTGCATGTGGTGGCACCTCACCCTGTTCAAAACAGAAACTTTTCCAAGGTCCTCGCCCAAGTCTTGAAAAGACCTCATATGGCACCTCGTGTTCCGGCCTGGGCCTTGCGGTTGATTTTGGGTGACATGGCTGATGTCGTGTTGCACTCCCAACGGGTCTCGCCGAGCCTTCTGGAAAACTCCGACTTCAGTTGGAAACACCCCGACTTGAAAGAAGCGTTGATGGATTGTCTCAACCCTTGAGTCTTTCAGACTTCTCCCTCCAACTTCTCCCTGGAGAGGACTGGAGGGAGCGGGTGTTGGGCATGGATGGTGATTGGCCTCAACCACGTCGCCACAAGGACAGCAACAAAAAAGGGCCTCCGAAGAGGCCCTTTCACATGCAATCATCAGGTGATCAATTTGTCACCGAAAAAATTCACTCGACCACAAGCTTTTGCGTCGTGTGCACGGAACCGAGGCTCCATTCCACGAAGTACACCCCTGACGTCCAACCTTGAACATCGAGGGTTTGGGCTCCTTGAGGCAAGGTAGTCAACACGCGACCAGTCATGTCACGCACCATGACCACTGCGGTCGAAGGAATGTTCATCAAGCGCACCTGTCCCTGGGCTGGGTTGGGAGCCAAGGTCCAAGCGACGTTCACCTCCTGGATGTCGTCGGTTGGCGGCAACAACACGGCATCAATCACGTGAACCACGCCATTGTCTGCCTCGATGTCCGCAACAGTTACCTGGGCGTCGTTGACGAACACACCCTCTGCGGTGATGGAGATGGTCACGTCCTCGCCGAGCAACGTCGTGATCATCTGACCGTCGCTCAGGTCTGTGCTCATGGCAAGACCCGCCACCACGTGGTAGGTAAGGATGTCGCCCAAGGTTGGCAAGGCCAAGAGATCCTCTGCTGTGATGCCCAAGGCAGCCGTCAACGCTGTGATGGCCGCATCCGTGGGGGCAAACACCGTGAAGGGGCCTTCACCACTCAACGCATCCACCAAGCCAGCAGCAACTACTGCGGCTTCAAGCAAGGTGTGGTCGGGGCTGTCCACGATGATGTCTACCACAGTGGTCGTCTCAGGAGTGGGCGGCAACAACACGGCATCAATCACGTGAACCACGCCATTGTCTGCCTCGATGTCTGCAACAGTTACCTGGGCGTCGTTGACGAACACACCCTCTGCGGTGATTGAAATGGTCACGTCTTCGCCAAGCAACGTCGTGATCATCTGACCATCGCTCAGGTCCGTGCTCATTGCAAGACCGGCCACCACGTGGTAGGTCAGGATGTCGCCCAAGGTTGGCAAGGCCAAGAGATCCTCTGCTGTGATGCCCAAGGCAGCCGTCAACGCTGTGATGGCCGCATCCGTGGGGGCAAACACCGTGAAGGGGC
>JBEARC010000026.1:0-8429 GCA_041163465.1 Bacteroidota bacterium
TTCCAAGGCGACTTTGAGCTCATCTTCACTGATATCGAGGGCCGCTTGGAGTTTGTCATAGTGCTTCTTGGTGAAGGCGTCGTAATGCAGCGACAACATTTCGGCAGCGCGACTCAAGGCCAACTCTCTTCCCCGGTGAGCCTCAGCATCTTGAAGTTTTCGATGAACTTGAAGGGTCAAGCACTCTCGCAAATCCCTTGCCCCCACACCGGCTGGGTCCAACGTTTGGACACTCTCAAGAGCCTCCTCAAGGGCCTCGCGCTCGATGTCAATTCCTTGGGTAAATGCGAGGTCATTCACGATGCTCTCCAAATCTCTGCGTAAGTACCCATCGTCATCGAGGTGTCCAATGAGGTGTTCCGCCAATGCTCGCGTCACATCCGACAGGTCCAACCAAGCCAACTGTTCCACCAGAAGTTCCCGAAAGGAAGAACCGCTGCCGAGCGGAATGTCACGATCCTCGACATCGGCTCCATGGTTTCGGGCTGAAAGTTTGTAGTCGGGCGTGTCGTCGTCGAGGTATTCGTCAAAATCAAACTCCTGCAAGGCCTCGGATGCCTCCTCCGGACTTTCGTCAAACTCATCGACCGACGGGTCCACCTCCGTGCCCTCTTCGAGCGCGGGATTCGCTTCGAGTTCCTGCTTGATTCGCGCCTCGAGTTCAAGGGTCGGAACCTGCAACAACTTCATCAACTGAATTTGCTGCGGAGAGAGCTTTTGGAGGAGTTTCTGTTGGAGGCTCTGCTTCAGCATGTGGACGAGGTTGTCGGCTTAGAATTCCGCATTCAGCGGGGTGCGAGGAAATGGGATGACGTCCCGGATGTTGGTCATTCCCGTGACGTACATCACAAGTCTTTCAAATCCCATGCCAAACCCGCAGTGAGGCGCCGAACCAAACTTACGCGTCTCCAAATACCACCACACGTGTTCCTCGGGAATGTTGAAGTCCGCACATTTCTTTTTCAAGACATCCAATCGCTCCTCCCGTTGACTACCACCGATGATTTCACCAATGCCTGGCACCAAAACATCCATGGCAGCCACGGTTTTGCCATCGTCATTCGCACGCATGTAAAACGCCTTGATTCCCGCGGGATAATCCGTCACAATAATGGGGCCTCCGACGTGGCTCTCCACCAACCACCGCTCATGCTCACTTTGCAAATCCACACCCCACTCCACGGGGTACTTGAATTTCTTCTTCTTGTACGGCTTGGAATTTCGGAGCAAATCAATGGCCTCTGTGTACGTCAGATGCGTGAACGGCGAGTCGACCACGGCCTGCAACCTCGCGCGCAACGGATGCTCATGACGATCCGCCTGCGGAAGCCCCTTTTCTGCTTCAATTTCTCGCTTCTCCAAGAATTCCAAATCCTCGGCACCATGCTCCAACGCGTATTTGAGCACGTACTTCAGGCAGTCTTCGGCCAAGGTCATGTCGTCCTTCAAGTCTGCGAAGGCCATCTCTGGTTCAATCATCCAAAACTCTGCCAGGTGACGGGACGTGTTGCTGTTCTCAGCTCGGAACGTCGGCCCGAAGGTGTACACTTGGCCCAGTGCCATGGCGCCCAACTCCGCTTCGAGCTGCCCACTGACCGTCAAATTGGCCTCTTTGCCGAAAAAGTCTTGCTGAACATCGACATCCCCGGATTCGGTGCGTGGAAGGTTGTCGAGGTCGAGCGTGGTCACCCGAAACATTTCGCCGGCCCCTTCTGCATCGCTTCCTGTGATGATGGGCGTATGGAGTTGGTAAAATCCGCGCTCGTGAAAAAACGAATGCACCGCGTATTGAAGGAGGTGCCGGACACGGAACACTGACCCAAACGTGTTCGTTCGGAAACGCAGGTGCGCCTTCTCTCGAAGGAATTCCAAGCTGTGACGCTTCATTTGAATGGGGAACTCCTCGGGGTCGGCGCCACCGAGGACAGTCAAAGACTTCACCACGAGCTCTGTCGCTTGTCCGCCACCTTGGCTTTCCACCAACATCCCCAACGCTTCCACCGCCGCCCCAGTGTGCAACTGCTTCAACACCTCCGGTGCCGTGGCGTCTTTGTCAACCACGAGCTGCAAATTGTGCAGCGTTGAACCGTCGTTGACCGCCAAAAAACGGTCGTTGCGAAACGTGCGAACCCATCCGCAAACGCGGACAGTCTGGCCCACATGGGCGTCGCTTAAAAGCAGGGAAATGCGCTTGCGCGGCGTGGTCTGAGAATCCGTCATGTCATCGGCTTTTCCCCATCACGGGGTCCTCCTACAAAGTAAAGACAGGGAGCTCGGCTTCCCCCGCTGAACGCCCATGAATTTCCAACTCAGGAGTCGCTCTCAACGCGACCGTCGCGAAGTCGCACGGTGCGATGCGCGTAGGCCGCAATGTCTTCCTCGTGCGTGACGAGAATGACGGTGTTTCCCGCTTTTTGGATTTCCCCGAAGAGCTCCATGACCTCTTCCGACGTCGCTGTGTCGAGGTTGCCAGTGGGTTCATCGGCCAAAATGATGCTCGGCTTCATCACCAACGCCCGCCCCACCGCCACGCGCTGCCGCTGCCCGCCGCTGAGTTCGTTGGGACGGTGATCCATGCGGTCCCCCAGCCCAACCTGGGCCAGGACTTCCCGCGCACGGTCCTGGCGCTCCGCCTTCGGAACACCAGCGTACACCATCGGCAACGCGACATTTTCCAGCGCGGTGTAGCGGGGCAGCAAATTGAACGTTTGAAACACAAAACCAATCTCCCGGTTTCGAATGTCGGCCAGTGCGTCGTCTTCGAGGCGACTCACGTCTTGACCGTTCAGGATGTACGTTCCGGAGGTCGGGCTGTCCAGGCAACCAAGCATGTTCATGAGCGTGGACTTTCCAGACCCTGACGGCCCCATCAACGCGACGTACTCGTTGACCTGGATGTCCAAATCCAACCCATCCAAGGCGTGAACAATCTGATCCCCAACATGATACGTCTTGCGCAAGTCCCTCGCATGAATCAAAGGTTGTCCACCATTCATGGTGCGAAGTTAGTTCCTGGCCTGTCCAAACAACCCCTGGCGGGTTTTGTATGTTTGGAAGATACCGCCCTGATGATGAAAACCAATCACTCCCTGCGCCACGCCGCGATTCTCAGTGTCTTGTGGATCGCCAGCCTGAACCTTCAAGCCCAAATCACCACTGACAACAGTCTCACGCCTGAAGAATTGGTTGCCCTTCTCGTTGGGCCCGACGTTCAAGTATCGAACATCTCATTCACCGGGACAGCCACACAGCGCGGAACTTTCTTGAACAACAACGGCAATCTTCCGATTGCGGAAGGCATTGTTCTTTCCACAGGTGATCTAGCCCTCTTGGTTGGCCCCAACAATCAAAGCGGAGCTGGCGCCAATGTTGGTGGCGGTGCATACCCTGACCTGAACACATTATCTGGGGTAACCACGTTTGACGCTGCCGTGCTTGAATTTGATTTCGTAGCAACGGGCGACTCGTTGTCTTTCAATTACAGCTTTTGCTCCGAAGAATACAACGAATACGTGGGAGGTGGAGTCAATGACACGTTTGGCCTTTTCCTCGATGGTCCAGGGATCAATGGACCTTTCGCCAATGAATCCATTAACCTTGCAATCATTCCCGGTTCGGGAGGAACCCCGGTGAGCATCAACACGGTCAATTTGGACTCCTTCAGTGAGTTCTACACCAACAACGATGGTAGCACAAATCCGGGCCCCAATGACACGCAGATGGACGGTCTCACTGTCCTTCTTGAAGCCGGATCGGTGTTGCAATGTGGTGAGACATACCACATCCGCCTGTGCATCGCAGATGGTGGCGATGGCATCTTGGATTCAGTCGTTCTCCTCGAAGCAGGCAGCTTTTCTGCGGGTTCAGTGAATTTGAATGCCAGTGCAGTCCCATTGGCTACAGACGGTCTTGAGAACCTCGTTCCGTACGAAGAGGCAATTGGGCTTCCTGCAGTTTTCTCGTACAGTAATGGAGAGAGTTTCCCATATGGGCAATGGTCGGCGGATAACAACATCACAGTGGAAGTCGATGGTCAAAACGTCCAAATCGACGCTGTCATCATCGAGGGCTGCAACGACGCACAATTCACCATCATCCGACCTGAGGTAGAGTCCGAACTGCTCGACACCCTGTATTTGGGTTTGGAAGGATCGGCCGTTTCTGGCCTCGACTTCTCCGCCAACTTCAGCCAAGTCATCATGCAGCCCGGCCAGGTTGAAAGCGAAATCACACTGGGTGTGGTTGATGATGGTGTCAACGAAGGCGTTGAGACGGTTCTCATCACGTTCGATTACATCAACGGGTGCGGGGAGTTGGTCACCACGACGTCCCAAGTTGTGATTTTGGACCCGATCCCCATTGTGGCTACACCCTCGGTGGTGGGTTGCCAAGGTTTGGATGGGACCCAAGAACTCGGATACGACAACATCGTTGGTTACGGTCCCTTCAACTACAACTGGAATGGCAACGTTTGGAGCAACGCCACCGAAGATCCGGGGGATTGGACCGTGAGTTTTGACTCGGTGTTTGTCATGACAGATGCCTCAGGTCATTTGATTCCTGGCCACACCATTCCGCTCCAAATCACCGACCAATGTGGGAAGTCCATCATTCATGAAATCGAGGTGCTCTACCCCGTCATGTTTGAAACGGAAATCTGCACCAACGACAGGCAGGAATTTCCTGCATACAATGCCGGAATTCCCATTTCCGATGTTCGATACAATGGCAACAGCCTTGTGAATGGTTCGGTCAATGGCGTTCCCTTGACCGTCGATGCCAATGCCGTGGGAGACAATTGGAGCCTCGAAGCCCTCGCGTCGTCGGGGTACCAGTGGGCCGACACCCTGACCTTGGTCGATACCTGTGGCTATGAAACCCGGGCGTTTGTTCGTGTGCGCGAATGTTTCATACCCAACGTCTTCACCCCGGACAACACCACGGGAAACAACAATTTCAGGGTGCGTGGGTTGGATGGATTCTATGGCTCTCGGCTTCTGATTTACAACCGATACGGCACCCTGGTCTTCGAAGATGAAACCAAGGATTTGGAGCAATTTGAGCTCGTTTGGGATGGCACATACCCCAATGGAAACGAAGCCCCAGAAGGCGTGTACCAGTGGGTGTTGTTGCGCTCCGATGGGCACAAAGAGCATGGAGATCTTTCGTTGTTTCGACAGCGCTAACTCCGTCGGGCGCAAGGCGTGACAAGGCGATGAGGAAGTTGAATCGCGGTTTGGCGATTCTCGCCCCACGCTCAGGGACTCAATTGCGGGATGCGATCAGCGTTTGACCTGTCATGTCCTCGGGCTGCGCAATGCCCATCAAGTCCAGGATCGTAGGCGCCACATCGGCCAACATTCCGTGACGGAGTTTGCAGTCGTCACCGGCCCCATGCATCTCCACAACAATGGGGACAGGATTTGTGGTGTGCGCTGTATGAGGGGTTCCGTCGTTGTTCCTTGCCAAATCCGCGTTGCCATGGTCCGCGATGATCACCACGTTGTATCCACTTTGTCGGGCAGCTTGAAGGACCCGTCCCAAACAACGATCCGTGGTTTCAACTGCTTTCACGACAGCGTCGAAGACACCCGTATGCCCAACCATGTCTGGATTCGCAAAATTCAAACACAAAAAATCCGGTTTCCAACCGAGCAAAGCTTCCACGGCACGCTCTGACAATTCAGGTGCTGACATGTCAGGCTGCAGATCGTACGTGGCCACCTTGGGACTTGGAACCATGACTCTCTGCTCACCCACAAATGGTGCCTCCCTGCCTCCGCTGAAGAAAAAGGTGACATGCGGATACTTTTCCGTTTCGGCCATTCGCAACTGAGTCCCCCCGGCCAAGGAAATGACCTCACCCAGGGTTTGAGTCAAATTGGGTTTGTCATAAATCACGTGCACATTCGTGAACCGATCGTCATAATTGGTCATCGTGACATAGTGCAAGGCGATGGGTGACATTCCATGCTCAGGAAACGACTCCTGCGTCAACGCCATGGTGATTTCGCGACAACGGTCCGTTCTGAAATTGAAGCAAATGACCACATCCCCTTCTCGAATCTCACCGTCGACGCCCGCGATGAGGAACGGGGGGATGAACTCATCCGTGGTTCCCGCATCGTACCAATGGGCGATTCCCTCTTGGACCGAGGGATACGTTTCCGAAGAGCGTCCCATCAACGCATGATAGGACCTTGCAATGCGCTCCCATCGCTTGTCCCGGTCCATGGAGAAATACCTGCCATGCACACTTGCCACGCGCACCGACGTGCCCTCCACATGCTGCTCCAAGTTGGCGAGGTATTGCGCTCCCATGTTTGGCGCGGTGTCTCTTCCATCCGTGAAGGCATGGATGACGCAGTCAGAAATCCCTGCCTTCACGACCTCATCCACAAGTGCGTGAAGGTGGGATTGCTGACTGTGGACACCACCTTCTGACACCAATCCCATCAGGTGCAGCCTCACACCTGGCTGGGTAGCCTGACGCAAGGCCTCACGCAAAACGGGTTCCTGCCCCATGGCACCCGAGGCCACGGCCCGGTCGATTCGCAGCAAATCTTGATACACGATTCGTCCCGCGCCAATGTTCATGTGACCAACTTCGCTGTTTCCCATTTGACCGTTTGGCAGCCCCACATTTTCTCCATCCGTGCGCAATGTGGCGCCAGGAAGCGTGGAGGACAACGCATCCATCACAGGAGTGGAGGCCATGGCGATGGCGTCGTTTTGGTCTCCCCTTCCAATTCCCCATCCATCAAGGATGATCAGTGCTGTCTTTTTCATGTCGCGGTGGGCATGGGTTTGTGGCTCCGGAAACCGGGAGCTCTCTCCCGACACAAAGGTAGTCTCACGGACGGCAGCCGCACCCAAAACAATTGTGCCTTCGATGGTCCAACCTTCGACGGTCGTGGCGCTGTCCTACCCCTTTTGCGGCCAGGTCAATTGAACGGAGAACCTTCCATCGTCCAATTGCCGGGCCAAGAGATGGGCGCCATGCAATTTGGCCGTTTGGGAGACCAAATGCAGTCCCAGACCCGTCCCTGTCCCCTCCTCACTCAACCGTACAAAGGGCTCCAATGCTTCGGACCATTGATGCTGTGGCACACCCGGTCCCTGGTCAGTGACGCTGAAAGACACGTGGTCGGAAGATTCAGACCAGGAAAATTCGACCCTTCCCTTGCTGTATTTGAGGCTGTTTTCAAGCACATTCACGGCGGCAAGCAGCCACAACGCTTCGTCGCCCTGAACCAGACCCACCCCATCCTTGTCGTCCTCTGGAGCCGCGAGAATATCCACGCGCCCCTTGGCATGTTCATCCAGACGCTCGAGAGCCTGTCGCATGCACAACTCCCACTCGAAAGGCAACAACTCAAAATGAGGCGTGCCCTGAAGTCGCGTGGCAGTCAAAATGTCTTCGATTCTTCGCTCGAGGGTTCGAACGCCAGACTGCATGTCCCTCAAGATGGACGCCCGGTCCGCAGGGTTCAAGGTCAAACGCCTCAAACTCTCAACCCCAAGTTTCACCGCGGCCAAAGGCGTCTTCAAGTCATGGGTCACGGCAAGCAGAAAGTTGCGCTCTCTCTTCAAACGAAGAACGTCACGCTGCATCCCGCGATCCAACCGAGAAACACCCCAAAGCAACAAGCCAGCAAACACAACTCCCTCGCCCAACACCATGGCATGTGACCGGGGACCCTCTGCGTACATGAGCAGATAAGCCCACCACGAGAATTGCAGGAGGACGTACGCTCCCAAGGCCCGAAGCAACCAGCGGCTGCCCTTCATCAATTAGCGCTGACGCGTACCCTTGGCATCGCCAGAGCGGGGCTCCAACCAAGGCGACACGGGCATCATCGTGTCCACAGGGCGAGCCAACAAGAAATGCTGTTCCGGGCCGTTGCGTCCCTCAATCACCGTGGAGGACCGCACCTCCCAACCATGAGAGGCACACACATTGAGAGCCTGGATCAAGTTGTCGAAGCGATAGTCACGCAGCTCTTGGAGCGCCTTCAAAAAATCTTGATCTCTCGTCATGCGCAACATGATGTCGTCCGCTGTGAATCGCACCTGCTCATTGTTGGCCAAGACGAAACTCGTGAGCTTGGCGTAAAATTCTCCTGAGTGGATCGAGGTTCGATACACACCTCCTTTGGCATCCTCCTTCGATGAGAGCCTAGAATCCTGTGCAAAGAGGGCTGCAGAGCCCATCATCAAAACCAAAGTCAAAGTCCAAGTCTTCATATCTGTCTTCATTGTTTGGATGGCAAAAGATACATCGGAGCGAGGGTTTTTGAGACTTCCTCTCTCACAAAACGCCCAAACGAACGTGCTGGCTTGACATGTGTTCCCCCTTCAGCAAGATCCCACGTCCCGCCCAAGAAATCGCCACGCGCCATCCGGGTTTGTTTTTGGCCATCTCCCAC
>JBEARC010000027.1:0-28342 GCA_041163465.1 Bacteroidota bacterium
ACATCAAAATCTTTCGGTAGGTCGTATCCTCCCACGTCGGGAATTGAAACCACCGACGGCCAGGACTGTCGTAGGCTGTGGCCGGATTGTCTTGCGCTTCCCACGTGAAGGTTTGAACCCAGAGCGTGTCTCCCGGATCGGGTGCGGAGGCGCCCCGCAATGGGCCCAAGGCGAGCAAAAATCCAAGGAACAACGAAACGGTTGCGGAGTGAGAGACAAGTCGCATGATGTGGATTGTGGGGTTCAATTTCAGACGTGCAAAATACACCCCACGAGAAAATTCACAGTTCCGTCACAACCAGGGGGTTGGACATGCCAACCACCTACGTACATTCGCACGCTTTTTCAGACCTAATCCCTTCTGCCGCATGAACGTTTGTTTCATCATGTATCCCTGGGAGACCCTGACTCCCGCCTCTGACAGCACCCTGCGACTCATTCATGAAAGTGCCTTGCGAGGTCACCAGGTGGCCATCACCACGGCCGCGAATTTGACCATCCGCGACTCGGTCACCATGTCCTTTTCGCGTCTGCTCGTGAAACAAACCAAGGTTCCCAAAACCCCCGAGACCTTTTACAAAAAGGCCGTGTTCAAGGAGCAAATGCTGCCCTTGGCGGGTTTTGATGTGATTTTCATGCGCGCGAATCCACCGCTGGACAACCTCGTGCTCAACTTCCTCGACTCCATCAAGGACGAAGTGTTTATCGTCAACGATGTGGAGGGCTTGCGCAAAGCCAACAACAAGCTGTACACGGCGGCCATGGACGATGCCAAAGGGTCCATCATCCCGCGCACCTTTGTCAGCAAGAACAAGGAGTACCTCAAGCGGGTGATTGAGCATGAAGCGAGTGACAAAATGATCATGAAGCCTCTGAACGGGTTTGGGGGAAGCGGAGTCATCGTGCTTGAACGCGGTGCAAGGAGCAATGTCAATTCCTTGCTCGACTTCTACATCACGGGCAAGGGCGGTGAATCCAACTACGTGATTCTGCAGGAGTACGTGGAAGGTGCGGATGAAGGAGACATCCGCGTGATGATGCTCAATGGTGAACCCATTGGTGCCATGCGCAGGAAACCGGCGGAAGGCGACGCCAGGAGCAACGTCCACGCGGGAGGAACGGTGCACAAACACACCCTGACCCCAGACGAGATGAAGGTGTGTCGCAAAATCGGTCCGAAGTTGGTCAAGGACGGCCTGTATTTCGTCGGACTCGACTTGATTGGTGGCAAACTCATCGAAGTCAATGTTTTGAGCCCAGGTGGCATTGTGAACATCAACCGATTGAACAAGGCCAAACTCCAGGTGAAGGTCCTCGATTGGGTCGAGGACATGGTCCAGGATCGGATGTGGATGGCCGAACGTCGCAATGCGTTCAAGTCTGCCGTATCCAATGCGTAAACTCAGCAGCGAAGAAATCATCCGTTGCATCCAAGCAAGGGAAGAATTTGAAGCCATTGCCACAGACACCGGGCTTCACATACGCATAGGCCATTACGTTCCTTTTGTCGGCATGGCCATCCATGCGGGAAGTCACATGCGTGAAGAACTGGATGTCAAGTGCGGCTTGGACGACTACCAGCGCTGGTATGAAGAAGACCCGGACACGGACACCTTCATTGGATCCATGCCCATCACCTTGGTCGGAACTGACAGTCGGTTTTCGTACGACCTCAACCGAACTCCTGACGAAGCTATTTACACGACGGCTTGGGGCCAAAAAGTGTGGCGACGGGCATTGACCAAAAGTGAAAAGAAACGAAGCCTCGACCGCCACACCCGCTTCTACGACGTGGTCGAAGCGTTGCTCGAAGCACTGACCCAGGAATTCAAGGGTGCGGTGGTGTACGACATGCACTCGTACAACAAGAACCGGTGGACCCGTGAGGTGCCGACCTTCAACCTCGGCACAGAACGGGTCCACGCCAAATGGAACGACGAAATATCGAGTTTCGCCAAGCGTTTGGCCGACGTTGAATTGCCCAATGGCATCCCCTCCACCACGGGCATCAACGATGTCTTCATGGGACGGGGCTACAATTTGGCCTTCATCAACGCGCGTTTTGACAACGTGCTTGTGCTCGCCACAGAAGTGGCCAAAGTATACTGCGACGAGGATTCCGGGGAACAGTACCCCCTCGTCGTTCGGGCGTTGGCTGAGCAGTTCCGTGAAGTCATCTTGGCCCATGCCCACGACTTCGCCCACAAACACACGACATGGAATTCGGGGACAGGGGGCCACATGCTTCCAGCCGATGTCCATGCTTCAGTCCAAAAGGTGGATGCGACGCTTTACAGGTTGGTCAAGGACTTCGAATTGCTCAACTACGTCAACCCCACCAATGCCCCTCAGCAAAAGAAAAGGTTCTTTGAATCGCGTGGAACGGTCCTTCCCGACTTCACCTATCGCCCGATCAAAATTGAACCCAACGAGCTGAAGCGGCAATTGTTGAGGTTGGAGGTGGAACGCATTCACGACCCGGTGATTCGGCGCCTGTACGAAGATGCCATCGGGGCGTATCTCGACAAGGTCGACTTGCTTGCCTCTTTGGGGACATCGGCCTTCAAATACAACAGCCTGAGGTATTATGGTCAACCCTCCGAAAGGGATTTGGCCAATGCACGGTTCTTGCTTCATCTCCCTGAAATTGAGAGTCACAATCCCGTCAAGCGGTTGACTGTCAACGATGCCAAAAAGGCGTTCATCGAAGGAATGAAAGCCTATGGTTTTGATGGGAAGGTGCAAGTCACCACAAAGATTGTGGCAGATGCCATGGTGCTCAATGCCGAGCAAAAGGTCCTGATTCGGAAAGGCGCGACATTCCGCCCCAAGGAATTGCGTTACCTGGTGCATCATGAAATTGGCGTGCACATGGTGACCACCATGAATGCCCGATTGCAGCCCCTGAAATTGGTCCGAATTGGAACGTCCATGAGTACCAAAACCCAGGAAGGACTTGCCGTTCTCGCGGAGTACCTCAGTGGTAACACCACGCTGCGCCGATTGAAAGAACTTGCGGCGCGCGTGGTCGCCGTCGACATGATGGTCCGTGGCGCTGATTTCGTCGAAACCTACCGTCATCTGACCGCTCAGGTTCACATGAAACCCGACGATGCTTGGACCTTGACCACACGCGTGTATCGGGGCGGTGGTTTCACCAAAGACCATTTGTACCTTCAAGGGTTCAGAGAGGTCGTGGAGCTTTGGAAATCAGGCGCAGACTTGAGTCCCTTGCTGATTGGCAAGACCTCCATGACGCATTACGAATTGCTCCACGAACTCATGCAGCGTGGTGTGTTGGACGCCCCGACGTATAGAACGATGCCCATCATGATGCCTCACACGGACAAGAATCATCCTGTGTTTGAGTACATCGTTCAAGGCATCCAGTAACGCTCGGAATCAGCGTCGACCCGGATAGACTTTGAGAGCCTCAGCAAGGCAAGTCACAGCGCGTTCAATCCAGGGTAGGTCCAACACGTAGGCAATGCGCACTTGACGGGTCCCAGCGCCCGGAGTTGCATAAAATCCCGTGGCGGGAGCCATCATCACGGTGTCCCCTTCGTGGTCAAACGACTCGAGCATCCATTGACAAAACGCATCCGCATTGTCAATGGGCAACTCGCAAACCGCGTAAAACGCTCCTCCCGGGGTGGGCACAGTCACGCCTGGAATGGCGCGCAAACCGTCAATCAACGCATCGCGACGGGCCACATACTTGGACTTGACATTGTCGAAGTACGAGGTCGGGGTCTTCAGGGCTGCCTCAGAGGCAATCTGTCCCAACGTCGGCGGCGAAAGGCGGGCCATGGCAAACTTCATGGCTGCCTGACGAACCGTGGCATTCTTGGTCACCAAGGCGCCAATTCTTGCGCCACACATGCTGTAGCGTTTGGACACGCTGTCCACCAGCATCACATGATCCTCCAACCCTGGCAACTGCATGACCGACTTGGGTGTCGCACCATCGTAGCAGAATTCGCGGTAGACCTCGTCGGCCATCAAGTACAAATCGTGGTCCCGAACCAACCTCGCCAAGGCGTTCAAATCCTCCTCGGCATACACCGTTCCTGTGGGATTTCCTGGGTTGCACAGCAAAATGGCCTTGGTGCGGTCCGTGATTTTGGCCGCAAAAGCCTCCATGGAAGGAAGGGCAAACCCATCCTCAATACGCGCCGTCACAGGCACCACCTTGACCCCTGCCATGGTTGCGAACCCATTGTAATTGGCATAGAATGGCTCAGGGATGATGACTTCATCGCCAGGGTCAAGGCAAGCCATGAACGCAAAAACCAAGGCCTCTGACCCCCCCGTCGTGACAATGATGTCGGTTGCCAGTACATCCACACCCACGCTTTGGTAGTATGTCGCAAGCCCTTGGCGGTAGGATTCAAATCCCTCCGACGGGCTGTACTCGATCACCGTCCGCTGGTCCGAATGCACGGCATCAAGGGCGATGGACGGAGTTTCGATGTCCGGCTGACCGATGTTCAGATGAATCACACGCTTTCCGGCAGCTTTGGCTGCGGTTGCGTAAGGAGCCAGTTTTCGAATGGGGCTGTCAGGCATGGCCTGTCCTTTGCGACTGATGCTTGGCATGTCTCAAGAATTGCGTTGCGGCGGCGAAGATAGGTCGAGGGCCATCGTTCGGTGTGGTCCAATGTCCGGGATGTCAAACATCTCATTGAGATAGTCAAAACCCAGGCGTTCATAAAAGCCAAACGCCACCTCGCGCGCATCGCACCACAACACCTCGCGACCCAAGGCGAGCGTCTCTTGAGCAGCTTTGTGAATCAAGGCCGCACCCGCTCCCCCTCCGCGCATTTCAGGCAAAGTGCCCATGACCCGAAGACGCATGTCCATACCCTCACTCCAAGGCACCTCCACGCGTTGACAATGCTGGTCAAACAACGAACAGACCCCGACCAGTTTCCCCATCATTCCGGGCACGTCGATGCCCCAAGGCGTCGCGGCCTCCGCGGGAACGAAAGCACCCAAATGAACAGCGTGGGGTGCGTGGTCGATGTCAATCACACAAACTTCAGGCGACGCCTTGTGTGGCCACAAGACGCGATGCCGAAGCACACGCGTGGCTTCTGCGGGAATGCGTCGCACCCACACCGAGTGTCGCCCATGCTGTGAGGAAGACTGCGATGCGTTGCCAGAATGGTCCATGCTCATGGTTTGAAGGTCTTTTCCCAATCGCGGCGATCCCGTTTCGTGGGCCGGCCCACCCCTTTGGGCCTGTCTTGTTGAGACAGCCGAATCATGTCGAGCTTTTCCAACTCCTCAGCCAAGGTCACATCCTTCATGTGTTGGGCCACCAAAGCTGCTCCCACCCTGCTTTTGGGAAAGGAGATCACCTCATGGCGAAACCGGATGGCACCTTTGCGGACTTCCACAACCTGACCCTCCTTGAGTTCTCGTGAGGGTTTGACGGCTTGCCCATCCACAAACACCTTTCCCTCTCGGCAATGCTGGCTTGCCATGGAACGCGTTTTGAAGACGCGCACAGACCAAAGGTACTTGTCCACCCTCATGCCACGTGAACACGGTGTTGTTTCAATGCCAACATCACCCTCTCTGCCAAGGATTTCTCCGTGAATTCATACGCCTCGACATCCGACGTTTCATGCCCCGCCCTTCCTTTGAGCCGAAGCACCAACGCAAAGCTGTGCGCTCGAATGGTGTTCCGCTGGCTGTGACTGGTGTACGTCGTGGCGTCCCTGTGTTCCAACAGCACGGCCCCTTCGATGTCTGACAGTGGCCATGACGTTCGCCAGAATGTTTGACCGGCCAGCGTGCGACGAATGGCCAACATCTCAGGGCCTACCTCCACCTGCGTTTGGGCCATTGAAACCATCGCCCCGGCAAGCCAACATGCAGGGAGCCAAAGGAGGTGATGAAGGGTGCCAAACAAACCCGCAAACAGCAACCCCACCGCCCAGGGGAGTCCATCCAACTGCCTGCCTAAGTTGATGGTCTGCATCACCCAAAGGTACGTCCCGTTGAACGTCCTCACCACGTGATGACCCCTGGAAACGCGGGCTTCAGAGCTCGACAATCATGCCGATGGCCGGCAAGACAGCGCCAGTCCCAAGGGAAATGTATCGCGGGTCGTAGGAGCCGGGCGTGGTCATTGACTCCACAGGTCTGCCCGTCACCGGGTCTCGAACCACGTCGAGTTGAGCTCGCTGCGGGGGAACGGCACCCGTGAGGTTTTGGACATCCATGAACACATCGAGCGACCATTGGTCAAAAAACCACTTTCGGTCCAAGCGGAGGTCCACCTGGTGAAAGGCCCCATTCCGCTCGGTGTTGAGCAAATCGTATTCGAGCAGGGGCGCGTTGAAGGTATCCCAGTTGGCAACCTCGAGGCTTCTGTCCACGTCGAAAGGCGTGTAGGGCAAGCCTCCACTGAACAAGACGCGCATGCCCACTTCCCATCCACTGTCCCATTTCTTGCCTCCGGTGAAACTGACAATGTGACGGTTGTCCCATGAACTTGGCGTCCAGCGGTTGATGTCAGAGCCATCGCCTGGGTTTTGGTATTCACTTCTCACCAAGGTGTAGGCCAAAAGCCCGTAATAGCCCTTGTACAGGCGTTGCTGGAGAAGGAACTCAAGGCCGTAGGCTCGACCTTGTGCATCAAAATTCACAGCCTCGTTCCCAACCACGCCAAAATCGGCGCCGAGATTGGCCAACGCAATGCCGGTGCTCTCGCTCGCCGGCGCACCCTGGTAGCCCTTGTAAAACCCTTCGACAGAAACGGCCGCATTGCGCTCGGCCAACTCCTTCCTCACCCCTGCCACCACTTGACGGTTGGAGGTGTAACGCAACCCGTCTTGCCAATTGGCCAAGGTGGTCCGACCTGTGGAATCGGTTTGTCCAAACCCCAAGATGGTGTAGGCCGGCAACTGGTGGTAAATCCCCGCATTCGCGTTGGCCGTCCAGCCAGGTGCAAACGACCACGAGGCGGACATCCGCGGACTGAATTGCTTCCACGGGTTGGACAGGTGCTGAGACTCGGGCATGTCCACGCCCTCCATCACGCTGACAAGGGCCGCACCATCGAGGCGCAAGCCTGCGGACAAGACGAGGCGCTCTTGCAAGGTGGTTTTGGAAGCCTGGGCAAAGGCCCCGTATTTGACCATCTTGAACGCACTCGAGAATGCGAGTTCTTGGGGCCCGATCTGCGGCACAAAGACCGTTGTCTTGGTGTCGTTGTTGTACTTCGCATATTCCCCAGAAACCCCTGCGCTGGCCTTCCACCCTCCCTCCAGGGTGCGGAGGCGTTCAGCCCGAAACTTGTTCTCGATCTCTTGACTGATGTAATCGAACGTCCGGGGTTGATTGACGTCGTTCTCAAGGTGTTTGAATGACGAATTGTTGAGCATGTTGCGACTCAGGACCAACATCCATTTGCCATCGTCCATGTAGTGGTCCCATTTCACACCCTGCATGTAATTCCACTGCTCGCTGATCGGAAGGACATCCAAAATCGCCACTTGGTTGAGGTAATCCGGAGCAGATGGATCCTCAGCCAGGGCTGTGTTGAGTTCAAAATCATCGAGCGCCCCCAACCCGAGGACAGTGATGGCATTTTGGTCATCAGGTCTCCAGGTCCATTTGTATTGGTAGTCGTTGTAAATGGGCAAAAACGGCAAGCCAATGACCTCGAAAAGCAACTGCAGATAGCTCCGACGGGCACTGACAATCAAACTGCTTCGATCACCCGTCGGGCCTTCGAGCGTCACCCCCAAGTCGCTCGTTCCCACCACAGCATTGGCGGTCCATTGGTCCGTTCGCGCTTCCTTGAACCGGAATTCCATGACGCTGCTGAGCGCATTGCCCCTGGCTGCCGGAAAGGCACCTGCATAAAAATCCACACCTTGAACCAAGTCCACGTTGATCATCCCCACGGGACCTCCACTTGCACCTTGCGTGGCGAAGTGATTGATGTTGGGGATTTCGATGCCGTCGAGGTAGAAGCGATTTTCATTGGGCGCACCCCCACGAATCACAATGTCGTTTCGAAAACTCGGAATCGCTGCAACCCCAGGCAAGCTGCGCAATGCCCGGCTGATGTCGCGTCCCCCGCCTGGATTTCTCTTGATCTCGTTGGTGCCAATGCTTCGAACGCTCAAGGGCGCCTCCTCTGCAGTTGCCCGCGATTCGGCCACCACCTCAGCAGCATCCACAACCACCGCGGCCTCCTCCAAGGCCACATTCACCACGGCAGGACGGGCCGGCGTGGTTTCAATTTCAAAGATTGTTTGGGTTTTGTAGCCCAAAAAGGACACAGTCACATTGTTCACGCCCGCTGGAATACCCTCAAGACGGTACGCCCCCTCAAAGTCCGTGGTCGTCCCCAAGGTCGCACCTTGCAAAACCACCGACGCAAAAGGCAAAGGAGCATTGGTCGTGGCATCGACAACCTTGCCCAAAATCACGCAACGACCGTCCCCTTCCTGCGCCCAAACTTCCCAGCCACCTCCAGCCCAGACAAAGGCACAAACAACCAAAAACCGAACACAAGACGCCTTGAAAGCACCACAAAACTTCATTTTCATGGTGGCATAACCATTCTTCTTCACCATTTGTTCTTCACACCCCACACCCACTCTTGGCCTCAACCCAAGTCCAAATCCAAGGCCTTTCGAAGCGAATCCAAGGCTGGGTTCTTTTCCACCATCATCTCGTAACGTTCTCTGTCGGACAAGAACGCTTTCCGAGACTCCACAGACTGCTCAGCCACCACAATCTGCAGGGACAAAGAGGCGTTCCGGAGCTCCGTTTTCAGGGCTGTCAACACCTCCGTTCGCAAGGCGTCCATTTGCTCCCTCTGAAGCAGGTTGGCCACGTCAAACCTCACTTCGAGACCGTCCAACACCGGACGGTGGGCAGCCATGGTTGTGGCCAATGCCACCTTGTCATCTTGTCGAAGTTTGGCAACAAATGCATCCCAAACCCCGCAGACGCCCTCTTCGGTGACCTCATCCTTCCACGAGGGGTCCACCGCCACCTCAGCGCCCTCTCCTTCATGGTTCTCGGCTTCAATGGATGCCTTGATGGCTCCACCAGGTGTGACAATGGCGCGCTTTGATTTTCGCAACCCGCCAGTTCGAGATGTCGCCGAAGCAGAAGGTTGCTCAGGAAGGACCTCCAACGGTCCGCCATCCGGTGTACCACCAAGCGTCTGCGCAGGGGGAGCAACAGGCGTCTGCGCAGGGGGAGCAACAAGCGTTTTCGCAGGGGGAGCGACAGTTGGGTCCGTTGACTTCGCGGATTCCCCTTGGGTCTGAGCCGTTGGCGCCTTGGAAGGCGGCATCAATCCCGTGTCAGGACTTTTTTTTTTGAGTGCCTCCTGAGAACACACTTGCATCAACGCCAATTCCACGAGAAGCCTTTGGTGCTGCGAGCCTCGAAACTGAACGTCTGTGCGGTTCAGCACGTCGAGTGCACCTACGATGAAAAACAAATCCGCGCGGGCCGCTTGCTCCTGAAATTGAACCTTCACCTCGTCCGTCACTTCGAGCAACTTGAGGGTTTGGGCATCACGACACACCATGAGATTGCGCATGTGGCTCGCCCATCCCGACACAAAATGATGGGCATCAAATCCCCTCGCCATGACATCGTCGAACTGCAACAGCGCACCCGGGATGTCGCTGCTGAGGGCGCAGTCTGTGAGTGCGAAGTATGTATCGTGATCGAGCACGTGAAGCTGCTCAGCCACGGCTTGAGCGGTCAAGTTTTTCCCTGCAAATGCCACCAACTGGTCAAACATGCTCAAGGCATCGCGTAGCGCACCATCCGCTTTGGATGCAATGGTGTGCAATGCTTGCTCTTCCGCGACGACGCCCTCTTGCGCGGCAATGCGTTGCAGATGTGCCACGGTATCCGGCACAGTGATTCGGTGAAAATCAAAAATTTGGCACCGCGACAAAATGGTGGGTAGAATTTTGTGCTTTTCCGTGGTGGCCAAGATGAACACGGCATGCGAAGGCGGCTCCTCGAGCGTTTTCAAAAACGCATTGAAGGCGGCTTGGCTCAACATGTGCACCTCGTCGATGATGTACACCTTGTACTTCCCTTTTTGAGGCGGAATACGAACCTGTTCCACAATGCTTCGAATGTCCTCCACCTTGTTGTTGGAGGCCGCGTCTAGTTCAAACACATTGAACGCCAATGCATCATCGGCAGAGTCAAACCCATTGATGGCACGGGCAAAAATGCGCGCAGAGGTCGTCTTTCCCACCCCGCGAGGACCGCAAAAAAGATAGGCCTGGGCAATCTGACCAGAAGCAATGCTTTGTTGCAGGGTTTGCGTAATTCCCGCCTGGCCCACCACCGACTCCCAGTCTTGGGGGCGGTACTTTCGGGCGCTGACGAGATAGGGTTGGTCGCTCATGGAACCGCGAATATCGCCCCGCTTGAGGGTTTCGGGCAAGTTGCGTTTTCCACAAACCATCCCCAAATTCGCAGAGAAAGTTGTTGGTTTTCAGGATGGCCCGATGTACTTTCGCGCCCCATTCATTAACAACGTTCCATGAACCGTTACGAAACTGTTTTCATTATGACTCCCGTGCTGTCTGCTGAGCAGGTGGCGGAAACAGTGTCGAAGTTCCGTGCGTTTGTCACTGACAAAGGTGGCAAAATCCTCCACGAGGACGCATGGGGATTGCGGAAGTTGGCTTACCCCATCCAGAAGAAGTCGACTGGCTTCTACCACTTGATGGAATTCGAAGCCGACCCAGCCGTGATCCTGCCATTCGAGACTGAATTCCGAAGGGACGAGCGCATCATCCGCTTCTTGACCACGAAGATGGACAAGCATCACATTGCGTACGCCGAAGGCCGTCGCAACAAGTCCAACCGCCAAAAGCCAGCACCTGCCGCTGAAACAGCAGGTGACAATGCTGAGGCTTAATCTCTCCTGTTATGGCAGACAAAAAAGTTCGTTACCTGAACCCCATCGACATCGAGACGAAAGCCGAGCGTTACTGCCGCTTTCGCAAGAAGGGCATCAAGTACATTGATTACAAGGATGCAGACTTCTTGTTGATGCTTTGCAACCCCCAAGGCAAGATTTTGCCTCGCCGGTTGACTGGCACCAGCTTGAAGTACCAACGCAAGGCAGCCCAAGCCATCAAGAAGGCACGCCACCTCGCGTTGATGCCATACGTTGCTGACAACCTCCGTTAATTCCGCGCACCATGGACATCATTCTCAAGCAAGACGTCGACACCCTCGGCAGCAAGTATGACGTGGTGACCGTCAAAGACGGCTACGCGCGCAATTTCCTCATCCCTCAAGGAATGGCTGTGGCTGCAACCGCATCCAACTTGAAGGTGAACAACGAAGTCATTCGCCAGCAAGCACACAAAGCGGCCAAGGCCCGCGAAGCGGCGCAGGCCATTGCCGACAAGTTGTCGGGCTTGACCCTGAAATTGGGTGCCAAGGCTGGTGAAAGCGGTAAGATTTTTGGCTCCGTCAACACCATCCAGCTTGCCGATGCCATCCAGGCAGCAGGTTACGATGTGGAGCGGAAGCAAATTTCCATGGCTGACGACCACATCAAAGAACTCGGCTCCTACGAGGCCACGGTGAAGCTTCACAAAGAGGTCCAGGTGACCGTGAAGTTTGACGTTGTGGCGGAGTGAGCCTCCTCCTCTGAACAACAGCAAGAACCCCGCCCTGTGGCGGGGTTTTTTGTTGCCTGAAGTGCGCGCGAAGTTTGACCTGAAAAGCCCCCCTGAGCGCGAAAGAGCCTTCGCAGACACCCTACCTTTGCCACATGTCCGCCTTTGAGTTGATCAGTGATTTTGAACCCACGGGAGACCAACCTGAGGCCATCCGCCAATTGGTTGCTGGGGTCCATGAGGGAGCTCCTCACCAAGTTCTGCTGGGTGTGACTGGATCAGGGAAGACATTCACCATGGCGAATGTCATCGCCCAAACCCAACGTCCAACCCTTGTCCTCAGCCACAACAAAACCTTGGCTGCGCAGTTGTACAGCGAATTCAAGGCGTTCTTTCCCAACAATCTCGTCGAGTACTTCGTAAGCTACTACGATTACTACCAACCTGAAGCCTTCATTCCTGCCTCGAACACGTACATCGAAAAGGACCTCCAAATCAACGATGAAATCGAGAAATTGAGGCTGTCGGCCACATCTGCCCTGCTCAGTGGACGGCGAGATGTCATCGTCGTGGCGAGCATCAGTTGCATCTATGGCATCGGCAACCCCGTGGAATTCCACAAGAATGTGCTGTCCCTTGAGGTGGGACAGCGCATCACAAGACGAGACGTCTTGCACAGGCTTGTGACGAGCCTCTACAGCCGGGCTGTTTCAGAATTCAAACGAGGAACCTTTCGCGTCAAGGGCGACACCGTGGACGTTCACTTGGCGTATGCTGATCACGCGATTCGAATCGAGTTTTGGGACGACGAGATTGAGCGTTTGGCCAGCATCGACCCCATCACAGGCCACGTGCTTCACACCTTTGAACAATTCACCATTTATCCGGCCAACCTCTTTGTAAGCAGCAAGGAAACCACGCACCAGGCCGTATGGGAGATTCAGCAAGACCTCGAGTTGCAAAAGACCTTTTTTGGCGACCAGGCCAGATACCTGGAGGCCAAGCGACTCGAGGAACGAACGCTGTACGACCTGGAAATGATCAAGGAGCTGGGATTTTGCTCGGGCATTGAGAATTATTCGAGGTACTTCGACCGGCGAAAACCCGGTGAGAGGCCTTTTTGCCTGCTTGACTATTTCGCCAAAGATTTTTTGTTGGTCGTGGACGAAAGCCACGTCACAATGCCTCAAATTGGTGCGATGTACGGAGGGGACCGATCGCGCAAGGTCACCTTGGTCGACCATGGATTCCGACTGCCATCTGCGCTCGACAACCGTCCTTTGACCTTTGAGGAATTTGAAGGAATCGTTCATCAAACCATTTATGTCAGCGCAACGCCTGCAGATTTTGAGCTGGAACGTGCCGAAGGCGTCATTGTCGAACAGGTCATTCGACCCACCGGCCTCCTCGACCCTCCCATTGAAGTCCGGCCTTGCCATGCGCAAGTGGACGATTTGGTGGTTGAAATTCGCGCTACGATTGCCGCCCACGAACGAGTCCTGGTCACCACACTCACGAAGCGAATGGCCGAAGAGCTGACCAAATACCTCGACCGGTTGGGCATCAAGACCCGGTACATTCATTCCGACGTCAAGACCTTGGATCGCGTGGAAATCCTGCGCGAACTTCGGGATGGAGCATTTGATGTGCTGGTCGGTGTCAACCTTCTTCGGGAGGGTTTGGATCTTCCCGAAGTAAGCCTTGTCGCCATCATGGATGCCGACAAGGAGGGGTTTCTCCGAAGCAACCGAAGCCTCACCCAAACCGCGGGTCGCGCCGCCCGAAACGTTCATGGCCGGGTCATCATGTACGCAGACAAGGTGACGGAGAGCATGGCTTCCACCATCGAAGAAACTGCTCGTCGACGCACCAAACAAGAAGCGTACAACCAAGCCCATGGATTGACCCCCATGCAAATCAGGAAGGACAAGAGAACCCTGTTTGAACAAAGTGACGCAGTGAGCAACCGTCCCAAAAACTACGCTGCCGAATCGGAGGCCCTCCCCTTGACGGTGGCAGACCCCATTGTGCAACGCATGGACGCGGACCAATTGGACCGGCTCATCAGCAAAACGCGCAAGGACATGGAACGTGCGGCCAAAAGCATGGAATTCATGGAAGCGGCAAGGCTGCGTGACGAACTCTTTGCCTTGGAAGCGAGGCGAAAGGACGTCGGTTCCTAATTTCACCCAATGACTGCATCCCCCCGAACACATGGTGGAGCGCTGGCATCGATTCTGGCGGCGGGTGTCGTCTTCCTGTTTGCTTGCGCGCCATTGCATGAATCCACCGACACAGAAGCTACCGCGCCAACGACAAACCCTGAGGTCCTCGAAGCCATGGCGCCCGCGGATGAAGCGGCATTCACTTGGGTGAACGTGTGGATCGATGGAGATTCTTTGCGGGCCATTGTTCAATACGGGGGCGGTTGTGGGTCGCATGATTTTGTGCTCGAGGCCTCGGGACCCATGCTGAAGAGCTTGCCGCCCAAGCAACCTCTCCGAGTCATTCATCGTTCCGATGGCGACCCTTGTCGCGCGTTGATCGAAGAATCCCTGGCATGGGGAGTTCGCGCGTATCGCGGCACGCCGAGGGGAATCACCGTGTTGCTGCTTGAAGATTGGACCGAACCTCTGAATTACCCGTACCCATGAAACAGTTCCCACGTTACCTGTGGATGGCCTGGCTGGCCTTTTTGGTCTTGGCTCCAAGCCATGTGCATGCCCAATTGTCCTATGGAGGAAGTCCGTGGTTCGACGGGGCCCGCCCTCTTCCCATGACCCTTCCGGCATTGGATCGCGACGCGCTCGCCGCTGAAGATGCCGTGACCGATCGGTACAAGGAAGCGCCTTGGCGTTTTGGCGTCAACCACACTGTCGACATCTCCGCAGTTTCTGAGGGAGCTTGGACTGTGGAGAACGATTCTCGGGTGTGGCGAATGGTGTTTGACGCCCCAGGAGCATCCTGCATGTCCGTGAGATTCGACGAATACGACGTACCCAAAGGAGGCCAACTCTTCGTGTACGCCGCCGATGGGAGTGACATCTTGGGTGCTTTTGACCATCGCAATGTCAAACCATGGGGCGGTTTGGCCACAGGGGTGGTCCTCGCGGATGAACTTGTGATTGAATACCGACAACCCCTGTCGCTCGGGATGTTCCCCCATTTGCACATTGACGAAGTGGTGCAGGGATATCGCTTGCTTTCCGGGTGGCCTCACGGCGATGAGGACCGCGGTCCGTTTGGCAACAGCGGTGCGTGCAACATCAATGTCAATTGCCCCGAGGGAGCGACTTGGGCCACTGAGAAACGAAGCGTAGCCCTGATCGTCCAAGGCAACTTTGCCGTTTGTTCAGGGGCTTTGGTGAACAACACAAGCAACGATGGAACCCCCTATTTTTTGACCGCCAACCATTGTTTGGGAAATCCGGGGAATTGGGTCTATTACTTCAACCATGAATCGTCCACTTGCACAGGCAATTCAGGCCCTACCAACCAAAGCATCAGTGGGGGCACCTTGCTTGTCAACAGCGGGCAATCTGACGTCGCATTGATCGAACTCAGCCAAACCCCACCAGCTGCCTTCAACGTGCAGTATGCAGGTTGGGATGCCTCGGGGGCCATTCCTTTGAGTGCCGTGGGAATTCATCACCCTTCGGGAGACGTGAAAAAGATTTGTTTTGAAGACGACAGCCCATCCCAACAACAGGCAGCAGGAGCGGCTGTGTGGTACATCAACGAATGGGAGCTGGGAGTCACTGAGGGTGGGTCGTCGGGGTCACCGTTGTTCGACCAAAACCACCGCGTCATCGGTCAATTGTACGGTGGAGCAGCAGCGTGTTCCGGAAGTGTAAACAATGGTCAAGCCGATTGGTACGGCAGATTCAATGTTAGCTGGGGACAAGGTTTGGCAGAATATCTGGACCCCTCAGGGTCTGGAATTTTGGTCTGGGATGGCTATCCAGACGGTGCCGTCACCTTTGACAACGATGCCGGTGTAAACATCACGGGAGCTCCCGATGGCGTCCTGTGTGGCGCAGAAGAGGTGACCATTGAGGTCACCCTCACCAACACGGGCACCAATGAATTGACCAGTTGCATGTTGGAGTACAGCATCAACGGGGGGGCCATCCAGCAACAATCCTGGGCAGGCAATTTGGCCCAGTATGAAACGGAAGTTGTCACCCTTCCCCCCTTCACGAGCCAAGGTGGCCTGAATGACGTGGAAGTCACTGTCATCACGCCCAACGGGGTTGCCGATGAGAATGCCCTCAACAACACAACCTCGGTGGAATTCACCGCCTACGAAGGACCCACCTACAACTACACGTTGACCTTGGTCCTCGACGACTATGGCAGCGAAACGACCTGGACGTTGAAGAGGTTGGGCCAAACCTTGTACCAAGGGGGCCCCTACCAAGATGGGATGGACGGCAGCGAAGTGGTGGTTGACTTCTGCTTGGAAGAGGGGTGTTACATCTTCAGGATTGAGGACAGCTACGAGGACGGCATCTGTTGTGATTGGGGTCAAGGAAGTTGGGCCATCACCGATCCCAACGGTGAGGTGGTGTCAAGTGGAGGTGAATTTGGGGCGTCAGCTCAAGACCAATTCTGTGCCGATGAAACGCTCGATGCACAGGGCTTGGCGACAGCTCCTCTCCTTGCCTATCCGGTGCCAGCCTCGGATGAACTTCGCGTGGAGTGGCCCGAGGGAAAGGGACACATGACGGTTCGGGACATGGCTGGCAAAAACATCTTCAGCCAAGCGGTCACTGCCCAACAGAGCGTTGTGGATGTCTCCGCATGGTCAGAGGGAACCTACCTGCTCGAGTGGGTTGGGCACCAAGGCAATCGACATGTGTGCCACGTTGTGGTGGTTCATTGATTGACGGATGATCGCCTCTTGGATCGCAGCGGCTGGACACATCGTTTGGGCTTGGCGCTGGGATGCGGTGTATCCTGAAATCCCAGCCGCCCCCTCTTGGGAAGTCACCTCCGACCCATGGGATGAATCGGTTGGGGAATGTTCGGTGATTGTTTGTTGCAGAAATGAAGCTGAACACGTGCTTCGTTTGGAGCAAGGACTGCTTCCTGCACTGAATCGATGGAACGATGCCGGAAAGAAGGTCGAGGTCGTGGTTGTGGATGATGGAAGCACCGACGAGACTTGGGAACGCCTGCGAGACATTGCCAAGCGTGACAGCAGGTGGAAACCCACCCGCATCGAGGGCTCACGGCCGGGTAAAAAAGATGCACTTACCCACGCCATGGGCATGGCCAGATTTCATGTACGGGTGCTTCTCGATGCAGACTGCCGCCCTCGAGACGCCGATTGGCTCTTTCACATGACACAAGGCGCCACCACGCAGTGGGACGTCTTGGTAGGCGTGGGATGGCCAGTCGAAGCCTACGATCGCCAGGCCCGGCAAGCCAAGGGGTGGTTGGCACGTCTTCAGGTGTTGGAAGCCCAACGCCTGGCCCAAAAAGCAGTCGGAGCCGCACGAGGGGGACGACCGTACCTGGCGTTTGGACGGAACATGGCCCTGACCCAAACCGCGTGGGAAAGGAGTCACGGCATGGAGTTTCACAGCCACATCCCCTCGGGAGATGATGATTTGTGGCTGCAAGACGCGGTGGCGGGTGGCGCAAGGGTTGGGACGTGCATCAACCCAAAAGCCCATACAGAATCACCATGGCCGGCGACTTGGAAGGCATGGCGTCGCCAAAAGACGCGGCACTTCAGCGCGAGTCCGAGTTATCCCTGGACAATCAAACTTTGGCTTATGGTTCCTGGCCTGCTTTGGCTCGTTCTGTTGGCTGGGGTTGTCCACAACCCGGGGGTGGTATCCCTTGGAGCCCTGGGCTTGGCGTTGACCCATCGCACGCTTACCTTCGGTCTGTTCTTGCGCCAAACTGGACAACCGGGACTCAGTGCATGGCGGCTGGTGCTCGAGCCCGCCGTGAGTGCCTTTCGGGTTTGGTCTTGGTGGCGAGGCCAACAACCTGAATCGACCCCATGGAAGTGAACCCCAACCTCTCTGACAAGGCCCAACGGGACTACGCGCTTGTGTTGCGTGCCACCCAAGAGAAAGACCAAAAGGCCTACGCAGAGCTGATGAAGCGTTACGAAGGGGCCATTTTCCACCTCATCAACCGCATGGTATTCAGCGAAGACGACGCTGAGGATTTGACCATCGAAACGTTCACCAAGGCATTCAAGCGGCTGCACCAGTATACCCCGGCGTTTGCCTTTTCCACGTGGCTGTTTAAAATCGCCTCCAACCACACCATCGACTTCATTCGGAAGAAGAAAATCAACGCCCTGTCTCTGGACAGAGGTTTCACCAACGATGAGGGAGAACAAATGGAAATCAGCGTGAAGGACGATGGATTGGATCCGCTGGAAACCTTGCAAAAGCAAGAGCGAATCGAGCGGCTCCGAGAGGTCGTTTCCCAGCTGAAGGATCGGTACAGGCGTTTGGTGGAATTGAGGTATTTCGAGGAAAAGAGCTACGAGGAAATTGCCGAAGAATTGGACCTTCCCCTGGGAACCGTCAAGGCGCAATTGTTCCGGGCCAGAGACATGATGGCCAAGGTGTTGGAATCGAGCCGGGAAATCATTTGAACCCATGACCGCGCGTGAATGGGTGCAGCCCCATTTCCCAGAATTGACCGCGCATCAGTTGGATCAATTCGACATCGTGGCCTCTGAGATTGCGTCTTGGAACCAAAAAATCAACGTCATTTCGAGAAAGGACGAGGCCGTCATGGAGAGGCATGTCCTGCACAGTTTGGGCATCGCCAAGGTTCATGCCTTCCAACCTGAGACGCGTGTGCTCGACGTAGGTACTGGGGGAGGGTTTCCAGGAATCCCATTGGCCATCATGTTTCCTGAAACGTCGTTTGTGCTCTGCGACAGCATCGGGAAGAAAATCAAGGTCGTTCGTGCCGTGGCTGAGGCCGCCGGCCTAACCAACGTCCAAGCCTTGCACGCCAGGGCTGAAGAGGTCGATGGAACCTTTGATTTTGTCGTAAGCCGTGCCGTGACCCGATTGGCCGCATTCATCCCCTGGGTGGAAACCAAAGTCGCCTCGTCGATGAAATCAGGGCGTGCTCCGGGCATCTTCTACCTCAAGGGAGGTGACCTCGACGAGGAGTTGGCCGAGGTGAGGCAAACCACCGAAATCCACCCCCTTTCACGGTGGTTTGCATCCGAGTTCTTTGAGACCAAGGCCGTTGTCTACGTCGACATGTCCAAACCCCGCTGAGCATCTCGTGTGCGCACGGGTCTTTGCCTTAGGGCATGGCCTAGGGGCACGGAACATGCCACGTGCTCAGTGGACAACCCCTCAGTGGATATGCCATCAAGCCCGCGCAAATCAAGACGGTCTTGCACAAAAGAAGAAGGAGGCCCTTCGGCCCCCTCCATAACCTGCAAGAAAATTGAAACCAACATGATCATTGACCATGTTAGTCGTTAGACGACGTGGGATTCACGTGGTTGCCTCGGGTGGACGAAAAAAACGAACGAAAATTTCATTTTCATTTCAAAACGCTGATTTACAGGTTTTTGAACCTTGTTCATCATTGTGTAAACTTGTATCCTACACCGCGAATGGAATGAAAATGTCGGGGGGTTTTGGGGTCGGGCTCAAAGGTTTTCCTGAACGACAAAATGAAGTTGTCGATGGTCCGCGTTGAGGGGATGATGTCATAGCCCCAAACCAATTGCAAAATGTCTTCCCGACTCACCACCTCACCCTGACGCCCGATGAGCAACTTCAGGAGCATCGCCTCCCGCTTGGAAATGCTTCGAAGCACACCATCGTTTCCCATGGCCTCAAACGCGACAAAATCGACCCTTCCCCGTCCGATTTGCGCCGATTGCAACTGCGTCCATGGCTCGGATGCTGCGTGAGGCATCAAGCGATCGAGACGCAGCAACAACTCCTCCATCAAGAATGGTTTGCCGAGGTAATCATTGGCACCGAGTTTCAATCCTTCCACCCTGTCTGAACCCTCATTGCGCGCCGTGAGAAACAAAATGGGCGTTTCGATGCCTTCCAACCGCGCCGTGCGGCACACGGCAAAGCCATCCATTCGAGGCATCATGACATCGAGAATGGCTGCGTCAAATCTCTGGTTTCTCAATGCGTCGAGCGCCTCCGCGCCATCCTGCGCTTCCACCACTTTGTGACCTTCACTGCGCAAATTGATCGCCAACATGTGTCGCAGCGATGGCGTGTCTTCGGCCAACAAAATACGGGCAGCGTTTGGTTGTAATTTTGACATGATGGACGATGCAAAGATGACGCGCCTGAAGGAAATCAGTCAACACACCATGGCGGAAGTGATTGGATTGGAAATCACCGATGTTCAGGAGGGGCTGGTCAAGGGGAGGTTGCCTGTGGATTCTCGCACGCATCAGCCTTACGGCTTGCTCCACGGAGGAGCCAGTGTTGTCCTGGCTGAGACCCTGGGCAGTGTTGGATCGCATGTGCTTGTGGAATCCTCCGGCAAAGGGGCCGTTGGGATTGAGGTTAATGCCAATCACGTCAAAGGCGTTCGCTCGGGATGGGTGCACGGCACCGCTACATTGACACACCGTGGTGGGCGATTGCACGTTTGGAACATTGAAATCCGAGACGACGTTGGGGACTTGGTGTGCACGTCTCGCCTCACGGTCATGATTGTGCCTCGCCGTGACTGAAACATTTTTTGACGACGCGCCTCATGCCGAGGCCCGAACAAACACAGCGGCGACTTCAGAGCCGAGACTTTGGTGGAGACCTCCGGGACACACCGATGTGTTCACCTTGATTCCTGACGCCAGCGGTACCTCCACATTTCACTTCGTCCCGTTTGACGAAGCCGGAGGCGCCCCTGAAATTTCGTGGAGAGGACATGCGGTGCGAACCACACCCCCGGAGCCAGGTACCTTGCCAACCATGTCAACACCCGCCCTGCCTGACACCACCCGCGCAGAGCACGTATCCAACGTCGAAGCAGCCTTGGCCGCCATTCGCAGTGGGGCAATCGACAAGGTGGTGGTCTCCCGCACGCGTGTCTCGGCGGACGCGGTAGCTCCCGAGTTGGCGTTCAAAAATTTGTGCGCGCTACACCCCCATGCCCTCGTCTACCTCATGCATCACCCCGAGGAAGGCACGTGGTGCGGCGCCACGCCGGAACTCTTGCTCCGGGCCCAGCAACACGATGTGGACACGGTGTCCCTGGCAGGTACCCGCAAAAAGGGATCGGAGGATGCTTGGACGGACAAAGAGCGTCAAGAGCAACAAGTTGTCACGGACCATGTACTGGAAGTCCTGGACAAGCTTGGTGCTGAAGACATCAACCAAGACGGCCCACGTGACAAACGCTACGGGGAATTGGTTCACTTGGAAACACGGATTTCAGCTCGATACGCAGGCGACCTCCACACCTTGGCCAAAGCGCTTCACCCCACACCCGCCGTCTGTGGCCGCCCCGTGGAGGCTGCGGCGGATTTCATTCGTTCAAACGAGCGGCACAACCGCACATACTACGCCGGATTTCTTGGCTGGGCTTCCCCTCTGGGCTGCGCGTATTACGTGAATTTGCGCTGCGCACATTGGGCTGAAAACGGGGTCGTGTTGTTCGCCGGAGGTGGCATTGTGGAGGGTTCTGTTCCCGACAGCGAATGGTCAGAGACTGAGGCCAAACTCCAAAGCATTTCTCCCGCCTTTCAAGGCTAAGCACCCGTACCTTCGTGACATGCACATGAGCAGCTCGCATTCTGCGGCCGCCGTTCTTGCGGCGGTGCTGGCCGAACAAGGCGTGCGCCACGCAGTTGTCAGCCCTGGATCACGTAACGCGCCGCTTGTCCTTGCACTGCACCACCAGCCGGAACTCACTGTGCACGTGAGCATTGACGAACGATCGGCGGCGCACCACGCCCTCGGCCTTGCACTGGCCACGTGGACCCCCGTTCCTGCCATTTGCACTTCTGGAACAGCTGCCCTGAATCACGGACCAGCCTTGGCCGAGGCGTTCCACGCCCGCATTCCTCTGCTGAGCATCACGGCCGACCGACCTGCTGACGTGGTGGGACGAGGTCACGGCCAATCGATTGCCCAAGCGGGCGTGCACGCGGCGCACACGGTGCACCATGACGTGCTCGATGGGTCGTGCATGGACCTCGCCGAATTGACGCGACGTGCGCGCCTCGCGGTGCGCCTCACCCTCGACGGCGGCCCCGGCCGAAGTTCCGGTCCCGTTCACCTGAACGTGCCGCTCGACGAACCCCTGTACGACCTCGCCCCGGCCCCAACCCTTCCAGCAACCGGCGGTGATACGCTTGATCTCCATGCATCCTCCAACCCGTGTGCGGTTCCCATCCCCCGAAAGCTTGGGGAGGCGGTCGGTCGTGGTCGCGTCGTGGTGATTGCCGGTCCGCGCCCAGTGGTGGCCGCTCGCTCGGCTTCGGCCCACCTCCACGTCAATTTGCCGTGCCTCGCCGAGCGAGGAAGCGGAATCACAGGACCCTGCGTCGTGTACGGTGCCGAGCGTGTATTGCAAGACGGAGCCTGGCCCGAGGCCCTTCGACCCGAAGCCGTGTTGACACTCGGACTTCCCCCCATGTCAAAAGCACTTCGAAACGCCATGAACGGGATGCCCCACTGGCACATTGGCGAAGACCTCCAAGGGGAAGGGACCGGATGGGACGTTTGGGGCACGCTTCAAGGCTCAGCCTCTGCCAAAGTGCTCTCCTCGCCGTCCTCACCGTCCCAACTTCAAGCGTGGACTCGCGTGAAAACCCAGCTGCAAAGCGAAACGGCAGCATGCGAACCGATTTGGAGCGACCTGATGGCTTGGAAAACAATGACCCAAGCGTGGGCCACTTGGAACGAACAAGAGCGACCCCATGCCCTCCACGTGGCCAACAGCGCATCCGCTCGGTATGTCCAATGGCTGGATGTCGCAGAAGCATGCAACCCGCATGCCACCTTTCATGCCAACCGTGGTGTAGCAGGAATCGACGGATGCTTGTCAACCGCGCTGGGCTGGCACACTGGACGTCGAAGCATGGGCGAATTTCCCTCCACCTGGATTGTCACAGGAGACGTGGCGTTTCACTACGACGCCAACGCCTTGTTGACAGAATCCTCCTTGCAGCGCATGGGTCTCAAGGTCGTCGTGATCAACAACAGCGGCGGTGGCATCTTCCGCTGGCTCCCGGGAACGCAGCACGGCGAAGTCTTCCATCGGTACTTTGAAACGCCACCCACCCGCACCGTGGCTGCGGTTGCCCAGGGCGCAAACGCCATGTACCTGCTCGCCACTTCGGCCGCGGAATTGGAACGAGCCCTTGAACACGCCCGTGACGAAGAGGGTTTGGTCATGGTGGAAGTCATGACGCCCAACGTGGACAGCGCAGAAGCCGTGAAAAACTACCTTGAAGCGTGTCGAGAATTATTCCACCTTAACTCAAGATAACAAAACCCAAATATTTGTTTACCAGCAAATTAAAATTTTAAAAAAACAATGAACCCCTGGATCCAAGCTGCACGACTACGAACCCTTCCCTTGGCGATGACATGCGTCCTTGTGGGTGGAGCTGTCGCACACGCTGAAGGATTGGATTCAGCCAGCTCGGCAAGGTTTTGGCCAGTCGTTCTGGGGGCCTTGATGACCGTGATATTGCTCCAAGTTTTGGCCAATTTTGCCAACGATTACGGGGATTTCACCAAAGGGACAGACACGGCGGCAGGGCGGCATGATCGTGCACTCGCCTCGGGATCCCTCTCGGCATTCTCCATGAAACGAGCCCTGATCATCACCGCTCTTGTGGCATTTCTCGCTGGCATTGCAACACTGGTTGTTGCCTTTGTGCCAGGGGTGATTCCGGGAACAGAAGGCGGCAACTTGGACGCTGCCCGCATGGGCCTCCTTGGTGCGTTGGGCGTGGCTGGAATCATTGCATCAATGCGTTATACGATTGGACGCAAAGCTTATGGATACCAAGGATTTGGAGATTTGTATGTCATGGTTTTTTTTGGATGGGTTGGGGTTCTTGGTGTGGGGCTTCTGGTGGCCCACCATGTGAACGCAACGTGGGCCCTTCCCGCCGTCTTTTCCGGCTGCATGGGTGTGGCCGTACTCAACTTGAATAACCTGCGCGACCACGAATCAGATGCCCTTGCAGGCAAACGCACCACCGTGGTCCGACTCGGATTTCGCGGCGGCAAAATCTACCACCTCGTTGTGCTCACATTGGGCTGGGCCTCAATGGGTGTCTTTTTTCTTGGACCTTGGAACGAAGGGATCTGGCGCGGCACACTGTGGTACGGCCTGATTGCGCTGGTGCACAGCCGTCACGCCGTGGACGTGTGGCGATGCCAAACACCCCGTGACCTCGATCCTGAACTGAAGCGGGTGGCGTTGAGTTCCTTTTTGGTTGCGCTTTTCATGTTCATGGACCAAACCCTCACACCATGAACGCCACCCCCGACGTCTGGCCTCCTGCCCCGATGGTGAGGGGCTTGCGCATGGCTGTGGTTGATCATCCCCTTGCGTTTCACAAGCCAGCCCAAACCTCACGCGACACCCTCACCCACAAACCCACCTGGTTCCTTGTCGCCGAAGACGAACAAGGACGAATCGGCGTGGGAGAATGCAGCTTGATTCCCGGTTTGTCGCTGGAGTCCGAGGCACAGGCTCATCAAGGTCTGTTCAAGGTGGCTTCAAGCGGATGCTTGGACGCCATGTCTGTCCCAGCAAACCTTCCTTCCGTTCGTTTTGCGGTGGAAACGGCTGCGTGGGACCTGCACGCAGGAGGTCGAGGTGTGATCGCAGCGTCAGCCTTCTCCCGCGGTGAAAGGGCCATCGACATCAACGGGCTGGTTTGGATGGGAGATGTCGACGGAATGCTTCGTCAGTTTGACGACCTCGTGGACCGCGGATTCTCCACCCTCAAATGCAAGGTCGGTGCCCACGATTGGGACACCGAGCTGGGCATGCTGCAACAAGTTCGAGAACGCTACCCCTCCCCCGATTTCACGTTGCGCGTAGATGCCAATGGCGCCTTCAGTTCGCTATCCTTGGACGAAACCCGGGCCCGACTCGAGGCACTCGCTCGCCTGAAGATCCACAGCATTGAGCAACCGCTCAAGCCTCACGATCGCGACGGTTTGGCGGAGCTCTGCGAGGAGAACATTCTCCCCATCGCGCTCGACGAAAGCCTCATCGGTGTGCATGTCCTGAAAGACAGGATGCAGCTGTTGGACCAGGTGCGCCCTCAGTTCCTCGTGCTCAAGCCTTCCTTGATTGGCGGGCTCGACGCAGCCACTGTGTGGTCACGCTTGGCCGAACAGCGAGGTGTGGGCTGGTGGGCGACTTCTGCACTCGAATCAAACGTGGGCCTGAATGCCATCGCACAATGGACGGCCGTTCAACCCGCCCTCTCGCCCGAGGGAGCCCGCTTGCCTCAAGGTCTCGGTACAGGCGGACTGTTCGTCAACAACCTCCCAAGTCCCTTGGCCGTAACGAACGGCACGCTGACAACTGCCTCGCAAGCCCCTCGGGACGAAACGTTGTGGCGCAACGCCCTCAGGGGCGTGGTCAGGCACGAACCTGGTTGCGGTTGCGGCGTCAATCACGGCACCGCATGAACATGAAAACTGCGCGAAAGGGAACCATCACGCTCGGGACACAGTCGTGGCCCGCAACCGCCCTTGGAGCGGCTGAGTTCCGGCGCACGCAAGCCAAACGAGAGGCTTGGCTCTCCGACGTGTCCGAGGTTTGGCTCAAGTGGTGCAAGGGAGAGGAGCCCGGCATGGTCGTCCAAACGTCCGGCTCCACGGGTTCGCCCCGATCCATTCAGCACAGCCGAAGGGCCGTCCTTGCGAGCGTGCAGGACACCCTTCAACACTGGAATCTCGAACCCGGCACCCGAGCCGTACTCGCGTTACCCACCTCCTTTGTGGCCGGACAGGCCATGGTTGTGCGTGCCGTCGAAGGCGGGTGGGACCTCGAGCTTGTCGCCCCTTCTTCCCGACCTAGCTGGCGGGGCCAAGCCGACTTCGTCGCGCTCACGCCCCACCAAGCCCGAGGCTGGGTCGAACATGGCACAGGTTCCGTTCGCACGTTGCTGCTCGGCGGTGGCCCCGTGGCCGCGCCACTTCTCGAAAGCCTGCTGGACTCAGGGCGCGTGGATGAGGTGTGGGAGAGCTATGGGTTGAGTGAGGCCCTCACGCACGTGGCCACCCGAAAGCTTGCCTCCACCCTCGACCTCTCAGCGCCCTTCCACCCGCTGCCCTCTGTGATCATCAGCTCCGACGAGTCAGGTTGTGCCGTGATCGATGCACCCTCGAGGGAGCTTCATCAACTCGTCACACGGGATTGCATTGAAGAACATCCTGAAGGCGGGTTCTTGTGGCTGGGGCGGGCCGACGACGTCATCAACACAGGCGGTGTGTTGGTTCACCCCGGCGAAGTCGAGCGTGCCCTCGAATCGTTCATGCCTGCGTGGGTTTCGGACTGGGCTGCGTTTGGTCGGCCTGATGAAACCCTGGGCGAGGCCGTCGTTCTGCGTGTAGCAGGTACTCCCCCGGACGACATCGACCCTGAGGCGCTCCTCGACGATTGGCGCGAATCCCTCAAATCCATCCTTGGTTCTGCCAAAACTCCGCGCACCCTGGAATGGGGTGATCTGCCACGTACCGAACGAGGCAAACTCAACCGACGTCTGCTCCAATAAACCGCCCGCCCGTTCCCCTTTCATCCAACGCGCTTGCGTCCAGCGAGCTTGCGTCCAACGCGCTTGCGTCCAGCCCGCATTCGTCCAGCCCACATTCGTCCAGCCCACATTCGTCGCACCTTTGCGACATGAACCAATCCCACGACGACCGACTTCCCATCCTCGTTTTCGCCACGCACAACGCCAACAAGGTGCGTGAGCTCCAGGAAATGCTCGGCGACCGCTACTGCATCCAAAGCTTGACTGACATTGGGTGCCACGAAGAGATCGTCGAAGACGCCCCCACCCTCGAGGGCAACGCCCAAATCAAGGCGCGCCACGTCGTTACCCACTACGGTCTCGATTGTTTCGCGGACGATACGGGCCTCGAGGTCGACGCCCTGGAAGGGGCGCCCGGCGTGCTGAGCGCACGTTACGCCGGCGCCCACGGCGACTCGGAAGCCAACATGACGAAGCTCCTCGCCGAGCTCATCCGCGTTGGCGCCACCTCCCCCGAATCCCGGTCCGCCCAATTCCGCACAGCCATCTGCCTCATTCACAACGGCGAGGAGCACCTCATCGAAGGCACGTGCAGGGGCTCGATTGCCCTCGAGCGCTCCGGGGCCGCGGGCTTTGGCTATGACCCCGTCTTCAAGCCCAAGGGCCACGACCGAACGTTTGCAGACATGGCCCCCGAAGAGAAAAACGCGATCAGCCACCGAGGCCGCGCCGTCCGCGCGATGGTCGCAAAGCTTCTTAAGTGAGTTGAACGTGGATTAGTCTTTGACGCACCGAATCGAGTAACCATCTTGCAGACTCACGTCGGTCGATTGGATTTGATTTCCGTTGTAGATAGAGCGATGGGAGGCGTTTTCTTGAGCCCAAAATCCCGCCCTGCTTCCCCGGTAATAAAACTCCCCCGCTTCCTGATCTCGATAACCGCCAGGAAGCGCCTTGAAATGCTCATTTCCAGAAGGCTGCCAATCTTCAAAGAGTACATCTGTTCCTTTGAGCGCATCTCCTGCCAATTCGTATCCACCAAAACATGCAACCAGTGAATTCCAATCCAGTACTGTGGACACATGCCATCCACTGGGACAGAGTTCTCTGGAATCATTTTTCGCCCAGCCATTGTACAATCGGCCATAAATCTGACCATTGTAGAGCTCATTGTCTGCGTCAGGACCGTCCACTGGACAACAATTGCCGGTATATCCCTCTCCTTCACCGTAGACAGTCATTGCTGGGTTTTGGGTCGTTGCCCACTGTAAACCGGTAAGATTGGATGGAAGGGTATCACCATTCTGGAAGGTTAATGTCCTCAGGTTTTCTGCAAACCAGCAATCCGTTCCAATCAACACTGTTTGGTAATCGTATCCGTGGTAGTGGACATACTCAACCCCACAGAAAAACTCGCCTCCTGAGGTGTCCTGGCAATTGTTATAAACGGCCAAAAACCCGAGCAAATCATTCAAATCGACGCAATTGTCAAAATCCACATCACCGGGCAAGAACACCTCGCACCTCTGGTTGCTTGGATTCCAATACGTACCCGGTCCGCAAATTCCTGGCGAGCCATTGCAGTCATCACCAAAAACAGGATAGATACAATCGACATCACAAAAGTCTGCCGCGTTGAAATTGCAAGCTGTCACATCATTGCAACCTTGATTCGTGCAAGTTCCATCATTGATTTGCGCAAGGGGATTGAAGTTGCATGCCGTTTCATCTGTACAGCCCGAACAAATTTCAGCTTGACCACCACACACGCCACAAGCATCCAAGACGTTACCGTCGCAATCGCAAGCACCCGCCGGAATGTCCGAGCAACCACACTCGTAGATCGCTCCTGGACCGCCACACACTCCACATTCATCAAGGACATTGCCGTCGCAATCGCAGGAACCCGCCGGAATGTCTGAGCAACCGCACTCGTAGATCGCCCCGGGACCGCCACAAACTCCACATTCATCAAGTGATTCGC
>JBEARC010000028.1:0-82119 GCA_041163465.1 Bacteroidota bacterium
ATACGGCACCGCGCCCGGTCCTCACCCTTCATCACCCAGAGGGACCCGTTCTCCTGGAGCTCAATGCTGCACCCTCGGGTGGGTTGTTCAGGTTTCTCGAGCAGGCCTTGGGTCGCCAAACTGTGTTCAAAGTACACGAGTAAATTGCTGACAATGTGTATCTTGTGCATCTCGGGCTCAACGCCGCCCGCTCACATTCAACTCCTGTACGATGATCAAATCACGCGCGCTGAATGAGTTGCTCCAAACGCGCGACGCGGTGTTTACCCCTCCTGTTTCTCACGACGAACGCATGAAAGAGCGTTTGGTCGGACACATCTACGTCATCCTCGATTCTGAGGGCAATCCTGCTGTGGCTTGCGACGACGTGGCTTGTTTGATTCAGGCTCGTCCTGAATGGTCGGCAGATGCGCTTGATGCGCATTTTGACACCGGCGAAGAGCGCTACACGGCGCCCAACGGGGAGGTGGTTCACCACGTTCGCCGTCGCAAGCGTCGGGTCTGACCCGCGCACCAAGCCCGACTGGGGCCGACGGCATAGAAAAAGCCCCGATGCATTGATTTGCATCGGGGCTTTCTGTGTTCAGGAAGTACCTGACTTAGTGGCTTGCGAGGTACGCGGCAACGCCGTCGGTTGTGGCGCTCATGGCGTCCTTGCCCTTTTCCCAGTTCGCAGGGCACACTTCGCCATGGGTTTCGTTGTGAATCCAAGCGTCGAGCACGCGAATGGCTTCGTCCACGTTTCGTCCGATGGGGAAGAAATTCACGAGTTGGTGACGGACAATACCCTCTTTGTCGATCAAGAACAATCCGCGGTAGGCAATCATTTCACCATCGGCGGTCAAGTTGCCCTCTTCATCGTAATCATACTCTCCTGCGAGTACGTCAAAATTGGTGGAGATGGTCTTGTTGGTATCAGCCACCAAGGGGTAGGTTACGCCCTGGATGCCACCATCAGCCTTGGCCACCCTCAAGTATGCTTGATGTGTTTCAGCCGTATCTGTGGACACACCTACCACGGCACAATTGCGTGATTCGAAGTCGCCCAATTTTTCCTGAAATGCGTGGATTTCGGTGGGACAAACAAACGTGAAGTCCTTGGGATAGAAGAACAACACCACATATTTCTCACCCAAGTACTGGTCGAGGGAGAAGTTGTCGACGATGTCTGTGCCGTTGACGACTGCGGTTGCGCTGAAATGGGGTGCCTTGCGGCCTACGAGAACTGCCATGGTTTTTTGTTGTGAGTTTTGAGACTGCGAAGATAACAGGCCACGGGAGAAGGGGTTCAATGCAAGGCATCAAAGAATTGTAAGATTTGGCGAGGTGTGGACCATGCCCAAGCATGCATTTCCCATGCATCTTTGCACCATGAAAAAGGGGTCTGCCGAGGAGCGATTCATCAACAGAGAATTGAGTTGGTTGTCCTTCAACCACAGGGTGCTGCAAGAGGCCCAGTTGAAGCGGACACCCTTGATTGAGCGGATGAGGTTTTTGGGCATTTTTTCCAACAACCTCGACGAGTTCTACCGCGTTCGCGTGGCCAACCTTCACCGCATGCTGCTTGTGGACAAGAAGGCTTTGACGACCTTGGGCTTTCCGGTCAAGGCGACCTTGGACCAAATCGAAGAGGCGATTGCAGATCTCCAGAAGGCCTATGGTATCGCGTTTCAAGAGGTGCTGTCCGAGCTCAAAAAGGAGAACATCCGTTTTGTTCGAGAGGACGAATTGGATGCAGAAGACGAGGCCTTCGTAGGAGCCTATTTTCGACGCATTGTTCGTCCCGAGTTGGTTCCAATCATGCTGAGCCGTAGGGTCAAAATGCCCCAGCTTTCGGATGGGGAGGGATACCTCGCCATTCGGCTGCGCACCCAAGATGACAAAGAGCAGCTGGCCATCGTTCAACTTCCCCGGCATTTGCCTCGTTTCTTGACGCTGCCGGACAAGGATGGGGAGCATCGCGTCATGTTCCTCGAGGATGTGATTCGGCTTGCCCTTCCCCTGATTTTCAGGTTGTTTGAGGCACGGAACATTGAGGCCTACGCCTTGAAAGCGACGCGGGATGCTCAAATGGACGTCGATGACGATGTCGCTCGTTCCGTCATGTCCAAGGTGGAGCGAGGGTTGAAGAAGCGAAAGCAGGGAGAGTACGTGCGCATTTTGCATGACGCCGCCATGCCTCAAGACATGTTGGCAATCTTGTTGAAGAAGCTCAAAGTCCATGCGAGCGTGAGCATCATTGCGGGAGACAGGTACCACAACCGCCGCGACCTCATGGGGTTCCCCGATTTTGGCAGGAAGGATTTGGTCTTCGCAAGTCAACCTCCCATCACTCACCCCCAACTCGTCCAAGCGACCAGCGTCATGAATGCCATGATCCAAGGCGACATGTTGGTTCATTGTCCATACCACAAGTTTGTCCATGTGGTTGATTTTGTGCGCGAAGCGGCCATTGATCCCAACGTAACCTTGATTCAAATCAACCTGTATCGGGTGGCCAAGAACAGCCAGGTGATCAATGCCCTGTTGAACGCTGCGCGCAATGGAAAGAGGGTGGAGGTCATCGTTGAATTGGCGGCGCGCTTCGATGAAAAGCACAACATGAAAGTGGCCAACATGCTTCAAGAGGCTGGGGCCATCGTGCGTGTTGGGATTCCCAACTTGAAGGTGCATTGCAAAGTCATTTTGGTGACGCGAAGAAAGGCCGGTCGAATCCAACGTTTTGCCCACATTGGCACAGGTAACTTCCACGAAAGGAATGCCACCATTTACGAAGATTTGAGCTTGTTGACAGCGAATCCACGCATCACAGGAGAGTTGGCCAAGTTGTTTGACTTTTTTGAAAACAGTTTTGAGCGCAAGGTGTATCGCCACCTGTTTGTGAGTCCATTTTCAACCCGCCGACGATTTGTCAAACTCATCGACGATGAAATTCAACGTGCCCAACGAGGAGAAGAGGCATGGATCGACATCAAAGTCAACAACTTGGTGGATGCGGGTATGATTGACAAGCTCTACCAAGCAAGTCAGGCAGGGGTCAACATACGCATGGTGATTCGAGGCATTTGTGCCTTGAGGGCTGGTGTGAAGGGGCTCAGTGACAACATCGAGGTACGCTCGATTGTCGGTCGATACCTCGAACACTCGAGGTTGTTTGTGTTTTGCAATGGTGGCAAGCCTCTGAGCTACATCAGCAGTGCGGATTGGATGACCCGCAACCTGGATCGCAGGGTGGAGGTGAGCGTTCCCATGCTGGATGCTCGGTTGGCTGCTGAAGTTCGGGCTTTGTTTGAGTTGCTTTGGTCGGACAACACCCATGCGAGAATGTTGATTCCAAACAGAACGAATCCTTGGGTGGAGGTGAAGGATCAACCCCTTGTCGATGCGCACAAAGACCTGTATCTTGTTCACAAAGACAGACTGGCAGCGTTGGATTGATGACGGTGTGTGGTCGGAATTTGTGATGAGCAGAATGAATACCTTGTGAAGTACGGTGCCATCGACATTGGGTCCAATGCAGTCAGGTTGTTGATTGCCAAAGTGGATGAAGACGAGATCTTGCCTGTTGTGGACAAGTTGAGCTTCTTTCGCGTCCCGTTGCGTCTGGGTGCAGACGTCTTCAGCGCGGGAGAAGTTTCGGAGTCAAAGGTCAAGGACTTGGTGAAGACCATGCGAGCCTTTTGGTACTTGCTCGATGTCCATGATGTCGAGTGGTTCCATGCCTTTGCGACCAGTGCGATGCGCGATGCCAACAATGCAGACGAGGTCATTCGGAAGGTGAAGAAGGCCTCCAATGTGGACATCCGCGTGATTTCTGGTGATGAGGAGGCTGAACTGATTTACAGGAACTTTTCTCAGGCTGTTGTCGAACCAGACAAGGATTACCTCTACATCGACGTGGGAGGTGGGAGCACGGAGTTGACCCTGATTCGGGAAGGCGAGCGCATCAAGAGCAAGAGCTTTCAATTGGGAACTGTGAGGTGGTTGGCAGAGCGGATCCCGGACGGTGAGTGGTCCGCCGTGGAGGCATATGTGGCGAATCTCCAATCAGAGGAGCGTCCCCTCTACGCCATCGGCACGGGTGGGAATGCCAACCGACTCCAGCGGTTGGCGCTGACTCCAAGAGATGAGGCCATACCACGGAACCAGTTGGAGCAAGTGTTTGAGGACTTGGCAGCGCTGGGCTTGGCAGAACGCAGAGCCAAGTATCATCTCAAACCCGATCGGGCGGATGTCATTGTCCCAGCCGCAGAAATTTACCTTCGCATCATGGCCATGGCGGGTTGCAGCCACATGCTTGTTCCAAAAGTTGGTTTGGTGGACGGCATGGTGCTTGACATCCACGAACAATGGAAGTCAGAGGAGAGGCAGAAAAGAGAAAAGCCCAGCAAACGAGCGAAGAAAAAATCCAAAAAGAAAGAGGGCCCATGACCCTCTCCCTTGTGTGAAATGTCGTTGACGATCAGAGGTTTTTCTGAAGGAATGCGTCCACCTCGTAGATGCGTTTGGGCTTCAAGACGATGTTTCCAGACTTGTCCAACAGGAAGTAGGTCGGGGTGGCTGTGATTTTGTAATCCTTGACAATCGGCGAATCCCACCCCTGAAGTTGGCTGACGTTGGGGTATTGCATGCCACGCTGTTCAATGACGCCGACCCACGTTTGCCGCGATTGATCCAAGCTCACGCCAATGGCTTCGAACCCGCGACCCCTGTACTTTTCGTAGACGGGAATGAGCACCGGGATTTCTTGCTCGCATTTGTGGCACCATGAAGCCCAAAACATGACCAGCGTGTAGGTGTTGGCCTTCGCAGTTTCCATCAAATTGATGGACTCTCCTTCCCACGTGTTCATCGTGAAATTGGGCGGGGTTTTTCCGACCTGAAGGTTGATGATGCCTTGAGCCCTCTGTCGAATCACATCGCTCAAATCGGCGCCGCAATCTTCATCGTAGATGTAGTTGTCGAGGATGTACGCACAGATGTGTTCTTTGTCTCCCGTGTTGTAAAAGCCCTCAAGCATAGAGTACAGCGCACTCTCGAGGGTTTGTGGGTTGGGTTCGAAATGAGCCTTGACCATGTCAATGCAGGCCAAAAACCCGGGATCAGCTCCCTTGCTATATGCCACCATGAATCCCTGGATGCGGTCGCTGATGGCCATGCTTCGAATCAGGCTGTTGTCCATCGGGTCCATGTCGTCGAAGTAATTGCCTTGTGACCCGGGATACTTTGGGTATTTCCACCCGAGGAATTTGGCCATGTACGTGTCGGGGTTTGCATCAATCAACTCATGCGTCTTGGCCACCAACTCGTTTTCCTTGTCCGCAATTTGTTGCTCAACCTGAGCTTTGAAGGGGCTGTCCTTCAAATCCTTGCGCAAGTTTCGAATGGTGTTGTTGTTGACATTGGAAAAAGACTCGTACGTGAACCAAACTGAATTTTCGCGGCTCTGCGGAGCAGACTTCCCGCTGTTCATCCGTTGGTTGCGGAACACGAGGTTCACTTCCGATTCGTCGGGATTGAGTACGATGAGGCAGTTGTTTTTGGCATCCTTGGCCGCAAGTTTGTAGAAGCCGCGGTGTACTTCGACCGGCCCAAAATCGAAAGCCCGTCCGCGGACCGTGGCGCTGTCCATGAGTGTTTGGTTTCTCCCCTCCGTCTCATACAAGTAAAGCATCATGCCATCTTCGGCAGGGATGGTGCCTTTCAATGCAACCTTTCCAATTTTGTCCCCCTTGTTCGCGTCGGTTACGCCATTCTTCCATTTGGGAGAAACGGTGACATCGGGCTGAACATTTGGCGAAGAGGCCTTCTCAGCTTGGGAGGCTGTGTTTGCGGAAGAGGAGGTGGGTGCGGGGGCCGTGGCTTCGGAGGAAGAAGTTGGTTCTCCACATCCAACGCCTAGGACAACAGCGAGACAAAGGGTCCAAATCATGGGTTGCTTCATTCTTATGGCAAATCAGAATTCTTTCTGGGTCAAATCATGCGCTTTTCGCGAACAAATACGAAATTAACCCCTGAACCGACAACTTGAAGGACTTCGCGCCCGGGTTGTCACCTAACTTGTGTGAATGGAACGTTCCAAGGCATTGGCCATGCTTGGCCTGACAGAAGGCGCAACTCGGGATGAGATGCACGAAGCCCTTGATCACGCCGTGTTCAAAGTGCGTGATGATTTCATGCGTCACCCGGTTGTTCCGCCGCTGGTCAATCAAAAAGTTGAGAAGTGCCTGCAATTGAGTGATGTGGCCCAAACCCTTGGTTTGGAGGCCTTGGGGGCGGCCTTTCGCTTGCCATCCCTGATGCCGCATGGCAATTCGTTGGAGTCGTTGGTGCATGGCCACGTTGAGAATCTGAGGCGATGCCGCAACGTCTTGGCCACAACGTTGGATCCAGATGCAGTGGCCCAGGTGGGTCATCTGTTGACCCGCTTGCAAGTGGATTACATGAACACATTTTTGGCATTCACCAAAGAGATGCCACAGCCCGACGGCTTGCCTTCAGTGATTCCTGCCAAACAAGAAGCCGATTGGATGGCCTTGCTTGCTGCCATTCGCGCCGAGGGTCAAGGCAAAGGGAACCTTGCCTTGCTTCAAGACCTCGTGGCGAAGGAGCGCATTCGAATGATGGTCATTCTCAAGACAACCGAGCAAGCGCCTCGTTGAAGGTGCGGGAGGGACGCATGATGGCTGCACATTTTGCTGCATTAGGTTTGTAATACCCTCCCAAATCCACAGGCTTTCCTTGGACCTCAATCAATTCGCGCACGATGTCTGACTCGTGCGTTCGAAGCGTGGAGGCCAGTGGGGCAAAGGCTTCTCGAAGGGATGTGGACTCTGTTTGACTGGCCAAGGCCTCTGCCCAAAACAGGGCCAAGTAGAAATGGGATCCTCGGTTGTCAATGCCACCAACGCGGCGTGTGGGGCTCTTGTCTTCGTCCAAAAAGCGCGAAGTGGCCGCATCCAAGGTGTCTGCCAACACCCGTGCGTTTGCGTTGCCCGTGGTGGTCGCGATGTGCTCAAAGCTGGGCACCAAGGCCATGAATTCACCCAGGCTGTCCCATCTCAGGTAGTTTTCTTCCACCAGCTGTTGCACATGTTTCGGTGCTGACCCTCCGGCGCCAGTTTCAAACAATCCTCCGCCGTTCATCAAAGGCACAATGCTCAGCATTTTGGCGGATGTTCCTACCTCTAAGATGGGAAAAAGGTCCGTCAAGTAGTCGCGCAAGACATTGCCAGTCACCGAAATGGTGTTCAGGCCCTTCACGATACGCTCGAGTGAGAAGGTCGTTGCCTCGGCAGGGGACATGATTCGTATGTCAAGACCTTCGGTGTGATGGTTGGGCAAGTAAGCCTCAACCTTGGCGATGATTTGGGCATCGTGGGCGCGGTTGGCGTCGAGCCAAAACACCGCGGGATCCCCGGTCGCTCGTGCCCGAGACACGGCCAATTTGACCCAATCTTGGATGGGAGCATCTTTCACTTGGCACATTCTGAAGATGTCGCCCGCCCCGACTTCCTGGCTCATGAGAACCTTGCCCGCCTCGTCAAGAATCATCACCTTTCCGTCCGCGAGAAGCTGGAAGGTTTTGTCGTGAGACCCGTATTCTTCAGCTTTTTGAGCCATCAAACCCACGTTGGGAACACTGCCCATCTCAGCGGGATTCAAGGCTCCATGGGTTTTGCAGAAATCAATGGTGGCTTGGTAAACACCGGCGTACGAACGATCCGGGATGACGGCCACAGCGTCTTGAAGTTGCCCCTCGGCATTCCACATTTTCCCGCCTTCGCGAATCATGGCTGGCATCGAGGCATCGATGATGACATCCGAGGGAACGTGCAAGTTGGTGATGCCTTTGTCGGAATTCACCATGGCCAAACCGGGGCGACTGCCAAGCGTTTCGGTCATTGTGGTCTCAATGGCAGAACGCTCGGCGGAATTCATGGTCGGAAGCTTGGCGATTAAATCACCGAGTCCGTTGTTGAAATTCACGCCAGCAGCCTCCAACGCACTTCCATGTTTTTCCAGCAAGGGCTTGAAAAATGCACGAACCGCAGCCCCAAACAAGATGGGGTCAGAAACCTTCATCATGGTGGCTTTCAGATGCAGCGAGAACAGCGCTCCCTCTGCTTTGACGCGGTCGATTTCACCTTCGAGAAAGGCTTCAAGATGGGCCATCGACATCACGGCACAATCAATGATTTCTCCCTGTTGGAGGGCAATTCCCGTTTTGAGGATGGTTTCCTTGCCCTGCCCATCGATGTGGACAATGGTCGCTGAGGTGGCAGCGTCCAAGGTCACGCTTTGCTCTGAGCCATAGAAATCGCCGTTTTCCATGCTGGCAACCCTGGCAAGGCTGGTGGGAGACCATGTGCCCATGCGGTGGGGATGTTTTTGGGCGTAGGCCTTCACTGCCTTGGGGGCACGACGATCGCTGTTCCCCTCCCGCAGAACAGGGTTGACGGCTGACCCTTTGACCCTGTCGTAGCGTGACTTGATGTCTTGTTCCGCGTCATTGGAAGGAGCGTCAGGATAATTGGGAAGGTCTACCCCCAATTGCTGCAATTCGGCAATTGCCGCTTTGAGTTGAGGCATGGAGGCACTGATGTTGGGTAGCTTGACGATGTTGGCCTCAGGGGTTTGAGCCAAGGCACCCAATTCTGAAAGTGCATCTTCAGTGGCCTGGGTCGTGGGCAACAAGTCGCTCATCACGGCCAAGATTCGACCACTCAGGGAGATGTCTCGGGTTTCGACCGTCACACCGGCTTTGCCAGCAAAGGCTTGGACAATGGGGAGAAAGCTGTAGGTCGCCAGCGCCGGCGCCTCGTCGGTCAGGGTGTAATAAATCTTCGACATGCGGCCGCAAAGGTCGCAAATCAGCGCCATCAGCCAACCCCAGTTCCACCAGACGACGGATGCTCGACACCTTTTCGAGTTCATCACACCCCACAAGCACACCCTGTCGTCTTGGCTTCACCCAGGCGCTCGAAACCTGCCTTCATTCTCGGCCCAAGGCCACGATTGGGTCCAACTTGGCGGCCAAACGTGCAGGGTAGTAACCTGAAGCCAGACTGGTCACAAGGCACAGGACCACCCCCACCGTCACCCACCCCCAAGGCACCACAAAGGGGGTCTCGAAGTAGGATGCGATGACGTTTCCGATCACCAGGCCAAATGCAATGCCCACCGCACCTCCGAGCTGGCCGATGACCATGACTTCCACCAAAAATTGGGTTTGGATGGCCCGGCTCGAGGCGCCAAGACTTTTGCGTGTCCCGATTTCTCGCGTGCGCTCGCTCACGGACACCAACATGATGTTCATCAGGCCAATGCCCGCACCAAACAGGGTGATCAATCCAATGAATGCGGCCGCCAAGGTGATGCCATCGGTGGCCTCGAGCAAGGTGTCCACCAATTGATTGCTTTGTCGAACCCGGAAGGAATTGGGTTCTCCTGGTGCATCCCCTCGAATCACACGCATGGCGCCCGTGGCCTGTTCCGCAGCCGAGGGCAAATCTTCGGCCTGCGCCACAGTGCACGTGATGTTGTAGCTACGTCCTTGGTCCGAATACTGGCGTCTCACACCTGCGATTGGCATGAGAATTTGGTTGTCTTGGGACATGCCAAACGTTGTGCCTCGAGCCTCCAACACACCGGCAATGACGTGGCGATGGGCACCGACCAACACATCTTCTCCCACGGGATTCTCCCAATTCTCGAAGAGTTTGTCCACGACAGATTGTCCCACCAAGATGACGGAAGCGCCTTGCTCGATTTCAGCAGATGTGAAATTTCTGCCCCGGGACAAGGTCAAGCCACTCACGGGCAGGTACAAGTCATCCACACCCTGGACAGTGACGTTGGGGTCCGTGCGTTTGTTGCCTCTCCCGAGCGTGGCCATGCCCGTTCCAAAGACGCCCACACTCACGTCAAAATCGTCTTGACAGGCGGCCTTGAATCGTTGTGCCTCACGAAAGTCAATGGGTTCAGAGGCTTGGATGCGTCGACCATTGAACATGCCCCCGCTTCTGGCGCGGTCCACCGTAAAGCTCTGTGTTCCCAACGAAGAAAACTCTTGTCGAACGTTGGCCTTGAGGGATTCCGTGGCTGTGACCATGGCAATCAACGCCATGATTCCCATGCCTATGATTCCCACGGTCAGGGAAGTTCTCAGGGCTTGGCCTTGGATGGATTGCAAGGCCACACCCACCATTTCTTTCCACATGGACCGCGACATCCCCATGAGACGAAGGTACGTAGGCAGTCTGTGTCCTGCGGCCTATCTTCGCGTTCGAATTCGCTCAAGATGACGTTTGACCTGAACATGATCCGAGAGGTGTACGCCCGCTTTCCAGAGCGCGTCACTTCGGCCCGAGAACTGAAGGGCAGCCCATTGACGTTGGCTGAAAAAATCCTGTACACCCACCTGTGGGACGGTACACCGAGCCAGGTGTTTCAACGCGGCGTGGACTACGTGGATTTTGCACCCGACCGGGTGGCCATGCAGGATGCCACAGCACAGATGGCGTTGTTGCAGTTCATGCAGGCTGGCAAGGCCAAGGCAGCTGTCCCGAGCACCGTGCATTGTGATCACTTGATTCAAGCAAAGGTGCAGGCAGACAGCGATTTGCAGGAGGCCATCAACAAGAACAACGAGGTCTTCAATTTCCTGCAGTCGGTGTCCAACAAATACGGCATTGGCTTTTGGAAGCCGGGGGCTGGCATCATTCACCAGGTGGTGTTGGAGAACTACGCCTTCCCCGGAGGAATGATGATTGGAACGGATTCTCACACCGTGAATGCTGGAGGTCTCGGGATGGTGGCTGTGGGCGTCGGGGGTGCGGATGCGGTGGATGTGATGGCTGGAATGCCATGGGAATTGAAGTTCCCCAAGTTGATTGGGGTCAAACTCACCGGTCAACTCTCCGGATGGGCGTCAGCCAAAGATGTGATTTTGAAAGTTGCAGGAATCTTGACAGTGAAGGGAGGGACGGGTGCGATTGTCGAGTACTTCGGTGATGGCGCGAAGGGATTGAGCTGCACGGGAAAGGGTACCATTTGCAACATGGGGGCTGAAATCGGTGCCACGACCTCGACGTTTGGGTATGAGGAAAGCATGGACCGGTATTTGCGCGCCACAGGCCGTGCAGATGTGGCCGATCTTGCCAATGGCATCCGAGAGCATTTGACGGCAGACGACGAAGTATATGCCAACCCAGAGGCGTATTTTGATCAAGTCATTGACATTGATTTGAGTACGCTCGAACCCCACTTGAATGGTCCTTTCACGCCAGACCTTGCGACCCCCATCAGCAAGATGCGTGAAGTGGCAGAGGCCAATGGCTGGCCTACCAACATTGAAGTTGGATTGATCGGAAGTTGCACAAATTCCAGCTACGAAGACATCAGCCGGGCGGCATCGATTGCACGGCAAGCCGTGGATTTGGGCATTGAGGCCAAGGGCAAGCTCAACATTACGCCAGGCTCTGAGCAAGTTCGCTACACCATTGAGCGGGATGGCCTGATTGGTACGTTTGAGGACATGGGTGGCAGTGTGTTTGCCAATGCTTGTGGGCCGTGCATTGGTCAATGGGCGAGGGAAGGAGCTGAGAAAAAGGAGAAGAACAGCATCGTGCATTCGTTCAACCGAAACTTTGCCAAACGCGCGGATGGCAACCCCAACACGCACGCGTTCGTGGGATCACCCGAACTCGTGACGGCCATCACCATCGCTGGGAATCTTGGTTTCAATCCGATGACAGACACCCTCGTCGGGGCAGATGGTCAGCCCGTGAAATTGCTGGAACCTGTAGGAGACGAATTGCCACAGCGCGGATTCGAGGTGGAAGATGCCGGTTATCTGGCCCCTGCGGAGGATGGAAGTGGGGTGGAAGTCATTGTGAAAGACTCGTCAGACCGATTGCAGCTGCTGGAGCCTTTTTTGCCATGGGATGGACAGAACATCCATGGAGCGAGGCTTTTGATCAAGGCCCATGGGAAATGCACCACTGACCACATTTCGATGGCTGGACCTTGGTTGCGATACAGGGGTCACCTGGACAACATTGCCAACAACACGTTGACCGGTGCGGTCAACGCGTTTAATGGTGAAACCAACAACGTGAAGAACCAGCTGGACGGATCGTACGGCGAAGTCCCCGCTGTTCAGCGTGCATACAAGTCGGCAGGCGTTCCCACTGTCGTGGTGGGAGATCACAACTACGGGGAAGGATCGTCGCGTGAACATGCAGCCATGCAGCCTCGTCACTTGGGTGTTCGGGCTGTGCTCGTGAAATCGTTTGCACGCATTCATGAGACCAACTTGAAGAAGCAGGGCATGTTGGCCTTGACCTTTGCCAAGGAGTCGGATTACGATCTCATCCAAGAGGATGATCGCATCCACTTTGTGGACCTCGACCAATTCGCAGCAGGCAGTCCGCTGACTCTGACGCTGGAACACGGAGATGGCTCTTCGGACACCATCACGGTGAACCACACGTACAACGACCAACAAATTGCTTGGTTCCGGGCTGGTTCGGCGCTGAATTTGATCAAGGCCCAAAACGCATAAGGTGCCTTTGCCCGGTGGACTTGAGTGGACTGCACTCAGCCACCGCATGTGGCTTCTGCCCCAACGCGCTCTCTATTGGGAGGCGAAGGGGGTCCTGATGGTGAGCGACTTGCATCTCGCCAAAGCGGAGCATTTCAGGTCACAAGGGCTGCAGGTTCCTCCCACAGTTGATTTCCAAACATTGCTCGAATTGACCCAACTCATTCAGGCGTGTCGACCTGAGACATGTCTGTTCTTGGGTGATTTGTTTCACAGCAAACCCAACAAGGCCTGGTCAGATTTCAGTGAATGGCTGCGCGATGAGCGCAAGGCGGGACTTGGCGATGTGGTGTTGGTGCGGGGCAACCACGACCGGGCGCATGATGCGGTGTACGAGGCCATGGGTTTGGATGTGGTGGAACAATGGATTCAAGATGACGTTGTATGCACGCATGAACCTGAGGACGCCCTGCCCAAGGGCCGGTGGGTGCATATCTGCGGTCATGTTCACCCTGCAGCTCGATTGCATGGTTCAGGCCGCCAAAGCTTGAGATTGCCGTGTTTTCATGCATCGTCGACTGGGTGTGAGGCGGGATGGAGGATGACGTTGCCGGCGTTTGGACGATTCACAGGCATGCACACCGTCCGCGCGGAAAGAGGGAGCCAGGTGTATGTGGTGACAGAGCGAGAGGTCGTAGGGCCTTGGAAGCCGGGTGCAGGACGTTAGTCCGGTTTCAGGGCGTCAGTCTTCAAGGTCAAACGTGAACACGCCCTGCGCGTCAACCACATTTCCTGAGCGGTTGGCAGACAGAGCGTGGAGCACCAAGGTGTGCGCGTCGGAGGATGTTGAGATGCTGAGTTCGGCACCTTCCATCGCCCAAGAGATTGCGTATCCCGGTGAATCCACTTCTTGCAAAGTAAAAGCTTCATCTCCTGCGGCAAACACGTGATGTGTGCTGTCTCCGGTGATTGTGGCTTGAATGGTCATGATGATGTCACGGGGCTCGTCGCGGTTTTCAATTTCAGGCGGACGGCGCAAATCAGCCACAACATGGTAGCGCCAAACCGTCGAATCCTCGCTGATCACTTCTGCCTCTGCCATGCGCATGTTCAGGGCTCGGTCGCCCCAGGTTAACTCCCCACACTCACAGTCGTAAGCGTATCCTTCAAACGAATTGTATTTCGTGCATCCCGACAAGGCAACCCCCACCATCAGGAGAGAAACAGAAGAGGAAAGGAACGTGTTGAATCGCATGGAGGACATTTTCAGTGGCAAGATAGTTCATCATCGCGGCATCCTCATTCGCCGTCTCGCATGCGTCCAGGGCCGGCTTGAGAACCTCCTTCGAAACCCACCCCATGACCCGGTTCAGTGGCCTTCCAGGGGTACAGCAAATAGGGACGGGCCTCGCTCCAAAAACGGACGTGGTCGAGGTGCCAAAGAGACTCGATTTCTTCAAGCGGGGTTTGGGCTTCCAGCGCGAGTCGGATGTGGTCGGTGCCAGCGAGTTTGTCAAAAAAAGAGGCATTTGTGATCCATCCATCCAAGGACCCTTCGTGCAGATCTCGCCAAGATTGAGCCCAATCCCAAAGCATGGCAAGAGAAAACCCAGGAACATTCAATCCCATTCGGTCCATGGACTCTTTGCGCCATGCATCCGCGAGGACTTCGAGATGTTCACCTCGACATGCCAATCCCTCGTGTTTGGGATGCGGGGCGGCGCCATCAACGGGTTGTGGGGTGAATGCATGGGTTCCCTTTCCCATGGTGGGATGACCAATCTGTTCGAAGGGATGGTCTGTGCCACGTCCAACGCTGATGACTGTGGGTTCAAACAGGCACAAGCTCGGGTACAAATCGATGGAAGCGCGTGTGGGCAAGTTGGGGCTTGGGCGAATGGCCAATTGAAAGTCGTCTCCGTGTTGCCAACCTTGGCAGGGAACCACGTAAGGATGCCATCCTTCGGGCCGCTCAAACCACCCCTCTTCCGCGGCCATGCGGGCCAACTCCCCCAGGGTCATTCCGTGGACCATGGGGGTGGGAATCCAACCCACGAAGGACTTGAACTCGGGCTGGAGCATGGGACCTTGCATGTGATGGCCATGGGGGTTGGGTCGATCAAGGATCACAACGTCCACTCCTTCCGCAGCACAGGCTTCCATCACGAGCATGAGCGAACTGACGTAGGTGTAGAAACGGGCGCCGACATCTTGAATGTCAAACACGACGGCATCGAGGCCCTCGAGTTGCTCGGGCTGCGGCTTGCGGTGCTTGCCATGAAGGGAAAACACGTTCAACCCGGTCAAGGCGTCCACGCCATCGTGAATGTCTGCGCCGTTGGCTGCTTCCCCCCGAAATCCATGCTCAGGAGCAAACACATGCCTCACATTAACACCTAGTGCCAGCAGCGTGTCAACGAGGTGAGTAGCGCCGGGGAGGCCGCCCACCACACTCGTGTGGTTTCCGACGACAGCGACTCGTTGGTCCTTCAGCAGGGGGAGGTAGGCCTCGGTTTGTTCGTTGCCCAACCTTACTTCTGCGGCGAGGTTGGGGTGCTGGGATTGAGGTTGTGCGCATCCGGAAAGCGAGGAGAGGATTGAAGTTCCAAGGAGCAGGCCAAGTCCGAGGTCGGTCATGAGCTTGGCGATGCGTTTGGCCACGGTCGCTCCAGTTTTGGCGCTCGCGATGTGGTGGATGCGTCCGCGCCGTTTTCCTGGAAGCATGGCGTCGAACCGCTTCACAAATTCAGGATCGTCGTTGAGGCAGTCCTGCAAATCCTGAGGCACAGCCATGCCGTATTTGCTGTGGTCAGCGACAAGGTCGACGTGAACCCAGCCGCCGAGTTTGGTTTGTGCGGCGGCGATTTTCTCCTGGGAAACGGCCACAAACCACCGTTGGTCCCCGGTTGGAAGAAGCCCGCAATGCCACGTGACCGCATCGTTGATGGTGATGACATACCGCCCCGCCTTGTGTGCACGAACGGCGTCCGTAATCTCTGCAGGTACGGCAATGAAGTGCCACGCGGCTTCCACGTCGAAACGCTCAACTTGCGCAGAAAAACTCCAGTTGGTGTCCTGTGTGCTCATGTCAGTTCGAGTTCGTCCATCAGGGCGGCAATGCGTTTGGCGACCGTGGCAGGGGATTTGGCCTTGTTGATCTGCAGCAAATGGCCCCGGCGTTTGCCGGGGAGCATGGCGTCAAACCGCGCTAAAAATTGCGCATCCGCGTCCAACATTTCCTGCAACGCCGGGTGGACGGCCATCCCGTATTTGCTCACGTCCGGAGCAAGCGTGACGTGCACCTTGGCCCCCGGTTCGAGCCCGGCCGATTTCATGTGTTGTTTGGCAACATACACGAAGGAAATGCCGGCTTCTTGGTGATCCGCCTCGCACGTCACGTTGACAGCGCAATGCCAGGATGTTTGGCCGTTGAGTGTCAGTACAAACCTCGTGTGGCCTGATTGTTGCACGGCCCTGATCACATTGTCGGGAAGGACGATGTGTTGCCATGCCTGTTCATTGGCTCCGACCTCAAATCGTTCGAGACGTGTATGAAAGCTCCATTTCATGCCAGGCGAAGTCCAAGTGCGGGTCTGATGCGTGTGGACCACAGGGCTGGCAGCCACATGGCCACCACACATAGGATAAAAGCGAGCCCTTCCATGGTGAGAATGTAGGGAATGTCCACCCAGATGGGGACGTGATCGACGTAGTACGCTTCAGGATTGAGCGGAATAGGCTTCCACATCGATTGAATGAGAGCCACACCAAATCCTGTCGCATTGCCCCATGCGAACCCCGTGGCGAGGATGCGGGCAGCATGCCACAAGAAGGTTTGGACCACTGAACCATCGGTCATGCCGAGGGCCTTGAGCAAACCCACTTGGCTTCTGCGTTCGAGGATGATGATCAGCAACGCGCTGGTCATGTTCACAATGGAGATCAAAACCATGAGACCCACAATGACTTGCACATTCATGTCGAGCATGGCAAGCCAACTGAACATTTCAGGGTTTTGTTGGTCCACCCGGATCGCCTGCCAGTCGTAGGGGATTCTGCGAAATGCTTCCGTTTGAACTTCAGCAAGCACGTCCAAATCGTCCAACCACAGGTCGTATCCATCCACCACGCGGTGGTGCGTTCCGCCTGATACGGGGGCTGTCCAAGAGCCTGTGCTGTCATCCCAAAACAGCGACACGGTATCTGTCAAGGGCCCTTCCCCCACAATCCAGAGGGGGGTCGACGAAGGGTCCACCGAAGAAAGGTCCAGTGAGCGCCGTCCCGACACACCGAGGCGAGAGGGCAAACCATCCCAACGACCCGTCCAAGTTGCGCCGAGGGGATCTCGTCCAAAGCTTTGTCCCACGGCGCGAGGTCCGTTGGGGGTGGCTTCGATGACGACTTGACCCTCTGCACCTCGGCCGGCAGCTCGTTGCATGACGCCTGCGGGCACCCACACATGGCGTTTGTCGAACTCCTGGAGACCCGTTTGGTAGATGCCGACGACGGTGAAGGGCCTCGGGCGGATGTCACCATCACCCACCACGAGATAGAGCGTCACCTTGTCACCGGTGTCCACGCTGAATTTGGCTGCCAAGGGTTGGCCAATGGCCATGTCCGTCTCGGCGGTGGGTGCAGGCAGGCGGCCTTTCAGCAGTCCTGTTTCAATTCTGTCGAGCTGAGATGTCTCATCGACGCCTCGAATGACCACGCCCTGGAGGGCATCGGGGGTTTCCAAAATTCCAGCCCGTTCATGGCGCAAGGCAACGTGCTTCACCCCGGGCATCGCGGCCAGGGTGTCGCGCTGGGTCGGAGTCCATACGAGCCCATCGACCGTGGGGTCACTGTGGGCCACTTTGAGGTGGCTGTCAAACCCCACCACAAGCATCTTCACTTCTCTCTGGAATCCTTGGACGATGGCCGCTGCCAAAATCATCAAGGCAACCCCCAGGGTCACTCCGGCTGTGGCTATGCGTACCACCGGACGAGATCCCAGTTCTCGGTTGCTTTGTGCCATGCGATGGGCCAAGATCCTTTCCACGTTCACGGCCTGAAAGGTAAGGGCCGTTGGGAGTGGCCCACAGGGAGTCGCGTGGTACTTTTGGACGCATGAACGTGCACGAAAACATCCTGGGAACGATCGGCAACACGCCGATGATTCGGTTGAATGCGATTGCGGAGGAGTTTCCGTGTCCGATTTGGGCGAAGGTGGAGTACTTCAATCCCGGCCACAGCGTGAAGGACCGCATGGCGCTTTCGATGATTGAAGCGGCTGAAGCGAGTGGGGCGCTGAAGCCCGGCGGCACCGTCATCGAGTGCACCTCTGGAAACACCGGCATGGGACTTGCACTTGCGTGCATCGTCAAAGGCTACAAGTTGATTTGCACCACCAACTGTAAGCAGAGCAAGGAAAAGGTCGACGTGCTGCGCGCGATGGGGGCGGAGGTGCACGTTTGTCCTACAGCGGTGGCCCCCGATCACCCCGACAGCTACTACAGCGTGGCGGAGCGCTTGCACAACGAGATCCCCAACAGCGTTTGGTGCAACCAATACGACAACCTCGCCAACCGTGAGGCGCATTACCGGACGACGGGGCCGGAGATTTGGCAGCAAACCGAGGGCAAAATCACCCACTTCATCGTCGGTGTGGGCACGGGCGGCACGATCAGCGGCACGGCAAAGTACCTCAAGGAGCAGAATCCAGACATCCAGATTTGGGGCATCGATACGTACGGTTCGGTGTTCAAGAAGTACCACGAGACGGGTGAATTCGATGAGAACGAAATTCACGCGTACATCACGGAGGGCATCGGGGAGGACATCCTGCCGGCCAACGTCGACTTCAGCCTCATTGACCACTTTGAGAAGGTGACGGACGAGGCCGGGGCGCACACGGCGCGCGAGCTGGCAAAAAAGGAAGGGTTGCTGCTGGGCTACAGCTGTGGCAGCGCGTTCCAAGGGTTGCGTCAACTCAAGGACCGCCTCAAGCCCACCGACGTGCCCGTCGTGCTTTTCCACGACCACGGGTCACGCTACACCGGCAAGGTCTACAACGACGACTGGATGCGGGAACAGGGTTGGCTGACGTAAGTCGGACATCGAGGCAAACGGACTTCATGACCTACCGGGTGGATTCAGTCCCTGAAATCCAAGTTGTGGCGAAGCCCCAAGAGCCACACGTGGTTGCGTTCTGCCTGAAGTCCACTGCCTTTGATGATGACTTGACGCAAGTAACCGACTTGCACCGATGTTCCGTGTTTCCACGTGCGATTGAGTGCAACGGACATGCGGTTTTGCTGCAGCAAATTCAACACCGGGGTGTCCAAGGCGCGCAACCCGATGAAGGCCTCTTCGTAAGCAGTCACTGCCCATTCCGGGTGGTTGGGTACAGGCCATTTGACTTGGGCGAAGTAGCGCACGCGGTGTTGCCATCGGCTGCCCGTCGTGAACTGCATCAGGCGCTGTTCGAGGCGGTAGCGATGCACCCACTTGAATTGTCCCGTGACGGATTTGGTCACGAGCTGCTGCCACAACCGGTGCTCGTCAAACGTCTCGGCAATCGGCTGCTCGCCGTAAGGAAAGCTTCGAATCCAACCGTATCCCCCTGTCACCACATGCTGGTCATCCCGGTGCCAATCCAACCCAAACCGAAGCAACGACTGCTGCCAGTCCGCCCCGAATCCTGTGCGACGAAATTGGTACTCCGTGTGCAGCCCGAGTTGGTCTGTCAGACGGTGGTTGCCAAACAGCATGTACCACGACATCTGCTGATCGATGACATCGCGCACATCGGCTTGCGCGCGTGAGGTGTCCGAAATCAAAAGGCCCACGGCCATGGTGGCAAGTGCGAGTCGAACACCCGAGAGTAGGGAGCGTACCATGACGCGCAAAACTACACGTGTCGCACGGCCAGGTTGGCAACCTGAGGCACAACCCGCTGCGGCAGGGTCAAGCTTTGGTGAACTCTCGAACCGTCTTTGCGATGATGCCGATGCAGTCTTCAAGCTGCTCCGCTGTCATAACAAGGGGAGGGGCGAACCGAATGATGTTGCCATGGGTGGGCTTGGCGAGCAGGCCGTTGTCCTTCAGTGCGACGCACAAATCCCAAGCTGTGCTGCTGTCGGGCGTATCGTTGATGAGCACGGCGTTGAGCAGGCCGCGTCCGCGTACCGCCTTCAGGAGCGGGCTTTCGTCCACGAGTTCTTGCATGGCTTCGCGGAAGCGAACACCGAGGGCACGGGCGTTTTGGGCCAGTTTCTCGTCGGCCACAACCGCGAGGGCCTCGGTGGCGACCACGCCGGCGACGGGGTTGCCCCCAAACGTCGATCCGTGCTGCCCCGGGTGAATCACGCCCATCACCTCGTCGTCCGCGAGCACGGCCGAGACGGGGTAGGCGCCACCGCTGATGGCCTTGCCGAGGATGAGCAGGTCGGCCTTCACGTAGGTCGACTGACGTTCGCACTTGGCCTCGCAGGTGCAGTTGCCACAGGTGGCGAGCAGCGCACCGGTGCGTGCGATGCCGGTTTGGACTTCGTCGGCCATGAACAGCACGTTGGCCGCCTTACACAGCGCATACGCCTCGCGGATGTAGTCATCCGCAGGGACATTCACGCCGGCCTCGCCCTGGATCGGCTCGACGAGGAATCCGGCCACGTTGGGGTCCTTGAGGGCGGCTGCGAGGGCGTCCAGGTCGTTGTAGGGGATGACTTCGAAGCCGGGGGTGTAGGGCCCAAACCCACCCGTGCTGTCCGGGTCCGTCGAGAACGACACGATGGTCGTCGTGCGGCCGTGGAAGTTCTCGGAACATGTGATGATTTTGGCGGCGCCGGACGGGACGCCCTTCACGTCGTACGCCCACTTGCGGGCGATTTTGATGGCGGTCTCGACGGCTTCCGCGCCGGTGTTCATCGGCAGGACCTTGTCGTAACCGAAGTACTCGGTCACGTACTTCTCGTAGGGGCCGAGGATGCTGTTGTAGAAGGCGCGGGAGGTGAGGGTGAGCTTGGCGGTTTGGTCTTGCATCACCTTCACGATGCGCGGGTGACAATGCCCTTGGTTCACGGCGCTGTAGGCGCTCAGGAAGTCGAAGTACTGATTGCCTTCCACGTCCCACACGTGCACGCCTTCGCCGCGGTCAAGCACAACCGGGAGGGGGTGGTAGTTGTGGGCGCCGTGGGCATCTTCGAGGGCCATCAAATCGGCCGAGCTGAGCGTTGCGTTCGTGTTCATGCCACGAAAATAGGGCGCGACTTCGCCTCTCTCCGTCGACATCCGTGACTCTCGATGTACTTTTGCACTCCAAAACCTAAGACAACCAATCTTTTCCCCATGGCGACCAACCGCACTTTCACCATGATCAAGCCCGACGCAACGGGCGCTGGCAACACAGGAAAAATCATTGACCGCATCATCGGTGCTGGTTTCATCATCAAAGCGATGAAGTGGACCCGCTTGAGCATGGACGATGCCTCGGCGTTTTACGCAGTGCACAAGGAGCGTCCTTTCTTCGGCGAGCTCACGGAGTACATGACATCCGGTCCCATCGTGGCGGCCATTCTTGAAAAGGACAATGCCGTGGCGGATTTCCGCACGCTGATTGGAGCCACCAACCCAGCTGAGGCCGCTCCGGGCACCATCCGTGCGGACTTTGCAGAAAGCATCGCGGCCAACGCGGTTCATGGCTCGGACAGCGATGAGAACGCCGCCATCGAAGGTGCGTTCTTCTTCAGTACGCGCGAGCTCGCGTGAGCTGTTGCGCGCGTTGAACGACATCGATTGAACGACATCGATTGAACGAACCAAGGGTCGCCTGCAGGCGACCCTTTTTTTTGCGCCCCGATTTCGCGGGACGTCTACGTTGAAAATCAGTCGAAAAAGATGTCCGAAAAATTGAGAAGGTACAGTTCGGATTCAGCGCGCGTCAACGCTGTGTATAGCCAGCGGAGCCATTCCAAGTCGACCCGTTCTTCTGTCATGTAACCTTGATCCACAATGACTGCAGGCCACTGTCCCCCTTGGCTTTTGTGGCACGTGAGGGCGTAGGCGAATTTGACTTGGAGGGCTTGGTAGCATGGGTCCGTTTGAACGGCCTCTTGGATCTTGGTTTTGGCCCCAAGATGAGCATGTTCCGAGGCGACATGGTCAAAAAGCGCCTGCCGCTGCGGCCAGGTCATGTTGGGCTGTTCAGCTGTGAGGACGGATAAATTCAGATGCACGTTGAATGCTGGATACGACGGGTAATCCACCAAGCGGACTTCCGCCTCAGCAAATGGCATGTGATGGCGTGTGAATCGTTTGAGAATGCGGTTCACAACGAGGGTGTCGCCATTGGCGATCAAATCCGTGGGTAGCTCCTTGTGTTCGGCGAGCCAATGGTAGTTGTTGGCAACGACCATCAATCGATCTCCGGTGTTGATGTCGTCTTCTTGGTCTAGAATTCGTGCCCGGATTTGAAGGTTGAACTGAATTGCCCGCTTGTTGGAACGGGTGATGACGACCATGTCGTCTTGACCATGCTTGTGGTGCAAGTCCACAAGGAGATCCTCCAAGTCATGACCCATCACGCGAGAAAGGCCTGGTCCTAGCTCAAACCGAGGGATGGGCGATGCCTCTGAAGCATGGTGCATGCGCATGCGAAGGTCATGGGCATTGGCGAGAATGGCGCTGTCGAGTTCTTGGCGAACGACGTCATCCAAGGAGACTTCTGCCAAGGTGAGGTCAAAAGCTTGTCGCAATTCACTGCCTTGCAAGGCAGGGCTGTGGACCGCACCCACGGGTGGCAGCTGTGCGTCATCGCCGATCAGCATGAGTCGACATCCTTCGCCTTCAAACACAAAGGACATGAGGTCATCGAGCAAGCTGCCTGACGCAAAGCTGCCTGAAAGCATGCCACCACTTTCCCCGATCATCGAGGCCTCGTCGACGATGAACAGGGTGTTTTTTCGGTTGTTGGTGGCCAGGCTGAATGCCGTGCCGCCATCCCTGCCGCGACGAGGACGGTAGATGTGCCGGTGGATGGTCGATGCGTCTATTCCCGCGTGCTTGGCCAACACCTTGGCGGCACGTCCCGTGGGTGCGAGCAACACGCATTTCATCCGCATGTCTCGAAGCGTTCGAACCGCCGCACCCACCGAGGTTGTTTTGCCAGTCCCCGCATAGCCCCGAAGGACCAGCGTGCAACGGGGTTTGTCCGAGGCCATGAACCGGGACCAAACATGCACAAATCGCAGCTGGCTGTCCGTCGGTGTGAATGGAATTTGACCCAACCAACGTTCCTCCAATTCACGGGCCAAAGCCGCTCGGGATTTGCTTGATGTGGAAGAAGGGGAAGGGGCCATGACGAAGGTTCGAAGGTAGCGGAGGAAAACGTTGTGGGGTGCGTCGCATGTCGTAGTTTTGGGCTCCAAACGAACGATTCGCTCCATGGAAAAGATCTTCAGTGAACTCAACAAGTACGTGATCAGCGCCTTGATGTTCCTTGCGGGAATTGGGTTTTTGGTCAAATACCTCAGTGGCGACGCCCTTGAGAGCCAACCCACCAGCATGTTGTATGCATCGCTCGCCATGATCGTGGTTGGACTCCTCGCCATGCCCGTGGTGCTCGAAAAGTTCAACCAAATGACGTATCGGATTGTGTTGCTCGTGGCGACACTTGCTGCCGCTGGTTTGGGCTACTCCGTGTTCTATTCGGTCGACGAAGAGATTCAATTTTTGGAGACCAAAAAGGCCGTTGAAGCCACCACCGTCCAGCGCCTCAAGGACATTCGTGACGCCCAGGAATCGCATCTCTCGGTGTATGGCACGTTTGCAGAGACCTTTGACAGCCTCTTGCTGTTTGTGAAGGCCCCAGTGGTCCCTGTGGAATTCAACATGGGTTCGTTCCACGACACGTTGCCCGAGGTCAAAAGCTTGGAAGAGGGGTACATCTTGAAGCGAACGCAAGTGGCTCAGGTGGCCGAGGATTTGGGCATGACCGAAGATGCGCTGATGGAGTTGATTTCCCAGGACCGCAGTCCGTTCAAAGTCCGGGACACCCTGTACACGTCTTTCTATGCCGAGAATTTTTCGCCTGAGGTGCGCCGCGCACAGCGCCTTCCCTTGGTGAGCTTGGATTCACTTCCGTTCAATCCATATACAGGAGAGCGTTTTGTAATGAAAACGGGTGCTGTGGAAGTAGGCCGTGTGTGGCAGCCTACCATCTTGGTGCAGGATCCAACGCCGTTTGGACGAGACAAGGTGAAGAAGGACACGTTGCGCTTTGGATCGCTCGCCGAAGCTCACCGAGACGGAAACTGGCGAAATTGAGTTGACGTGAGCCGTCTCGCCTTGATTTGGGATGGCACATGGCTTCGCTGGTCCACCTTTGCTGGCGAGCCTGCTGTGGGACGCAGGGAAATTCGCAAACCCGACATGATTGTCGAAGTGCTTCGCGCGTTGAGAAACCAGGTAGGCGCTGGCGCGTCGGTGGTGCATACGCAATGGGGAGTGCCTTCCACGGTCATGCCGTCTTCGTTGCTTGAACAGGTCGGGACTGAGGGCGACTCGGAGCCGATGGATCGGGGAAAGTCAAGAAAGGAAACGAGGCATGCCATGCTCAAGGTCTTGCACGAAATGCATCATGGTCGCCCTGAGGTTGGGAGAACTTCAGGGCATTGGAGTGGGTCTTTGACCAGCTTGAATGACGAACCAGCATACGTGGTGGGTGGAGATGTGGCCTGGCATGAAGGTGTAGCCTCGGTGTTTCCTCAGGCGCGGCATGTGCCTTGGGTGCAAGTGTTGTTGCAGGATGCACTGAAGTGGCAGCGAACCCATCCTGCCGAGGGGTGGGTGATTCGTGCGGATGTTCGGTCGCGTGGAGCCTTGTTTGTGGGCATTGAATCCGAAACCTTGCAGTGGGTGCATCATCTGGAGGAACCTTGCAACGAGGAGGATGGCTTGTACGCGATGGTCAATGCTGTTCATCGTGCAGAGGCCGCGCTTGACAAGGTTCGCGTGCTTTGGTCTGGCGATACGGCGGGCATTCGAGGTTGGGAACGATTCATTCCCGAGATCCATGCATGTTCCACCTTGGATTCCTCGGCATCTCCTGCAGGGGAGGAATGGATGACATGGTGCCAAACCATGATCTCATGCGCATAACGGGCGGCATGTGGCGCGGGCGTCGGTTGCCCGAATTGAAGGGGTTCGACGGCCGACCCACCACGGACTTTGGTCGTGAGGGCTTGTTCAACCTCTTGTCCTCCCGGGTGGACTTGGACGGAGTCAGCGTCTTGGATTTGTTTGCGGGAACGGGGATGGTTTCGTTTGAATTTCTGAGCCGGGGTGCGGCTTCCGTGACTGCGGTTGAGCGATCTCCCAAGGCATGTCGGTACATGTCAACCCAAAGCCGGGCCTTGGGCCGGGATGATTTGCACCCTGTATGCGCAGATGTCGTTGGGTTTTTGCAACGGCCATTGACTCAATTCGACGTGGTCTTCGCAGATCCGCCCTACGATTGGCCACAATTGACAAGCCTTCCCGAGATGGTGCGGACTGCGGGTGTGGTGGTTCCGGGAGGTTGGTTCATTCTTGAACATGGAGAAAGAACGTGCGTGGATGCGCTGCCGGGATTTGTCCTTCGTCGGAACTATGGTCACGTCCACTTGAGTTTGTTTATCTTCGACTGAATGCGACGGGCTGTTTTTCCTGGGTCGTTTGACCCCTTCACCAGAGGCCATGAAAACGTGGTGCGGCGTGGATTGCTCTTGTTTGATGAAATCGTCGTGGCGTTGGGAAAACACAGCGAAAAGCGAGGCATGTTTTCAATGGCCGAGCGTTTGGCCTTCATCGAGGCAACCTTTCAAGATGAACCGAGGGTCAAGGTCGATGCGTACGAAGGTTTGACTTCCTCTTACTGCCTGAATGCCGGTGCTTGTGCCATGTTGCGGGGTGTGAGAAACGCTCAAGATTTGGCCTACGAACAAACCATCGCCCAGATGACACGCGCCATGGTGCCCTCACTCGACACTGTGATTCTCCTCACCGATGCAGAGTTTGCGCCCATCCATTCGACGGTGGTCCGGGATGTCTTGACCCATGGGGGTGATGCTTCTGCATTTCTTCCACGCGCAGTCTGTCGCATGATGACGGAGAACAATTCATGAACGCGCGGCTTCGAAAGGGATGGTGGATGGGGTGGTTGGCCTTGATGGTTCAAGGATTGAACGCTCAAACCGATGTGGTTTTTCGTTGGATCCATGCCAATGGAGATCCAGTTGAAGACGGGGAGGTGTTGCGCGTGGGTGCCTGGGTTGATGGGCTGTCTCGGCAGTCGATCCAGGGCCCAGAGCTCTTGGTGGACGACATGGGATTGACCCGATGGCCGTCGGTGGACGATGGCGTGTACACCTTGGAGTGGTTGCCGTGGGCTTGGACCATTGTGGTGGAGGCGTCTTGCGCGCAGCAAGGAAGGGATACCATCGAGCTTGTGATTCCAAGCCGGAAGCCGAGGTCTCTGCGAGGCAATGAGGCGCCTGTGAAGTACAGGGAGGAACACCCAGCTTCCACGCTTGCCTCATTCAACGACTTTGGACAATCCATGCTTGATACGCTGAATGTGGATCAGCTTCTCGCTGTGGGAGCAGTAGGCGGCGGGGGGGCTGAGGTTGAGGAGGCCAAACGACGCTTGGCGTTAGCCAGGGCGCGGATGGACGCTCGCGTGGAACACGACAGGCATCGGTTTGAGCCAAACAGCATGTGGGAAGATCTGTGGAAGGCGGCCGTGATTGAGCTGCGGTTGAGTCTTGGTGTGTCGGCCACCGACGCCGCGGCCACCGACATGGCGCCCACAGAAGCCTTGAAGATGCATCCCCACGGCGATTCCAGGGATTGGGCTGAACGGCTGAGATCCCCAGGTTGGTGTTCTTCGTGGCGCTGGGAGCACGAGCGATGGTGGGATGACGATGAAATTCGAGCCTTGCCATGGCGCCATTGGGTTTCCAAGGGTCAATCGGACAGCCTTCTTGCGCATACATCCTGGTCATTGGAGGAACTCCATGTGGCCATGTGGCTTGGCTTGGAAGAGTCCTGGTCCAACGAGGCCAAACAATGGTGGGATGTCCGCTGGCGAGATCAATGCATGGTGGCGGAGGTAAGACGAACCTCCGATCAGGCATCAGCCTACTTGTTGACAGGACAGTCGTGGGCTGACAAATTTTGGATGACACCTTCCAGATCGTTGGAGCCCGGGTGGGCTGGCCAAGGCCAATGGATGGTGTGGCTGGTGGTGAAGGAAGGATCGGCTTCGGCCCTTCGTGAATGGACCATGTGGCGCGATATTTCGACCAAGCAACCCCTCCACGGGGTGGGGTGGGGCGTACTCTCAGTCGATGCCACCGAGGAAGAGTGGGCCCAAACCTTGTCGCATCGCACGTCGACCAAGGAACTCCTTCGTTGGGTCGGGCGTGACCCGGCGTGGTGGGATCGACTCGACATGGTGGGATTGCCCCAAGCCATCTTGATTCGGCCTGATGGAGTGGTGGATTCCCATCACGCCCCTCTGCCAAGCGAAGGATTGAGAAATCATCTGACCTCGCGAATGTCTTCCGTGAGCCCTTCGGTTCCCGGCCGCAGGAGATAAGGCCCTCAGGAGATTAGGACTGGAGGAAATCAGGCTTGGAGGAGATCAGGCTTCGCAGTGCCCATGGCTTCCAAGCAAGGCGTCGAGAACGATGCGGATGCTCCCAAAGGTTTGACCCATGATTTTGTCATCAAAGGGAGGCTTCAGCCAGGTGACAGACGAAATGCCCTCCACTGTTTGTGGTGTTCCCGGCGTGGCATGCCCCGCGTGATGCATCGGATACCAAAAGGTCGTTTTCAGATGAACCTTGCCCTCTGATTCGTAGGTGTGAAAGGTGTGGAAGGCATCACCTGTCAGACGCAAGTTGGTGATGCCAGTCTCTTCCTCCACTTCCCGAATTGCAGCTTCCTCGAGCGATTCGCCTGGTTCAAGTTTGCCCTTGGGCAGGTCCCATTTGCCGTTGCGCTCAATCCAAAGCACACGGCCATCGTTGTCAACAACCACGCCACCCGCCGCGGCCAGTTCGTGGTAGTTGCTGCAAAAGGTCATCCAGAGTCGTTCAAGGTTGCGCGCGTAGACCGTGATGTCATCCAAATCGGGCGAGCGTTTCAAGAGAGCGGGCAAATCTCGCAAAACCTTCTCGTTGGGATCGACCAAGACCAAACCATCCTTCCTCAGGTCCTGGTTGGGGTCCAGGAGTGGATGCTGAACCACCTCTTCTTGAGTTGGAAAAGGGAGAAACCGCACACGGCGATTCAGCATGAATACATCGTAGATTTGTGGCATGACCATTGCGTCCGATCAACGCCGAAAGGTAGCGGAATTCCTGCTCCGCATCAAAGCCATTCAACTCCGACCTCAAGATCCTTTTACGTGGGCTAGTGGCCGTTTGTCTCCGATTTATTGCGACAACAGAAAGCTCCTGTCGCACCCATCGGTGCGAACCTTTGTTCGGCAACTTGCCAGTGAACTTGTGACGGAGCGCTTTGGCAAGCCGGATGGCATTGCGGGCGTGGCTACGGGAGGGATTGCCTTGGGGGCCTTGGTGGCTCAAGAATTGGGAGTCCCTTTTTGCTACGTTCGGAGTTCTGCCAAGGCTCACGGTACGGGCAGAAGGGTGGAGGGCGATTTGGACACGATGCGGAATGTCGTGGTGATTGAGGACTTGATCTCCACAGGAAAGAGCAGCTTGGAGGCAGTGGCTGCTTTGCGAGAGGAGGACATTGAAGTGAAGGGGCTTGTGGCCATTTTCTCCTATGGTTTTGCCGACGCCCGAGCGCGGTTTGAGGAGGCTCGTTGCCCGTTCGAAGTCTTGACGGATTACCCCACCATGCTGGCTCAAGCTCAGGCTGAGGGTTACATTTCGGAAGACCAAACCACGCTTCTCGAATCATGGTCGTCCGATCCCGTTTCTTGGAGCGACCAACGTCAAAAAGCATGACCCGCATCGAATCTCCCCAGGTCGCTTTGAGCGCATCAGTCGCCGAAGTGTCTGCAGCCATGAATGACTGGGAGGTCTTTGGAGAACTTCTTTCCTCAGGTCCAGTCACGGATTTTTCTGCCTCTGGAAATGTCTGTTCATTCAAGGTGACAGGTGGTGTTTCCATTCATCTCGAGAGGGTTGATGCTGCCGTTGCTTCAAGCGTACTCGCTCTGAAAACTGTGGCGCCAACGCCCGTCAAATTCTCTTTGGATGTTGTGGTGAGTGCCGAAGGCGATGGGAGCACCTGTCAAGTGGTGTGCGACGCGGAATTGAATCCATTCACCCGCATGATGGTGGAGCCAGCGCTCAAAGGGTTGTTTGGTCAAATGTCGCAGGCACTTCAGAGCAGGTTCTGACATTCTCTGCATGTAGACATGGCTTGCTGTCCGCCCCCTCCATGGGGTGCTTCAACCCGCTCCCTTGAGTTCACCTCGCGGTTGTAGGAAGGAATCAGGTCACCACGACCACCGCACTTCGGTGGAAGCCAATGCGGAAGGGGGCGTGGGGAGGTTGGGCTGGGGTTTCCATCGGAAATGGGCCAAACCTAGGTTGTCGACCCCTTGAAGGTTGCCCGTCCACGTTCTTCCTTGGACCTGATAGAGACGCTGTTCACCTCGTCCCAGCAGCGCCTCGTCGTAGCGGGCGTGGACATTGTCCATGCCATCGGCTTGAATCATGGCTCTGGCGAGTTGCTGGGACAAACTGACGATGTCAGGCTGCCAGTTCCAAGCCTCTTTCAGGCTCACGGGCGGAGCACCGGTGCCAGTCATCGTGGGGGGTGTTGAATGGACATTGATGCCCAGCCCGACGACTGTGGAACTCCATTCGGATCCTCGCCATTGATTTTCGATCAGTATTCCACCCAATTTCCTTGCGCCATCTGCCCCTTGAACCATCAAATCATTGGGCCATTTCAGCATCAACTTGGGAGCGCTCTGTGGTGTCTTCAAGGATGATGATTCCGTGATTCTAGCCCCGGCATCGACCACGCCATCCCACAAGACTTCGCGAACGGCAAGGGCGATGGCCTTGTTGAAGAACACGGGGTCGTTGCGGAAGGAGCGACTCAAGGCCAAGCTCATGGCCACCGACCCTTCGGCCCTGGCATGCCATCGATTCTCGCGTTGCCCGCGGCCGTGGGTCTGAAAATCCGTGGTGACAAGCAAAGGACGTCGCAGGGGCTCCGACTTCAGTTGCGCCAATGCCCAATCATTGGTGCTTGGCAGGGTCTCGAAATGGTGGTGATCAAAGGTCATGAGACGCGTTTGGCATTCCTTGGCGAGTGATGAGGCTGACAAGACCTCGCAACCTCTTCAAAAGTAGTACCTTTGACGGGCGGTAGCACGGATGAATTCAATCACACCCCCCCCTACAGAAGCGTTGGCTCAAGCCGTAATCAAAGGCTTGGAGTCTGTCAAGGCCCAAAACGTCATCTCTCTTGATTTGCGTCCTCTGACGCATTCCATCGCGTCAACCTTCGTCATTGCATCAGCCTCGAGCAGAACCCAGGTTGAAGCGTTGGCCCGAGCTGTTGAAGTGGAAACAATGTCAACGTTCAATGAACGTCCTTGGGGGGTTCATGGTTTAAGGAGTGGAGAGTGGGTGATCCTCGACTACAGCGACGTGGTGGTCCACATCTTTCACAATGAAGCCCGCGCACATTATGCCTTGGAGGAATTGTGGGGAGATGCACCTGTCCACCGCCATTCCAACGACTGAATTCCATGGAAAGTAACGACAACCAACAGCCCAAGGGCACAGGTTCGGGCAAGAAGCCGGGACGCCAACTCAATTTCTACTGGGTCTACGCCATCGTGGCCTTGTTCCTGCTGACCATGGCGATGCTGGGGGACACGGCCGGCAAAAAGCAACTGCAGTGGTCCGAATTCAAGGAATTGGCGACGGCTGGCCACATTGCCGAGGTGTCGCATGACGGGGCTTTTGCGAGCATTCATTACGACAAGGCATACAGTGACAGCCTGAAGTTGGGTGAGGATGAGCCGAGCTTCCTTCCACAAGCCTACGGGCGGGCCGATGCCACCATGAACATTCCTGTTGGCGAAATCTACCAAACCGAGTTGAAGCAACTGCAGGAGGACCATGGTTTTGAAGTGAGGTATGAGCCTCCCAACGAGTGGGGCGGTCAAATCTTGAGTTGGGTGATTTTCCTCGGCCTGATGGTCATTGTTTGGATGTTCCTCATGCGACGATTGGGTGGAGGGCCAGCAGGCGGTGGTCAAATCTTCAACATTGGCAAATCCAAGGCCCAGCTCTTTGAAAAAGGGCAAGGCACGGATGTCACGTTTGCGGATGTGGCTGGTGTGGACGGGGCCAAGGAGGAGCTCCAAGAGATCGTGGATTTTTTGAAGAACCCAGACAAGTACACGCAATTGGGTGCCAAAATCCCGAAGGGCGCCTTGTTGGTCGGCCCTCCCGGAACCGGTAAGACTCTGTTGGCGAAGGCGGTTGCAGGGGAAGCGCAGGTGCCATTTTTCAGCCTCAGTGGCTCTGACTTTGTCGAGATGTTTGTCGGTGTTGGCGCGTCCCGGGTGCGCGATTTGTTCAAGCAAGCCAAAGAGAAATCACCGGCCATCATTTTCATCGACGAGATTGATGCCATTGGAAGGGCACGCGGCAAGAATGCCAACTTTGGTTCCAACGATGAGCGAGAGAACACCTTGAATCAGTTGTTGACTGAGATGGATGGTTTTGGAACCAACAGTGGGGTCATCATCTTGGCAGCGACCAACCGTGCGGACATTCTGGACAAGGCATTGATGCGGGCTGGACGTTTTGACAGACAGATTTACGTAGACATGCCGGATGTGAATGAGCGCAAGTTCATCTTCGACGTTCACCTGCGTCCCATCAAAACGGATTCCTCAGTGGACGTGGAGTTTTTGTCCAAGCAAACCCCCGGATTCAGTGGTGCGGACATCGCCAACGTCTGCAATGAAGCAGCCCTGTTTGCGGCACGAAAAGGTCGAAAACTCGTCACGCATCAGGATTTCTTGGATGCTGTGGACCGCATCATTGGAGGTTTGGAAAAGCGTTCCAAAATCATTTCTGCCCAGGAAAAGAACACCATTGCTTTTCACGAGGCAGGCCATGCTGTGGTGAGCTGGCTTGTTGAATTTGCTTCTCCTTTGGTGAAGGTGAGCATTGTCCCTCGCGGCCAAAGCTTGGGTGCCGCTTGGTATTTGCCCGAGGAGCGCGCCATCACGACGACAGAGCAGATTTTTGATGAAATGTGCGCTGCATTGGGGGGACGTGCGGCAGAAGAAATCATGTTTGGTAAGATTTCAACGGGGGCCCTCAGCGACCTCGAAAAGGTCACCAAGCAAGCCTATGCCATGGTGAGTGTTTATGGCTTGAACGAGCGGATTGGAAACAGGAGCTACTACGACAGCCGTGGCGAAAGCACATTCACCAAGCCGTACAGCGAGGAAACAGCGCGGATCATTGACGAGGAAGTCAGCGCAGTCATCGAGCGTGCCTACACGCGGGCGAAGGAATTGTTGAGAGAGAACAAGGACAAACTCGAAGCGCTGGCGCAGTCCCTTCTCGACAAGGAAGTCATTTTCAAGGAGGATGTCGAGCGCATTTTGGGAGCGCGTCCTTTTGGGGAGTCCCCTTTGCTTGTGGAGTCCCCTTTGACGAAGAAGGAGGACGAGGATGCCTCGGTCCAGGATTCCTCTGTGGACGCTTCCTCTGTGGACGCTTCCTCAGCGGACCCTGAACCCTCAGCGGACCCTGAACCCTCAGAGGACGTGGCCGACTTGGACAATCCCGTGGCATGAGAGGATGGGTCGCAGTCATGGAGCTTCCTGTGGCTGAAATGGCCCCTGTGGTGCAGGCCAAATTGAACGTGATCGGCATTCCTTCTGTGGTGTTGAATCGTCAAGACTCGAGTTATGTCGGAATGTCGTTTGCCATGAAGCCTGTTGAAGTTCTTGTGCCTGAGGAGCATGTGGAGGCTGCGAAAACCTGTCTCTACGAGGAACCTTGAAGGCATGGCCAGTTCAAGCAATGAAACGTTGATCAGGGCCCTCACGGGACTGGTGTTTGTGGCGGTCGTGATGGGTGCTGTGGTTCTTTCTCCATGGAGCAGTGCAGCGTTGTGGGGTGTGGTGGCTGTGCTGGCATGGGTGGAATGGTTCAAAGCCCCTGATGGCCCAGCTTCCAAGTGGCCCAGGGCACTCCTTGTCTTGTTTCCCGTTCCAGCATTGGCAGCCCTGCATTGGATGAGTGCGTTGGAACCCTACGATCCATGGCCTATTCTGAGTTTTCTGTGGATGATTTGGGCCAATGACACTGGCGCGTACCTCGTGGGCAAGCCTTTTGGAAAGCACAAGCTCTGGCCTTCGGTATCTCCGGGCAAGTCGTGGGAAGGTACCCTCGGTGGGATGCTGGCTTCAGCGGGAGCAGCTTGGGCTGCGCTTGGGATGGAATGGCTGTGGGTGGGGGCGTTGATGGGCATGTTGTCTACGGCAGGAGACCTCACCCAGAGTGCTTGGAAGCGCCGACGCGGAATCAAGGATTCGGGCACGTTGCTTCCTGGGCATGGAGGAATCATGGATCGGTTCGACGGTTTTTTGATTGCAGCCCCAGTCTATGCCATTCTTTGGTGCATTTTCGCGCCGTAAATCTGAACACATGACGCTTCATCGAGAAGGATTTGGATTGATCGCCATGGCCATCCTGGTTGGAGCGACGATCGTGGGAATAACGTGGTGGTTGAGCGCCCCTTCGTGGGGTGTGAACCTGGCGATAGGCATTGCGCTCATCGACGTGCTGTTGGTGGCACAGTTTTTCCGTGTGCCCAAGCGAGTCCCGGTCGCTGGGGAAGGCCAAATCCTCTGCCCCTCCGACGGCAAGGTCGTCGTGATCGAGGAGGTTGACGAGCCTGAAGTGTTTGGCGACAAGCGCATCCAAGTGAGCATCTTCATGAGTCCCCTCAATGTGCATGTTCAATGGGCACCCATGGCCGGAGAAGTCACCCATGCCACGTACCACCCTGGCAAGTATTTGGTGGCTTGGCACCCCAAGAGCAGCACGGAGAATGAGCGCACGACGCTTGTAATTGAAGGCCAGCGCGGTCCCGTGTTGTTCCGTCAAATCGCGGGTGCTGTGGCCCGTCGCATCCGCTGGTACATCAAGCCCAGTCAGCACGTAGCATTGGGCGAGGAGGTCGGCTTCATCAAGTTCGGATCCCGCATCGATGTGTTCCTGCCCTTGGGGTCTGAGGTTCATGTTGGGCTTGAACAAAAGGTGAAGGGACGGGAGACCGTGCTCGCAACCCTACCCCAGAATTGATGTGAGATGTCACTTCCTTTTGGTGTTGAACGCCGTGGGAAGTATTTTGGGTCAAATTTCACTGTTGATTCTATGAAACATCTTGCCTTTGTTGCGCTCGGATTGATTGCCGCGGCGCCCTCGTTTTCCCAAAAACACAGCCTCGACCAGGCACCCCAAGTTCCCGTGCATGCCAGGGTCAAGGCACCCATGCCGACCCATGCCGTGGTGGACATTGATCACCGTCCAAACACGCCCATTTCTGAGGAACATGTAGGGTCGGCGGATCACGTTCAAGTGCGTGAGCTTGTGATCGAGCGCCAAGTCATCGGCATCACCCAGTACGATTTGCAGTCCAATGCTGCCATTGACGACCGCGTGGCTGGTTCTGGAGATGCTGTAAGTGCCGCGTGGACCATGAGTTTGGACGTGAGCCCTTTTGCTGATCGCGGCACGGGATACAACTTTTTTGACGGTACCTTGTGGGGTGAGCAACCCTACGAGCGGTTGGAAAATGTCCGCATTGGATGGCCTTCCATCAATCACTTGGGTGACGGTCGCGAGGTTGTCATCAGCCACGCTGCGGTGGAAACAGGTCTGCACATGGTACGACGTGACGCTGGAACCGGTACTTGGGAGGATTCTGATCTGCCCAACGATGCCGTGTTGGATGACGGCAACACAGTCGGCAATTTGTGGCCCCGCGCAGCTGTAGGTGGTGTGAACGATGAAATCATCCACGTGATTTGCATCAGCACACCTGTGGCCAATGGAGGTGTGGCTTACCAAGGTCAAGATGGTGCCTTGTTGTACTACCGCTCCTTGGATTCTGGGGATACGTGGGAAATGACCACCTTCCCAGAGTTGGACAGCAGCAATTTCATCAACATCAGCGCAGACGCCTATGCCATTCACGCCGATGGCGGCAAAGTGGCGTTTGCAGTGTTCAATGACTTGAGCGACAGTTTTGTGATGATTTCAGACGACGCGGGAGACACATGGACGTACCACATTTTGGCCGATTTCCCCGTGGATATGTACACCATTGACACCGGATTGCCAGACAGTTTGGGTTACGATTTTGACGGAGACGGCATCGCTCAGGAATACCTCAATTCCGATGGTGCCGGTGATGTTCACATCGACGCCAACGGCACGGTTCATTGCGTCTTTGGAGCGATGTACTATGCAGACACGGACACTGTCGATGGAAACTACAGCTATTTCCCAGGAACCAATGGTTTGCAATACTGGAGGGAGGACTTCGGAAATGACAGCAGCGTAACCATTGCGTACGCTTACGACATCGACGAAAGTGGCGCGTTGGATTTGGAGGATGAAATCGCGGCGTACTTCGTGAATCTGGCAGGAATTCCAAGCATGGGTTCGGATGAGGACGGAAACCTCTACGTTAGTTACAGTGCCATCATGGAAAATTTCTCATCGGGCACCCAGAACTATCGCCACGTGTACGTGGTCAACTCTCAGGACGGTGGTGATACCTGGAACTCGGACGAAGCATGTGACTTGACGCCAGACATTGATTTTGATGGGTACGAAGCAATTTTTGCGTCGATCAATCCACGCATGACGGACCACATCGAGTTGATTTACCAGCGCGATTTTGAACCCGGGTTGCACATTCGCGGCGATGAAGATCCTCTCGATGTGAACGACATCGTTCACTTGCGTGTGCCGATTGCTGACCTCGGCGATTGCGCCGACATCCAATTCGAAGATTGGGTGGGGGTGGCAGAACCCTTTGAGCCAGGGGATGTTCAAGTGTTCCCCAACCCTGCAAGCACCACAGTTGAGTTGGTCGTGGATCGGGCGGGCGCTCATCAGGTTCGCGTGTTGGATATGAACGGACGTGAGCACATGGCCTGGACGACGGCTTCCTTGGTGGAGCGGGTTGATGTGCGGGCCTTGCCTTCGGGAATCTATTTTGTGGAATTGACCCAAGGAGCCGAGCGCACGGTGGTGCGTTTGGCCATTCAATAAGCAACGAAACCGAGAACCTTCGTATCCCCGTTGGTCTTTTCTCAGCGAACTTTGAAAGCGGTGCCTTGGCACCGCTTTTTTTTCCCAACCTCTGCATCCAGGAATTCTGAAATCCATGAATGTCATTCTCGTGTCCATCGGAGATGAACTTCTTCTCGGCCAAACAATCAACACCAACGCTGCATGGATGGGAAAGCGCCTGACTGAGGATGGGTGGCGGGTAATCCGAATCGAGTGCATTCCTGACACCGAAGAGGCCATCGTGCGCACCCTGGACCGCGTCCTGCCTGAGGCAGACGTGGTGATCCTGACAGGGGGACTCGGTCCCACCAAGGATGACATCACAAAGAAGACACTCGCCTCGTATGTGGGCAGTCCGTTGGTGATGCACGACGACATCGCTGCGTCCATTGAAGCGTGGTTCCAGAGTCGTCAGGTACCATTCTTGGAGGTGAATCGACTTCAAGCGATGCTGCCTCAGGATTGTCAGGTACTTCCCAACAGGTTGGGCACTGCTTCGGGGATGTGGTTTGACATGCCACACGGGAAGGTGATGGTGAGTTTGCCGGGTGTGCCCTATGAAATGGAAGGGTTGATGACAGAGGAAGTGAGACCCAAGCTGAGGGCGCATTTCAAGCTTCCCACGACATTGTACCAAACCATGGTGACAGCTGGAATTGGCGAGTCTTCTCTTGCAGCGCTGCTCGAGCCGTGGGAGCGTCGCCTGGAGGAAGGAGGGTTGTCCTTGGCGTACTTGCCTTCGCCGGGACAAGTCAAGGTTCGCATCGGCGTACAGGGTCGGGCGGAGGACCGGGAGAAGCTTCAAGAGGTGATGGCATCGCACGTGCGGGATTTTTTGGAGCTGGCGGGCCCTCATGTAATTGGGATGGGGGATGTGGGTTTGCCTGAGGTGGTGTTGGAGGCATTGTCTGCACGAGGCCAAACCCTGTCTACGGCCGAGTCGTGCACAGGAGGAACAATCGCAGCCATGCTCACTGCCATCCCGGGTGCAAGTCAGTCCATGTGGGGTGGGGTGGTTGCCTACGACAACAAGATCAAACGCGAGGTGCTGGCTGTGCATGAATCACTCCTCGTTTCCCACGGCGCTGTGAGCCGTGAGGTGGTTGAGGCGATGGCTCGAGGTGCGCAAAAGCGCCTTGGAACGGATTGGGCGGTTGCGACGTCAGGGGTGGCGGGTCCCTCAGGAGGAAGTCCTGAGAAACCGGTGGGCATGGTGTGGATGGCGGTGGCTGGTCCCGATGGTGTTGGGGCTTGGTGTCACCACCTCGGAAAGGTGCGCGCTCGCATTGTGGAACGCGCTTCCCGACGCGCCTTGACGCATCTGTTTTTGGCCATTCAAGAAGGTGGGGTTCAGGGGTTGGAGGATTGAGGAAAAAGTCGTTTCTTTGCAGTCCTAAAAATTCGAAGCCATGAGCCGCGTTTGTCAGATTACAGGAAAGAAGGTGATGGTGGGGAACAATGTATCCCACTCCAATCGCAAGACGAAGCGTCGTTTCTACCCCAACTTGCAGCGCAAGCGCTTTTACATCGCGGAGGAAGATCGTTGGGTCACATTGCGCGTGTCGGCCAAGGCCATTCGAATCATCAACAAGGTTGGTGTTGTGGAAGCCATGAAGCGCGGTGTGGAGGCAGGATTGATGGCCGAGGTGAAATAAGGTGGCGTTGAAGCCACGTGAGAGCGTGGGTGTTTCCTTTCCCGCAAAAAATGACCCGCCACCAAGGCGGGTCTTTTTTTGTTCCAAGATTTCAGGCGATTGAATCAGTGATCTCCAAGAATCAGTGGCAATCCATCATCACCTCCCCCAACAATCACCACCTTCGTGTTGGGGCTTTTGGCAATTTCCTTGGTGGCTTCGATGCCCTTCCACTTGAGGAGTTTGTCGCTCAAGCCCTTGGATACAATTTCCTCAAAGTCACGAATCCCTTCGGCTTCGATGCGCAAGCGGTCGGCTTCTTTTTGGGCCTTTTCCAAACGAAACTCATATTCCAAGGATTCCTGCTCTTGTTGCAGCTTTCGTTCAATGGCTTGTTCAAGGGTGGTGGGCAGCTGAATGTTGCGAATCAAGACATCGTTGAGCTGGATGTAGTTCTCTGCCAACTTCTCGCTGAGCCGGTTTTTGATTTCGAGTTGAATCATTTCCCGCTTGGTGGTGTTGAATTCTTCGGGGAGGTACTTGGCGATGACTTCGCGTGCCACAGAACGCATGGCAGGTCGAATGACTTTTTCTTCGTAGTTCCGACCTCGCTCTGTTTCGAGGTATCCCAGCTTGTCGTACATGGGCTGGGTGAACACGGTCATATCCATATTGATTTTCAACAAGTTGGAGCTCAGGACCTCCAAGGCTTCCATTTGTTCAGTTTGCCGAATCTCATATTCATACACCTTGTTCCATGGGGCCTTGAAATGAAAGCCACTGCTGAGGGGCTGTTCGTTGGGATCGACCCCTTGGCCAAACGTATGAAATGTCAAGCCAGCATAGCCCGAAGGAACGGTGACCGTCAGCGAACCCCACAGCATGAAGACGGGAAGGATGACAATCAGGGCAAAGAGAATGGATCGCAACCGTCGGCGATCTTCAGAGGAAGGGTTCATGGTATTCATGGTATTCATGGTGTTCGTGGAGTTGGGTTCAGTGACGAATCGATGGCGTGAATCGATGGGTGTTCATGGTGTGCTTCTTCATGGTTTGTTTCGCGGTCGAGCAGAGTCCATGGGGATGTCTTTAGAAACCACCACCGGCCCTACGCAGGGTCCATTCAGCTGTCAATGTGAGTACAAGGAGCACGAGAAGCCAGGTTTGGTGGTGGAGAGGCAATCTTTCGTTGGTCGTATGAACCACATCTTGTGCCGACATCGAGGCAACCACTGTCGACCAACGGCTTGCCAATGCGTCAACATCCTCAGATGATCGCAAGGTGCCCAGAAATTCTCCTTGTGACTGTCGGGCCATTCTTCGCAAAAGGCTGTGGTTGGCAGGGACCAGACTTGCTTCGACTTGCACGGCGTCCACGACGAATTGACCCTTGTCAACCAAATCTTCACCATTCTGTCGGCACGAGGCCATCCAGGTGTACACCCCGGGTAGCAATCTCCCCAAGTCCAAGCGATGGTCGCGATCCGTGGCCACAAACCGGTGTTCCGTGGGTTCAATGCCTTCACGTGTCAACGCCAAGAATACCTCAACATCCAATGTGGGCGAAAGCGAAGCATCGTATACCTCTGCCCTCAAGACGCACCGGATGTCTTCATCCACGCGTTCGGGTGCTTCAACGCGCAGTCGCTTGACGTCATCTCGGCTGCTCAAGTATTGAATGGTTCGGTTGACCAACTCATCAAACATCTCAGCGCGGCCTTCGTGGGTCACAGCCTCCCGCATGCGCCAGCGCCACAACCCTTCGCCCAACGTCACGGCAACACGTTGGTTTTCTCCATCCCGAACGGCCCATAGGGGCCAAGTCGTGGCTACTGGGCCCACTTGTTGACACAAGGCAAGTTGAAGGGACGGGGAGAGGTTGTACGTACCTGTGGGACAAGCCAAAGGCGGCCATTGTGCCAGGGAAGGGGCCAAGGAGCCTGGCAAGGGAAAGGCCTCAAAGTTGTCAAGGACCTGTCCCTGTGCTTCCGTGGTCAATGGTTCTGTATCCAATTGAAACCCCACCATATTCCCCGGCCAATCATTCCATGGGGTGTCCTTGTTGCCCACAATCCACAGTGCTCGTGAAGCCTCCATGGCCCCGATGATGGGAGAGGGAATCAGGTTGGGTTGGAGGTGGTGCAAGATCAGGACGTCATGGGCGGGAAGTTCCATGCCAGGCGTCAATTCCGACACCCAAAGTACAGTGACTTCCTGATGCTTGTTGGACTCTGCGGCTGTTCTCAATGCTGCCAAGTCAGGGTGGGGAGCCGCCGCCACCACGACAATTTGGCGCCGGCTCTCAAGCACTTCAAGGGTGGAAGAGCGATCATTGTTGTTCAACGTCGCCTCTCCGACCCATCCGTCCCTTGTGGTGATGGGTGCGATGGATGCCCGAAGCGTCATCGGACCAGCTTGGTTTGCATCCACAGTCACAAGCCAGGTCTTGCTGGCGAAGGGGCCTGAAGGTGTCCACGTTGTCTCTGCAAGTTGGGTCGAGCCATGGGTCAATGTCAGGCGCAAAGGCATGCTGGCCGCACCGCGGGCTTGGGCGACGATTTCAACCGGGAAGGAATTTCCCAGGTAGGCCACCTCGTTCATTCGCACTTTGTCAATCGCCAGATCGGACACTTCAGCCGTATCGCCCGTGGCAATGAAGAAGTAGGGGACATCGAGTTTGGCCGCACTGTATTCAGGGTCCATCCCACGGTTCGCGCGCCCGTCGGTGACAACCAAAACGCCTGGTACATTCCTGTGGACGTGCCGATCTCTCACGGCTTCAAGGGCGCCACCCAAATCTGTGCGCATGCCTTCAGGTTCCCAGGGCATGGTCAGGGATCTGACCTCGCGATCGAATTCAAGCAGGTCAATGTCCCAACCTTGGGATGCCATCCAGGCCGGCACTGCGTCAGAAAGGCGTTGCAACGCTTGACGTCTTGCGATGCTGTCGGGACCTATCCATTGGGATGAGGTGGCATCCATCAACACTGGAATGACCGGCACTTCGCGGGTTTCCGTGGTGCTCCTCCACATGGGTTCGAGCAGCAGGAATCCCAACAAGGCCACACTGACTAGTCGCAGCAGCGCAAGGATTCCCCGAGGCGTTGGGTGGTTCTTTCCCCAACCGTACAGGACCCAGGTCATGGCCACGGCAAGAACCAGAATTCCGGCCCATTGCCATGGTTCAGCTGCAACAATCAGGTTGGAAACATCCATGTTGCGGAGGTCAAGCTGTGATCATGCCGCCATCCACGTTCAGGGTTTGGCCTGTGATGTAAGAACTCATGTCACTGGCCAAAAAGACACACAGGTTCGCCACGTCTTCGGGCGTTCCACCTCGTTTCAAAGGAATGGCATCACGCCATCCTTGGACGGTATCCGGATCCAACTTAGCGGTCATTTCTGTTTCAATGAAGCCCGGAGCGATGGCATTGCATCGAATGTTTCGGCTGCCGAGTTCAAGTGCAACGGACTTCGTGAAACCGAGAATACCCGCCTTGGAGGCTGCGTAATTGGCTTGGCCCGCGTTGCCTTGGACACCGACCACCGAAGAGATGTTGATGATGGATCCCGAGCGGGCCTTGAGCATGGTGCGAAGCACTGCCTTGGTGAGGTTGAAACAGCTTTTGAGATTCACGCTGATGACGCGGTCCCATTGTTCCTCACTCATGCGCATCAAGAGTGTGTCGTCGGTGATGCCAGCGTTGTTGACGACAATGTCCACCGTGCCAAAGGCTTCGGTGACTTCTTGGACCAAACGTTCGGCATCCGCCATGCTCGCAGCGTCCGACTGGAATCCCTTCACGGTGCCTCCGCCAGAACTCAGTTCCGCTTCCAGGGCGGAGGCGGCTTCAGCCGAGCTCCGGTAGGTGAATGCGACAGTCGCACCTTGGGCAATGAATTGTTCTGCAATGGCTTTTCCGATGCCTCGTGACGCTCCAGTCACGATGGCCACTTTTCCTTCAAGAAGCATGGGGGTTGTTTCAGGGGTTGGTTCAATCAAGGGGTCCAAAAAGTCAAGAGGAGGGGAGCAAGTCGGCCGCCTCCGCAATCAATTCGGCAATGTCTTTGACGCTGATGGATGATTCGCGCTCTGCGTGCTTCACGCCGTCGGTCATCATGGTGTTGCAGAAGGGGCATCCGGTGGCCACGATGTGTGGGTTGACGCTCAAGACATCGTCGGTTCGTTCGTGGTTGACCTCACGGTTCCCTTTCTCAGCTTCCTTGAACATTTGAGCACCTCCTGCACCGCAGCAGAGGCCGTTTTGCTTGCACCGGCGCATCTCCACAAGTTCGGCGTCAAGGGTGGATAGGACGTCTCGCGGGGCGGCATACTCTCCGTTTCCACGCCCGAGATAGCAAGGGTCATGAAACGTAATGCGTCGCCCTTTGAAGGGGTTGCCGTCAGCCACTTTCAGGCGTCCTTGTTCAATCAATTCGCGGATGAATTGGGTATGGTGCATCACCTCATAGTCACCACCTAGTTCTGGGTACTCATTCTTGAGGACGTTGAAGCAGTGGGGACAACCGGTGACGATGCGCTTCACTGCGTAGCCGTTCAAGACGGCGATGTTCTGTGCTGCCTGCATTTGAAACAGGAATTCATTGCCAGCCCGTTTGGCAGGATCACCTGTGCAACTTTCCTCAGAACCAAGGACCGCAAAGGACACTTCACAATGGTGAAGGATGCGGGCGATGGCCTTGGTGATGCGTTTGGCGCGGTCGTCAAAACTTCCAGCACACCCCACCCAAAACAACACTTCTGGACTCTGGCCTTGGGCGGTCATCTCCGCCAACGTGGGTACGTGAAAACTGCTCATGGGGTCAAGATTCGTGCGTCCAATCGCCGCGACTGGTCGCTGGGAAGGCCCAAGGCGCGCCGTTGTTTTCGATGTTGTTGAACATGGTGGTGATGGACTCTGGCGATTTGCTATCCTCCATGATCAAACTGCGACGCATGTCCAGCACAATGCCCATGGGGGAGATGTTGACAGGGCAGGCCTGAACACATGCTTGGCAGGACGTGCAGGCCCAGAGTTCCTCCTCGGTGATGTAGTTTCCGAGCAGGGTTTTGCCATCCCCTTCCCACGTTCCATTGTTGGCGTCTCGCTGCTTGCCGATTTCTTCGATGCGGTCGCGGGTGTCCATCATGATTTTCCGTGGAGAGAGAAGCTTGCCTGTTTGGTTGGCAGGGCATTCGCTTGTGCATCGACCACATTCGGTGCATGTGTACGCTTCCATCAGTTGCTTCCAGCTGAGGTCTGTGGCGTCTTTTGCGCCAAACTTCACCGGCGCCCCATCGGCCTCGGGTGCAGGGGAGGCGTAGGGGTCTGCTTGCGGGTCCATCATGAGGTCCACTTCCTTTTTCACAGCAGCCATGTTGTCCATGGCTCCCTGCGCGGTCAAGTCACTGTAGTAGGTGTTGGGGAAGGCAAGCAAGATGTGAAAGTGCTTGGAGTACGTGACATACACCAAGAAGGCCAAAATCCCCAGAATGTGAAACCACCACATGCCTCGTTCCACAGCCACCACGCCAGCATCAGACAGGCCTTGGTACAGTGGGACCAAGAATTGGCTGACCGGAAAAGATCCAGCCGCCACGTAGTGATCCAGCCCTCTTGCCTGTGCGATGCTGTCGGCTGCATTCATGCTGAGAAAGGCGAACATGAGCAAGACCTCGGCAACAAGGATGACATTCGCATCCATGGAGGGCCAACCACGCATTTCAGGGGATCGGAATCGCGCGATGGCAAGGGCATTTCTTCGAACGAAAAACACCACGCAAGCGAAGACCACGAGGGCAGCCAGCACTTCAAACGAAGCAATCAGGAAGTCGTACAATCCACCCAGGGGTGCAAACACGCGGTGCGTACCAATCACGCCGTCAACAATGATTTCAAGGAGTTCGATGTTGATGAACACGAAGCCCACATAGATCAAGACGTGCATCACACCCGCCACGGGTCGGGCAATCATTTTGCCCTGTCCAAGGGCAACGCGGGCCATGATTTTCCAACGTTCAGAAGGTTGGTCTGAACGGTCAATGTCATGCCCCATAAGGATGTTTCGACGAATGAAGCCAACACGCCGAGTGAACAAGGTCACGCTCGTCATCAAGCACAGAACGAAGAGGATGTTTGTCAGCATGAGGTCATTGATCCGGGTTCACACGTTCATCAATCAATTGCTCCAGGCGTTGCAAGTCCTTCTTGGACCATTCTGATTTCTGCTTTCGACCAATCAAATTCACTTGGACATACTTCCAAGGGTGCATTTGCAAATCGTCGAGCAGCAATTGAAGTTCCACATTGGTGGCCACGAGTTCATCGTGCAAGCTGTCCTCCATCACCAGTTTACCCAAGCTGCCTTCTCCCGAGGCGACTTGGCTCGTGACGGTTTCAAGGTCGGCGAGCACTTCGTTGGCCTTGCGCATCGTGGTTCCAAGGTCCAGACCCGAAAGCGTATCACTGAAGTCAGACAAGTTGGCCAAGGTGTTTTGAAGATCCTCACCGCTGTTGTTGAGGGTCGTTGTCAAGGACCGGACATTGCCCATCACGCGACCAAAATTGCTCCTGTTCTCAGCCACGGTGCTGTCGAGATTGGCAGCGGTTCGCTCGAGTGACTCCAAGGTTCGTTTCACACTCTCAAGCGCTTCTGGAAGTTGGTTGGTCGCGTCGCTTTCAAAGATGCTTTGGATGTTCTCGATGATGACATCTACACCCTTGATCAGGTCCGTGGTTTTTCGTTGGAGAGGTTCAATTTGCTTTTGGACCTGTGCAGCAATGTCATCTTCCACGTTGGGGACCAAGGTGTCACCTGAGACTGCCAGCTCAGGAGAATCTCCAAATTCAATGCGGATGGCTTTGGTACCAAACAGGTCGGAGCTGTGAATCATGGCCACCGAGTTGTTTGGTATGAAGAGTTGGGTTTCTTCCACCGTGAATTCAACCAACAGTTCTCCGTAGCCGCCCGGCACAAATTCAACACGGCGAATTTGCCCCACTTGGAAGCCGTTGACAAGCACGGGATTGCTCACTGACAGGCCTCGCACATCCTCGTACACCGCGTAGTAGGTGTTGGATCTCGCAAACGGATTGAATCCTTTCAGGTAGTTGACGCCAAGCACGAGCAGCACAATGCCTGAGACGACGAGAACGCCTACTTTGAATTCTGGTCGGAGTGTGCTCACTTGGCAGGTAGATTCATCAATTCTCGCGCTTGCGACATGGAGATCTGGGACTCTCCCAAAAAGGCCACCACAAAGGCCCCTTCAAATCCTTCGGCGCGCAATTGGTTCTTGGCGTCATGGGCTTTGTCAGGATGGTCGTGGTGGCCTACCACGTACTTGTACAAACCTTGACGAATGTACGCCTTGGCGGATGCATGGCCACGCAATTGTGGAGAATCTGGGGACAAAGATTCCTCTGCGGTTAGGATTTGAACACCAAACCAGACAGAGGGTCGTTCCTGGGACAGCACCTCCACGGCAGGGGGGGTGTCACCACCTTCTGCGAGATCCGTTCGACCGTCAACCCTCGGCCCTTCCTCGTTCAGTGTCTTTGGCTCCTCGTTGCTCGCCTGTTCTTTCTCCGGGGGTCCCGAATCAGCAAGCGAATCAGCACGCGTCTCGCGGTTGTCCGAGGTCTCGCCGGTCTCCCGAGATGCGACATACGTGTCTCGAAAGGCCCGGAAAATGGCAGAGGCCATGAATGTCTTGCCATCGGTCGACTGAAGGAAATCCTCTTCCTCAGGATTGGTGAGAAAGCCGAGTTCGACCAACACACTGGGCATGGTGGTGTATGAAATGACGTAGAACCCAGCCTGCTTTACACCACGATCCTTGCGTCCCACGCGCTCCCGGAATTGGCTTTGGATGGCGGCCCCCAGGGTGAGACTCGCGTCAAGGTTGACATTTTGCCGGAGCGCCAAGGCGATGTAGGTATCCGGGTCGTTGGGGTCAAACCCGTCGTAATGCTTCTCGTAGTTCTCCTCTTTGAACATGGAAGCGTTCTCCTTCATGGCCACGCGAAGGGATTCTTCGCTTTTGTGCATGCCCATCACATACGACCCAGCCCCTTTGGCGCTCGCCGTCGTGAAGGCATCGCAATGGATGGAGATGAAGAGATCGGCTTTGGCATTGTTCGCAAACCGCACCCTGTCATGAAGCGCCGGAAAGCTGTCATCCGTTCGGGTGTAAAGCACCTCGACCTCGGGGAGATGTTCCTCGATGTACCGGCCCACCTGCAGGGTTACGTCCAAGGTAATGTCCTTCTCCGTGCTCGGATAACGCCCTGTGCCGAGGTTGCCGGGATCTTTGCCACCGTGGCCCGCATCAAGTACCAAGGTGAGGACAGGTGGAGCGGGAGCGAAGGCTGCACAAATGGCAACCAAGGCAACACAGGCCGCGAAGACGCGTTGTTTGGCTACTTTTGAATGTTGCTTCATGCCAGTTCCCAAACATACCCCAATCCCCGCAGGGCCTGTGGTGCGCGGCATGTCGATTATCCTTTTTTGGGTGTTGATAAGCCCGGCGTTTTGGGCCCAAACTTCCGAGCCCCCTTCCACCGATTCTGAGGTGGTTGACTACGATGCCGAGGACATCTATTTCCGCGTGGACAGTGCCATCGGTTACCTCACGGGGAGGGCCCGGGTCACCAGTGGAAGCATGGTGTTGAAGGCCCATCGCATTGTGCTGAATCTCGAGGAGAACACGGTGTGTGCGTTTGGAAAAAAAGACAGTCTCGGTGCCATTGAAGGCAGACCAGAATTTTCAGACAACGGACAATCGTTCACCCAGGATCAACTCTGCTACAACTTCGCTACCGGGAAGGGGTTGAGCCGTCACGCCGTCACCATGGAGCAGGATGTGGTGTTTCACGCCGAACGCGCGAAGCGTCAGCCGGATCAATCTATCCACGTTAGAGATGGCAAGTTCACCACCTGTGATGCAGACAATCCCCACTATCATTTCCACTTGACCAAGGCCATCATGGTTCCCAATGACAAGGTCGTCAGTGGCCCGTTGTACCTCAAATTCAGGAAAATACCTACCCCCTTGGCCTTGCCATTCGGGTGGTTTCCCTTGAAGAGGGAGAAGCAAAGCCAAGGCATCTTGTTGCCAGGATATGGGGATGGGGGTGATTTGGGTTTTTTCTTGAAGGATTTGGGGTACTACCAGCCTTTGGGGGAGCACTGGGATACCAAGCTGCTCACGGATGTCTACACTGGCGGGAGTTGGGCGGCAAGGTTGGGGTCCAACTACAACTACAGGTATCGAAGCAAAGGTTCGTTCAACCTGAGTTATCAGCGTCAGCGTCAAGGATTTGCAGGGACGCCTGGATTTGGTCTGAGCAACAACTTTTTTGTCCGTTGGAACCACAACCAAGATCCACGAGCCCGTCCCAACAGCCGGTTCAGCGCTTCTGTCAACTTTGGTTCTTCCGGGAATTTCCAGCAAAACCTCAACAGCACCCAGGAGGAGTACCTTTCCAACACCTTTCAGTCCTCTGTGCAGTGGACGGGACGCGTCCCTCGAAGCCCTTTTTCAGCCACCATCAGTGCAAGGCACACCCAAAATTCCACCACGGGCAATGTCCAGTTGACGGTTCCCAGCCTCTCGCTCAACATGCAACGAACACCCCTGTCCCAGCTTGTGGGGCTGGACCGAGGTCGTTCGGCGTTGTTGGATGGATTGGCGGTGACGTATAGCTCCCAAATGGAGAATGTTGTGGAAGCCCCTGACAGTGTGTTTGGTGCTTTGGATTGGGGTTCTTTGGATATTCGTAATGGATTGAAGCACAAGGTAAAGTTATCGTCTAGCTCAAGTCTTGGTTTCATCTCGATTTCACCGTCCTTTGACTACGATCAGTACGATGGTTTTGCCTCTCTTCAGACGTCATTGCAGGTTGTGGGACCCGACTCCTCGGTGGTGGTCAGAGACACCCTGGGTGGTTTTCAGACCACCAGTGATTGGCGCGTCGGGGTGTCGGCAAGCACCCGTTTTTATGGGCTGTTCAATGTGCCTGGCTCTGGCCGTGTGAAGGCAGTCAGGCATGTCTTGTCACCGAGTGTGGGTTTGAGTTACAATCCGGAGCGCAGTCGCTTGGAAACCCTCACGGATGCTTCAGGAGAGGAGATCATGTGGAATCCCTACGCCTTGGGGAGGTTTGTGCCCACAGACTTGCGTGAGGCGGGTGCAGTGACCTTCAGCTTAGGCCAAAACCTCGAAGCCAAGGTCGCCGATCGCGAAACGGGAACCTTGAAGAAGGTCAAAGTGTTGGACAACCTCAGCACGTCAGGCAGCTACAACTTGGTGGCCGACTCTTTGAAGTTGTCAGACATTCAGACGCGTGCGTTCACGAGCCTGTTCAACAAGGTCAACTTGAATTTGAATGCCACCCACTCAGGGTATGCCAGAGATTCCCTGACAGGGCAAGTTGTGGACCAATGGTTGGTAGGACAGGGAGGGGGGCTGCTCCGCTTGAAGCGATTGACCGGTGCGGTGGGCACGGCTTTCAACGCCGGCCAAGGCGCCTCCAATCCATGGAATCTTCGCATGGACTACAATGTGAACTTGACGCGGCAGTGGGCCCCTGAGTTGGCCCGGGACACCAGTGTGGTAACCCATGCCTTGGCCGCCCGTGGAGGCCTTCAAGTCTCACGATACAAACTCGATGTCCAAACGGGTTATGACCTTGCTCGCAAGGAATTCACGCCCACCAATTTGAACCTCTACGTGGATTTGCATTGCTGGGAATTGTCCTTCGAGTGGATTCCGTTTGGCATTCGACAGAGCTTTTCGCTCAGGCTGAACGTGAAGTCGGCCCTCCTGCGGGATCTCAAACTCGAGGCCCGTGGTGCCGATGGCAAATTGCTGTTTTGATTTTGTCCTGAAGCTCGATCCCGTTCAGGAACGCATCCACCACCGGTAGAGCATGACGGCAAGGCAGATGAAAAAGGCCAAAAAGCTGATCTTGTTGATGCCGTGCATCATGCGAAGATTGATTCCCGCCTCGTGGTCCTTCTTGAACAAGTTGAGGGGGTTCAGGTAATGCAGAAATTTTCGAAAGAACATGACGGTGGAGGGGTTCAGCCGAGGCTTGCAATCATCGAAATCTCCACCCTGGCCCCCTTGGGAAGGGCTTGAACGGCCACGGCTTCGCGGGCCGGAAAAGGCTGGGGCATCGCTTCTCTGTATGCGGCATCCATGGCGGAGTAATCATCCATGGTGGTCAAAAACACAGAGGCTTTGACCACGTGCGACAGAGACAACCCGGCTGCGACGAGAATGGCCTCTGCGTTCCGAATGCATTGGGTTGTAGCCTCTTCCATGGAGTGGGAAATCAAGGCTCCGGTGTCTTTGACCAAAGGGATTTGGCCGCTGACGAAGACCAAGTTGCCTGCTTGGACAGCTTGGCTGTAGGCAGCCACAGGTTGGGCTGCGTCTTGGGTGTCAATGCGTGCAGACATGAGGTACTTTTGACGGGTGGATGACCCAAAGCTAACCACCATGCGCATCACCTTGTTCGACAACCTGGATTCCTTCACGTGGAATCTGGCCCACGACCTCGAAAGGTTGGGCGCATCGGTGAACGTTGTGCGGGAGGGAATGTGGCGCGAGGAAATCTGGAATTCCACCGACGGGTTGGTTCTTTCTCCTGGGCCAGGCTTGCCGAGCGAGCATCCCCAGCTGATGCACGTCTTGGCCGAGGCCATGTCACGGGGGGTGCCCATCTTGGGAGTTTGTTTGGGTATGCAGGCCATCGCCGAACATTGGGGAGGTTCTCTGAGGAACCTTCCTGCTCCCCTGCATGGCAGGGTTTCGGAGATTGTCTGGGAAGCCCCTTTGGGCCAGTCACCGGACTGGCAGTCCCTGTGGTCAGAGATGCCTTCCCCGATGGTCGTGGGTCATTATCACAGTTGGGTGCTCGATGAATCCTCCCTTCCCGAATGCTTGCATGTGAAAGCCCGCAATGGATCCGGGCTGATCATGGCAGTGGTCCATGGTTCCCTTCCCATCGCGGGCGTTCAATTTCATCCGGAGTCCGTGCTTACCCCGCAGGGTCGTGATGTCCTCCGTCTGTGGCTCGAGTCAGCTCAGCGAAGCTTGTCCATCTCTGCATTGAACGTCTCCTTGAACTTTTCGTAGTTGTACTCCGCACGAATCCGTTCGTCTTGCGAAAGGCGCTCGTTGTAGCGGGAAACAAGTTCAGATCCAGAGAGTTCCACGGCCATGTAACTTACGTAGGATCCGTCGGTTTTTTGGGTCAAACGCTCGCATGCGGTGATGGCACCTGCGAGTTGCTGGTTCACCACAGTACGTGCCAAGTCGTTGAAGGTCTCGGTCACCTCCTCCTTGTTGTTGAAGGATGAAGAATTGACGTAGTTGTCGGTGACGATTTCAATGGTGGAGTTGATGGTTCGTGCCAACCGGGCTTCGGCGTTGGAACGCGCCATTTTTTTGGCCGTCTCTCGGTCCATGCTTTCGCCGGTTGCCGTTGCTCGGAAGTGATCCTTGTCACTTTTGAATTCTTCTCCCGCGCAGTATTCGAGAATTTCAATTTCTCCCGCTTGATTGGGGGTGACGCTTTGGCCGCCTTTGCAACCAACGAACAAGAGGCCGCCGACGAACAAGCTGGCCAAGGTGGGGGTCAAACGAACTTTCATGGGGTTGTTGTTGTAGAGTTGGAAATGTAATGGGTTTTTGTGGCTTTCTCTTGTCCGAGAATCAGAAACCGTGCCAAAGGCGAATGAGCTGGGGAATGAAATCGTCTTGAAGTACTTGGGAAGCCTTGTCATAGGCTGCATCTGTGGCCCGCGGGAGGTCGAGTTGCACACCCTTGATTTTGGTTTGGGTTTGTGTGAAAATCGTTACTCCTTCCGCACTTGTCACCGTGCCGACAACATCGAGATACACGGTCGTGAACCCTTGGCCTTGACCGCCAGGTCTCGCATCTGCCTGCAGGGTCAAAGTCATCACAGGCCCACCAGCTTTCTGGCCTGAGGAGCGCGTGGCCTGCGTGCTTACCAACGACACATTGGCCGCCTGAAGGGCTTCTTGCACTGCTGGTGTGAGGACCTTTCGGTCGCGGGTCTTGCCAAACGCCAGCTCGTCCACCACCAAGGCCAACTCCACAGGGGCCAGCACAACCGGCAGTCGGAGAGGGGCGCTCTGGAGGCCTTGGGCTGCTTGTCGAAAGGGATGCGCCAACGGAAGTCCTGCCGCAAATGCCAGGGGATCGACACGCACTTCAAGTGTGGTCTCAGTCACTTGAGGTTCAAACCTCTCCAATCGAATGGTGGCCACCCCACGCGCATCCGTGACGACTTCTCCGCGGGTGGGAAGGTCTCCCCGATGATAGGCATAGGTCAGCGTAACATTGGGCGCGGGCTTGCCGTCCAAAAGAACGTCGATTTCAGCAGTACCCTGGTAGCGATTCTCCACCCTCAAAGTCAAGGATTCTTCCTCCGAGGACAGCGCCAACCCAGCGACGCAATCGTCAATCATCCCCAGCAGGGTGGTGGTGAGGTCAATCTGTTCTCCCGAGCCATGTGTGAACTTCAGGGGTCGATCCATGAATGGGCGTATGGCGTCAAGCCCTCGAATGGCAGCATCCACAGCTTGTTGTGCTTGGCCCAACCCCTTGAATTCTTCAGCTGACTCAAGATGGCCAGCTGCGACGTCCATGGCGGCTTGGCGTTTGGCCGCTTGAATGCGTGCATGCTCCGCTTTGCTCAAACGGTAATAGACCATCACCTCCTTGTCGCTGGCATACGTGTCCACCAACTCAAAGCCCTCGAGGTCCTCCTGGGTGGTGGAAGTGGATTGTTGATTGAAGGTGGTTGAAAGCCAGTCATTCACCTGGAGGGTGTTCATGGTGGAAGTGGCTTGGACTTGCACGCGGATTTCTCGAGACAGGTTGTCAAGGGCATTTCTTTTGGCTACGGCGTCGGCGTCCAACGGGTGGATGGCCTTGGAGGCCGATCCTATGCCGATGTAATAGGAGGAACTCACAGGAGATTCCATGACCCAGGAAGGGATGGGTGCGGTGACTTGACGGCTCCCTGCGCACCCGACCCAACACGCGCCGATGACAAGGACCATCATGGCAGCAGCGAATCGTTTGGGCAAGAAGCGTATGATGTGCAAGGTCGAGTGGTTCATGGGATCATGTCGAGAAGTTTCTGCTCGATGGACGCTTGAATCTCTGCTGCAACTTGTTGACCAGCCTCGTCGGTCATGACATCCGCGCTTTTCAACACACGACGGCTCGACAACAAGCGGTCTCGTTCAGCACGTCCTCCCGCATCCGTGCGCGCACCGGAGTAACCCGACAGGAAGAAGTTGCCACGGTCTCCATCGTACTCAATGTAGTTGATCTCATCGGCTGCTCTGCCTGTCACAGTACTTGTAGAGACCACCTCTCCCGTGATGGTGGAAATGAACTTGAACGTACATGCAATGTCCACCCATCCGGTTTGGGTGTATTCCCTGTAGTTGGTTTGGCGGTACTTCGTGTCAGTCACAGTTTTTCCTTCGTCGTTGAGACGTTTGACCGTATATCGCTCGTACCCCGTTTTGTTGGACGCGGACATTCGGTCAATTTGGACATTGCATGTGGTGATGGTGGCGCGAAGCAGCGCTTTGGCCCCCAGAAGATTGCCGATTTCAACGTCAGCCGTCGATGTGAGGCCATTCATTCCCATGCTTTGTTCCTGCAAAATCATCGACAAACTCTCGCGATCGACCACCCGCAAAAAGGGATCCTCCGAGGACATCAAGGCCTGTTCCACGAGCGATTGGATTTTCACTTCGAGGTTGGGTCTTGTGGAGCCATTTTTGAATTCGAGCAACGCCACGGTGAATCTGCCGGCCTCGAGGACTTCTCCTTTGCGTTTGGCTGCATCCTTGAATCCAGGGTCTTCAGCTGTGACTTCGTCAAACCACCGATGCGCCTCGCGATACCGGTCGGCCTCTTGAGCCAACACACCCTTTCGGTGCCGGGGTTCGCAGTAGGCCAAACGCTTCAATGCCTGGGCATCCTTGTAGCTAGGTTCCAAATCGAGGATGGCCTGAAATTGAAGGACGGCTTCGTCGAATTGCTCGCGCTCCAGGAGTTTGTTGGCCTCGCGGTAGGTGTCGTCGAGGTGGGCATTCTTGACAGATTCAAATTGAGCTCTCTTGGCTTCTGGAAAGGCCAAATCAGCGCCCACAGCCTTGAGTTTGGCACTCCAAGCTTCTGCGTCTTGCCAAGCGGCGATGGCCCCTTCGCGGTTGTTGTAGGCCACAGCTTCATCAAAGCTGGCGATGTGCTGACCCAACACCACTTGGCCTGACCGTTTCAACCCGATGGCCGCGTCCAAGTTGGATGGCTTTTTGACCACCGCAGTGTAATACAGGTTGGCTGCTTGGGTCATCATCCCAGCTTCCTCCAACTTGGCGGCGCGCTTGGTGAAGGCCTTGGAGCCGTTGCATCCAGCCCAGCCTAAGGAGAGAACCATGGTGAACATCCATGGCGCCCAACGCAATGAAAACACGGAAAGGCGGTCGGCGCGGCGGCGGGGTGAACGTGCGGTCATCGAAGGCATGGAATATGGGCTGAATTTGTTGCGCCGAAGTTAATCATTCTTGGGGTCGGCAATTGTTGTGCCAAACCAAGACCCCTACCTTCACCGCATGGAAAAAGTGATTTTGGTGCTGGGGGCTGGTAGGTCGAGTTCTTCCTTGATTCAGCATCTCCTTTCTCAAGCAGAGCATCAAGATTGGCAGGTGCATGTGGGCGATTTGGATGGTGAGGTCGCGCGAATGAAAACGGGAGGGCATCTCCGTGCCCAATCCTTTGCCATGTCAGCCCAGGATTTCTCGGACCGTGACCGGCGAATCGCTGAGGCAGACCTTGTCATTAGCATGCTACCTGCCTCGATGCATGTCGAGGTTGCCCGGGTGGCCATCGCCGCAGGTGTCCACGTCCTCACCCCGAGCTACATCAGTCCGGAAATGAAGGAATTGGATGCGGCAGCCAAGGAGGCTGGGGTGCTCATTTTGAATGAGTTGGGTCTAGATCCTGGGATTGACCACATGAGCGCCATGGAAGTCATGGATCGCATTCGAGAAGCGGGTGGTTCTATCGTGGGATTTTCCTCGTATTGCGGTGGCCTCGTGGCACCGGATTCAGACGACAATCCATGGCATTACAAGCTGAGTTGGAATCCGCGCAATGTGGTTTTGGCAGGGCAAGGAGGGTCCGCGTCGTTTTTGGAAGGAGGTCGCGTCAGGGTGGTCCCTCCACATCGCGTATTCCAAACCACCGAGGACATGGAGGTTCAAGGGAGAGCTTACCAAGGATATCCCAACCGCGATTCGTTGTCTTACCGAGAACTCTACCAACTTCAAGACGTGAAAACGCTGGTCAGAGGAACCCTCCGATGCAATGGATTTAGCGAGTCATGGGATGTGTTGGTTCAATTGGGGATGGTGAGAGATGACGTGACCTTGGATTGGGGCCAAGGCATTTCGTGGAGCGAATGGACCCGGTCCTTTTTGCCTGCCGGCGTAGACGGGCAGCGTTCCGTTCGCGACGCGGTGACCGAAGTGACGAAGGCTTCCGATGAAGCCCTTGACCGGTTGGCGTGGTTGGGTTTGTTTGACGAGACTCAGGGTCCCGCTTTGACCCATGGAACGCCGGCCCAAATCATCGAATCGTTGGTCACGGAGGCTTGGAAACTAGGCCCCGAAGACCGTGACATGATTGTGATGTGGCATCGGTTTGACTATGAAACCGAGGGTCAGGTGAAAACAAAAACTTCGAGCTTGTGCCTCGAAGGCAAGGACAGTGTTTTCACGGCCATGAGTGACACAGTCGGACTGCCCATGGCCTTGGCTGCGGAACACATGCTCAAGGGGCACTTCGGCCGCACGGGGGTTGAAGCCCCCATGGCTCGTTGTTACTATGAGCCCTTGTTGGCGGGGCTGGCTGAACTGGGAATTTCGTTTGTGGAGGAGGAATGGTGAGCGCGTGTGGAATTGGGTGGTGGTTCTCTGTGCTGGGGTGGTGGCCTTGGTGCTGGACTTGCTGGACCTGCGCGGATGTTCCGCAATGGCCGGCCCAAGGTCAGCCCACTGCTGCTTGGGTTCGACAGGCCATCGAATGGCGCATGAAGGTTGGTTTGAATGATTGTCCCGAGGTGCTTCCCGCGTTGGATGCTTGGACCTTGGATTGGTTGAGTCGTTCTGACGTGATTCGTGTGAATGTGGAGACCACGGACTGGCCCTTTTTGGCTTACGCGCCTGAACTTCAGTCGGTTGTGGTTCAGCGTTTGGCCTTGGATCAACTGCGTTTCAAGCCCACCACGCAGCTCGGGATTGTGCAAGACGTACGGGCAGTGGCCCGACGGAGCCATGTGTGGGACGATGCATTGCGCCGCGCGTTTGACAATGCAGAGGGTTTGGCCAAGCGCCGGGACAAACTCGCCAAGCCTTGAATCCGAGGCCCTTGCGATTCGAAGAGTTCCTGCGACGAGCGGCTGCGCGCGAATGGGTCGAGGTATTGAACGAAAGGTCGGCCCCGATGGTTGGGATGAGGTAATTTTGGACACATGCGTAGCTTCGACATCCCCGAGTTTTACAGGAGCCCCATCATCACACAGGTCAAGGCCCAGAGGAAGGCCCGAGACCCGAGAAAACAGGACTTCAGCCCAACCCTGCTCGATTTTGGTGGTGTACGCATCCAGTTGGCACGGCATTTTGGATTTTGCTTTGGGGTAGAGAATGCCATTGAAATCAGCTATAAGGCGATTTCCGAGAATCCAGGAAAACGTATTTTCTTGCTCAGCCAAATGATCCACAACCCCGAGGTGAATGATGATTTGCAGAGCAGGGGGGTTCGGTTTTTGCAGGATACATCGGGTGTTCCCTTGGTGTCGATGGATGCGTTGACGGCAGAGGATGTGGTGATTGTCCCCGCGTTTGGCACCACCGTGGAGATGGCTGCTATGCTTGAAGCCAAGGGAGTGGATGTCCAAACGTACAACACCACATGTCCCTTTGTGGAAAAGGTGTGGAAGCGTTCATCCCAACTCGGCAGCGAGGACTTCACCATTATCATTCATGGAAAACCCACGCACGAGGAAACCCGGGCAACGTTTTCACATGCTTCCACCTCTGGCCATGCATTGGTGGTGAAGGATGGCGAGGAGGCCGAGTTTTTGGCGCAATGGATGGTATCTCGGCAGGGAGGAGTGGATGCATTTTGGGAGGTGTTCACGGGCCGTGCCTCGAGCGGCTTTGATCCCGCCCTTCACTTGAATCGTGTGGGGGTGGTTAACCAAACCACCATGCTGGCTTCCGACACCCAAGGCATTGCGGACCGAATCGCCGCAGCGGTGCGACAGCGAGGTCAGGGGGAGTTTGCCAACACGCGGGATACGTTGTGCTACGCCACCAACGACAATCAAAGTGCCGCCATGGGTGCGCTCGAGGCAGGGGGTGCGGACGTGGCGTTGGTGGTGGGCGGTTACAACAGCTCCAACACATCCCACCTCGTTGAACTCTGTGAGGCTCGCGTCCCCACCTATTTCATTCGCAATGAATTGGAGTGGAGGCAGGATGGGTTGCATCATTTTGACATCCATACAGGACGCATGAACCTGACCCCAAGCCCGCTCCCAAGCCAAGGGATGGCAGGAGTTCCAACCATCCTGATTACCTCGGGCGCATCTTGCCCTGATGCTTCCGTCGAACGGGTGCTTCGCAAGGTTCTTGCCCACTACGGCAGTGAACATGCTGTGGATGCCGTGTTGACGGAATTTGGGAGGCTGCAGGCTTGAGCTCACGTACCTTCGGGGGCATGAAAGCCCCCAAGCTGCGCGGCCCTTTTCGGAATGTTCGGATGCAACCTAGGACGTTCGCTTTTCGCTCTCGGCATCTCCCGGATATCAAGCCGGAGTGGGAGGAGCGGAAGCGAAGGGTTGAAGCGGAGGTTTGGGGAGAGCGCGAGGGCAGAAGAACCATTCAGTTTTCCCAGGGAGGAAAGGGTCACGAGGGCCGGTCGGCGAGACGCGCGGCATCCATTCGAGCCAGTCGCACGGCGGCTTTGCGAGCGGGGGCCATCGCTGTGGTGTTGATCTACCTGACCTACAGAGCCATCGCATGGGTTGAGAACCAGAATTTTGGGGGGATGTTGGAATTCATGAAAGAACAGGGATGAGCGGGATCATAGCGAGGTTGCCAGAGCATGTGTCCAATCAAATCGCTGCAGGAGAAGTCATCCAGCGGCCGGCTTCCGTGGTCAAGGAGCTCATGGAAAATGCTGTGGATGCGGGTGCCATGTTGATCGAGGTTCACGTGATCGATGCGGGTCGAACCTCCATCCAAGTGGTGGACAACGGGTCGGGCATGTCTCCGTCTGACGCCCAACTGTGCTTTGAGCGTCACGCCACCTCCAAACTTCAAACCGCAGACGACCTGTTCCAACTGAGCACCAAGGGATTTCGAGGAGAAGCCTTGGCTTCGGTTGCCTCGATTGCCCATGTAGACTTGACCACGCGACGGAGTGAGGATGAAGTGGGAATTCACCTCAAATGTCACGGGTCGTCCATTGTGGAACAGGCTCCCAAGGCGTGTGCCGTCGGTTCCGTGTTCCAAGTCCGCAATTTGTTTTACAACGTCCCAGCAAGACGGAATTTTTTGAAGTCGGATGCGGTGGAGTTTCGTCACATCGTCGATGAATTTCAACGTGTGGCTTTTGCCCATCCAGAGCTTTCCTTCACGTTGACCCACCAAGGGGCTGTGATCTTCCAATTGAAGCCCGGCACGTTCCGTCAGCGTGTGGTAGGCATTTTGGGGCCCAAACACGATGAGCGTCTCGTGCCGGTCAGTGAGGCAACCGATGTTGTGCAGGTGGATGGATTTGTGGGGAAACCCGATTCAGCACGGCGCACACGCGGGGAGCAGTTTCTGTTTGTCAATGGCAGGTTTGTCAGACATGGGTTGCTCCATCGCGCCATCGTGCGCGCATACGATGGATTGATTGCCGAGGGACAGCAGCCCCTCTACGCGCTTCGATTGAAGGTGGACCCATCGCGTTTGGACGTGAACATTCACCCGACCAAGATGGAAGTGAAATTTGACGAAGAGCAGTCCATTGTGGCCATCTTGAAGTCAGCGGTGCGCCGAGGTCTGGGTGCGCACAACGTGGCCCCATCCATCGACTTCGACGTCGAATCTGGGTTGAATTTGACCGACCTCAAACCGGGTGCCGTGGTCTCAGAGCCTCAAATTCAAATCAATCCCTCCTACAATCCCTTTCAACAAATGTCCGCGGCCTCCAGGGGGCAGAAGGGAAAGGGTGTTTCTTCTTGGGAAGGGAGTTCGCGCGATTGGCAGAATCCATCCAGCCGTGGCTGGAAGGAGCTCGCGGGATTTTTTCGGGAAGATGAAGGTGGAGCTCCCGAATCCACATCCCAACATCACCAGGCATCGGTGGACATGTCCACCGCGGATGCGGGTGGGGAGGTGATGATGTGGAAGGGGAAGTACCTCATCGTACCGACGTCGGAGGGATTGACGGTGGTCCATGCCCGCAGGGCACAGCTTCGCATCTTGTACGATCGCCATCTGTCCAAAGTCGGTGGTTCGACCAGTGGTATGACGTCCCAAAGGCTGTTGATGCCCGAGCGATTGACCTTAACCAAGGCAGAAGTCTTGGCCCTAGGTGAGGCGCGTGAATCGCTCGTATCCATGGGTTTAGATCTCCAAGTGGCAGACGAAACCACGGTTGAACTTCACGCACTTCCCCCCGACATGGTGGGACTTGCACGTGAGGCTGTCGATTCTGTGTTGGAATGCTTCCATGAGGGCCCTTGGGAGCAGGAGGAAGCACGTGCCCAGGCTTGGGCCAAATCGTGGGCCCAGCATACGGCCATGTCAGGGGACATCCAACTGCCCGCTTCAGCCCGGCGCCAATTGATTTCGGATTTGTGGGCATGCGAACAACCCCAAGTGGATCCTTGGGGACGCGTGATTATGGCCCATCTTCACGACGTGGAAGAAAACTTTCAATGATGTTTCAACAAACCCCACAAGTTGTCAAAAACCTCATCCTCTTGAATGCCTTGGTGTTCATCGCGACCAACCTTGTGATGGGTGAGGCCACGTCGGTTCCATTGCTGGCAGGAACCTATCCGGGCTCTCCGTTTTTTGAACCATGGCAAATCGTGACGCACATGTTCATGCACGGCGATTTGACGCACATTTTCTTCAACATGTTTGCCCTGTACATGTTTGGTTCCCAATTGGAAAGGGTGTGGGGGGCTCAGCGCTTTTTGACCTACTACATGGCATGTGGGTTGGGGGCCTTTGCACTGCACGAATTGGTTGTGGGATTGGGCTTCTACAGTGAATTTGGCACGTTCTTTCCCCAACCAGAGCAGTTTGTGCATCCATCCATTGGTGGGGTTGAGAGGGTGCGTGTGATGGAGTTGGTGTACGGCAGGGTGGTCGGGGCCAGTGGTGCAGTGTTTGGATTGCTTTTGGCCTTTGGGATGTTGTTTCCCAACACGCAATTGATGTTGCTGTTTCCACCCATTCCGATTCGGGCCAAATACTTCGTGTTGGGATATGGCGCCATCGAGTTGCTCTTGGCATTGCAAAACAGCCCAGGTGACAATGTGGCTCATTTCGCGCACCTCGGAGGCATGGTGTTTGGCTACATTCTCCTCAAGCGATGGCAGCAAGATCGAGGTCATTTTTATTGAACATGTGGGAATCGATACAGCAGACGTGGCGAAGCGGTGGCATGTTGACCCGCTTGGTGTGGGTCAATGTTGGCGTCTTTTTGGCGTTGGCAACTGCGAATTTGTTGGATCGTTGGACTGAGGGAGCACTCTCAATGGTGCTTCCTTCAGAGGGCGCGTGGACCCTTGCGACCTCCTGGCGATTGGAAGTCTTGGCTGCGCGCCCTTGGAGCGTTCTCACCCACATGTTTGCCCATGAGGGCCTGTGGCACTTGGTGATGAACATGATCCTCCTGTTCTGGATGGGCCGGGTGTATCAAGCGGAGGTGGGGTCCCGACGGTTGTTGAGTACGTACCTCGGGGGTGGGTTGGCTGGATTTCTTGCATACGTCTTGTTGACCCAAGGTTTGAGGCCCCTCCAAACCTCAGGTCCTGGCTTTGCCCTGGGTGCTTCTGCGGCTGTCATGGCCTTGTTTGGAGCCATGGCCACACTTCGACCTGCGATGAAGTTCAATTTGCTGCTGTTTGGACCCTTGCCATTGAGAACGCTCTTTTGGGCTTACATCGCGGTGGATTATTTCGCCTTGAGCAAGGGCAGCAACTCCGGAAGCAACGTGGCCCATCTGGGCGGGGCGCTCTTTGGCGTGATGTTGGTGACCCAAGAGGCGAAAGGCCGAAACCTGCTGGCGTGGCTCGAATGGTTGATGGACGCCTTGTTTTCAGGGTCCTTGCGCGTTCCACGGAGAAAGACCAGCCGTTTCAAGGCATCGACTCGCAACCGTTGGCAAGCCCGGAACCGAGAATCCTCACGCGCACCGATGAGCGACGACGAATTCAATGCCACCCGCGTGGCCAGGCAGGAACGTCTCGATGCCATTCTCGACAAGATTTCACGCCACGGATACGATCACCTCACCCAGGAGGAAAAGCGATTTTTGTTTGATCAAAGCCAACGCTAATCATGGCACGTGGTGGAGCAGGGGAAAAGCCTCGGACTCGGGGATGGGATGGGTCTGAATTGTGCGTGGTTCCCGGATTGGTGTTGGTTGCTCTGGGAGAAGTTGGCGCACGAGTTGACCCAACGTGGTTCCCGTGGTTGGCACCCTTTGGTTTGACGTACGTGTGGGGTTGGCTGCTGCTGCTCCTCGGAGTCTTTTGGCGTTTGCTGTCATTCCGCTGGCTGAAAGTAGTTGTGCCAACAGCTGTTTTGGTGGCTACATGGCCCTCCGCCTCTTTGCTCTGGTCGTTGGGAGGAGGGACACCAACGCTTGATGCTGATGGGAGATGGTCCTTGTTGACGTTCAATGTGCGAAGGCTCGATGAGTTTGAATGGTTGGCGGGGGATTCAACCCGACGCGAGCTGGCTTCTTGGTTAAACAAGAACACAGACGATGTGTGGTGCTTGCAGGAGTTTCCTGGAGGTGGGGCGGATGTCTTGAAGCGGAGCGGCTGGCATGGAGACCCTCAGGAAATTGTGACATGGCCCAATGGTTCAGGTCCTGCAATCATTACGTCCTTTGAGGTGAATCGGGTGTCTTCATGGATGTTTGGCGAAGGGGCGGGACGCGTCTTGGAGGTGGACCTCACGACTCCGGGAGGCACGGTTCGTGTGTTCAATGTACATCTGCAAAGTTTGTCCATGTCGCGGGCTGATTATGCCGCGGTGGAGGACGGGCCCAACCGCGAGGAGGGAAAGAGGATCCTTGCCTTGCTGACCAAGGCCTATCGCATGCGCGCAGGCCAGGTCAAAGAGTTGATGGAAAAGATGAAGGAAAGTCCTTGGCCTGTTGTGGTTGCAGGGGATTTCAACGACGTTCCGGTGTCGTTTGCCCTCCGGAGCCTGAGAAAATCGGGGTTGAGGGACTCGTTTGAACAAGCGTCTTGGGGCATGGGAGCCACCCACATTGGTACCGTGCCAGGATTGCGAATCGACGGGGCGTTGGTGGACAGCTCCTTCCATGTGTTGAAGCACACGACCTATCCCGTGACATTGAGCGATCACCGTCCCGTGTCTGTGGAGTTGGCTTGGGTGGCGAAATGACCTTCTGTGTCGAACAGTTTTCCTCGCACCCGATGTTCAACGCGGGGTGCCTCGTGGGTGCTTGTCAGGGCCTGCTGCCCAATTCCATGGCGGGTCAGGCAGACGTGGTTGCGGAACCCTGAAAGGAGGATTTGAATCCTTCGAACAGGCTCACATTGATGCCAATCAGAAGCAAGCCGTAGAGCAAATCGTCCACGGGCATGCTGAAGATCCGCCAGCCGGAATTGTGCAGGTTGTTGTACCACACGATGTGGTCCTCAATGGCTGAAGGGTTGTGATGAAGTACAGGGTATTCCCAAAAGGAGATGCCGGTCAAAATCCCGTTGCTCAGGATGAAAGGCACCAGAAGCAACGCAAAGGCCACCCAAAAATGGGACATGTAGGTCTTCCATCTCCAAGCCGCATAACCAAGCCATCCTGCGCAAAGTGCGCTGGTCAATCCGAGGTAGGCACGTTCCCAGAAGGTCAAGGCCAATCCAATTGTCAAGGCCAACATGACTGAAGTCACTACGCCATGGCCCATCCCGAGGGGGGACTGTGGGACGTACTTTTTCAGGCATGCGTAGCTAAAGACGCAGGCGTAGGGAACCGCGATGAAGAAGAGCCACTCTTCCAAGGGCAATCCCAGAAGGTCGATTCCAATGAGGTGCTTGGGGTTAAACCCCCAAATGCCCGCTTGGGTAAAGGCCACGTCCCAGGCAACAAAGCCTGCCATGGTCAGGAGGCAAGCTGGCCAGAAGGCTTTCCATTCTTTGACAAACGCCACGCGTTTGTCAAAACTTGCCACGAGTGGAATCAGGAGCACTCCCAAATCGACCCACAGGTATGTCCATGAACTCATGCGCGTTGTTGTTGATTGCGCAAAGCTTTTCGCGCTTCACGAAAGTAACGGGGGGGGACGTAAAGCATGCCAAAGCACTCACCGTCCTCCTTACCCAAATGCTTGTGATGAACTTTGTGTGCCTTGCGAATGGCCATGAAATAGGCGCTTTGCGTGCGTTTGAACCAGGAGAATCGCTGGTGAATGAACACGTCATGCACAAGGAAATAGGCCAAACCATAGAGTGCAATGCCTGTGCCAATCCAAAACCTGAAATCCGCATGGATGCTTCCTGCGATGAAGCCATAGGCACTGGGGATGGCGAAAATCAGAAAGAATGCGTCGTTCTTTTCAAAAAATCCAGGACCGTTGGTGTGGTGATCTTCGTGAAAGAACCACATGGCTCCATGCATGAGGTATTTGTGAGCGAGCCAAGCCACCGCCTCCATACTGACGAAGGTGGCGACAACAATCAGGGTGGGAATCAAGACGGTCATGACAGGGTCCAGGGTAGGATGTTCAAAATCAAAAAGAACACGACGAACACCCAAATCAACATCCCAGCAGGTCGGTTTGTTTTTAAGTCGTCGACATCGCGCCACAACATACCCATCGCCCAAGCCGCCAACCACCAGGTGAGGTAATTGGTCCACGGGATGGTGCCGTCTTGCCAACTCCACCATCCGGCGCGAATGGCCACGGGTTCAATCAACGCATCGAGGAGTGTCATGGCGGTGGCTGCGACGGCTGCGCGAAGGACGGGTCGGACTCCTTGGGGGAGCCAGCGAGCAGCCCAATGATGCGTTCCCATGAGCAAGAGCCACCACAACACGCCCATCAACAAGGGCACCCCCAGGGCTTTGGGACCCAGTCCATTGCCGTAACTGTAAGAGCCAAACAAGAGGCCTGTCGTGACCCCGATGACTTCGACGGCGAAGCCAAGGAACATGGTCAGTCCCCACCGCCAAGGACTTTCCGATCCTGTGAATGCCATGACGATGCCTGCGCAAAGCACGAGATTCAAGGGCGTGTATGCCATGAGTTCCTCGGCATGCCCCAGGGCGATGCCCACCACTGCCACGAGGTGCAACACAACCATCACGCCCACCCAAACTCGGGAGGTGCGCCACCAAGGAGTGACGGCGGAATCCATTGGAGACTTCGAGCGTGGGTTCATCGGTTCACAAGTTCGTCCACAATTCGTGCGCCAAGCAAGCACAAGGGAATGCCTCCTCCAGGATGGACACTCCCACCACAGAAGTACAAACCTTGGAGCTGTGTGGAGCGATTTCGGTGTCGCAAAAACGCTGCTTGAGCGCTGTTGCTTGACGCACCATACAAAGCGCCCATCCAAGATCCAGTGCTGGACTCAATGGTTTGGGGGGTAAGCACTTGTTCACACACAATGTCAGGCTCAAATCCCAGCGTACGACTCACCTTGGCCAAGACAGCTTGACGGAGCTGAGCCACGGCAGAATCGTTCCATTGCTTCGGATTGGCACTGACGTTGGTCAGAACAAACCAATTCTCGTGCCCTTTGGGTGCATCCTGTGGAATGGCCTTGGATGTGATGTTGATGTATACCGTGGGGTCAGGTCCCGGAGAACCGGTGTGTTGGATGGAGCCAAACTCTGTTTCGTAGTCTTTGCTGAACAAGATGTTGTGGAGGTGAAGTTGGGAATGCGTTCCACGAACCCCCCAATAGAAAATCACCCCGGATGTGGACCGTTCCTGGTCGAGGATGCGATGAGGTTCGGGCAGGTCGGGGAGGAGATTCCGATAGGTGGGGTGCAAGTCAACATTGCTGACAACAACTTGTGCGGGATGATTGGCGCCTTTCACATCGAGGACACCTGTGACACGGGCTCCGTCGTGAAGAATCCGGGCCGCTCCTCGATCCGTGTGGAAGGTCACACCCTGGGCGCGAGCCAAGGCATGAAGGTGCATGGGGATGCTGCGCATGCCTCCATGGGGAAGGTAGGTCCCTATGCCATGCTCAAGGTGGGGAATGACGTGGAGCATGGCTGGAGCCTTGTGAGGGTCGCTGCCGTTGTACGTGGCGTATCGGTTGAACAACTGGCGCAACTTGGGATGACGAAGATGCCTGGCGTTGTAACGATCCAACGAGCCCATCAACGGCAGGGAACCCACCCGTGAGAGCAAGTGCCAAGCAGATCGAGTCAGGTACGTGGACGGTTCGTGCAAACTCCGCTCGAGGAAGACTCCACGCGTCAATTCAAAGGCCTGCTTGGACCGGCGCAGGTGGGAGAGCAATCGCTGGGCCGGAACGCCCCATTTGGCCTCCACTTCGTGGGCGAATTTCTCGTTGTCAGACCAGGCAATCAACGGATCCACCTCGTCTTCCCAGAAATAGTGCGTACTTCGGTCGATCTTGTCAAAGCCAAAGGGTGCAGGCCTCCCCGGCACATCTGAAGACACGAGCTCGTCCAATTCCTGCATCAACGACGGCATGGTGAACAAGGAAGGTCCTCGGTCAAATCGGAAGCCAGCTTCCACATGTTCGGCCAATTTGCCACCGATGGTAGGAGCCGACTCAAGGACGGTGACGCGATGACCCCGGGCGGCCATGCGCACGGCCGTGGCGAGTCCTCCCACCCCAGCACCTACCACCACGACGTCGCGGGGTTCACTCATGCCAAAGACAGGGATGAAATCACCTCGGGGAGGCAGATTTGAAACCACGCAGTGTATTGATTGGGGTGTTTGGCCATGTCAGCCACCACCTGGTCCACAGGCATGTACTTGGTTTCGCAGACTTCGGCGGCATCAGGCTCAGGTTGAACGTCGCTGTATCCCACCAACACGTGATCGAGTTCATGTTCGATCATCCCACGATCCAAGTCGGCACGGTACACAAAAGAAAACCTTGGCTCGAGTCGGCAGAACATGCCCATTTCCTCTACCAAACGTCGTTGGGCCGCTTCGACGATGCTTTCTCCGGGTCTGGGATGGCTGCAGCACGTGTTGGTCCAAAGGCCGCCGCTGTGGTATTTTTCCAAGGCCCGGCGATGAAGCAACAGCTCGCCTCGGCTGTTGAACACAAATGCGCTGAAGGCCCTGTGAAGAACCCCCAGTCGATGTGCCTCCATTTTTTCCATGGTACCCAATGGGCGGTCGTCAGGGTCTACAAGAATCACATGCTCGGTCATGGGTGGCTTCGTAGGGGTCTTAAGTTGCGTCACAGGGACTGAAGGTACGAGAGAAAATCTCGGACAAAGGCTTCATGGGTGGGGTCGTCGGACCAAAACCCTGCAATCAACGCCGTTTCCACCTTGTGGCGGTCGTCGGGGATGTTTTGATGGTACGATAGAAAGGCGGGTACGTGGGTTTGGACCCCCAATCGCAGGAAGGCCAAATCGGGATCTTCGGGCAGCTTTTGGATGGCTTCTTCGAGAATGGGCTGCCACGTGAAGAATTGAGACAGCTTTTCTGCGGGATTCCATGAATGGTTGGCAAGCATCAATTCAGCCACGGCCCGAAATCCCTGATGAAGCCATGCGTTGGGTTGGGTCAATTCCAATTGGGCGACTGAGCGTGACATGTGGGAGGCGCCATCGGCCGATTGGGCTGTGGACGCTTGGCGATACCAAGAACGCAAGACCATTCTCGCGCTTTCAGCGGACTGGTTTGAAATGGTTGAATCTCCGTGCGCGTTGGGCCACTCTGAGATGAGAATGCCTCGAGATGGGGTTTCTCCGTGAGACGTTGCGCTGCAGGCCGGCACGTCAGCGTGGCACGGAGCCAACATGCGCCAGGAAGAAGCGTGCAGGTTGGGAATACACAGCCCGCCCACGGCAAGACACACCAAGACAGGGAGCCGCCATGCCAGGAAAGCGAGAGGCGTCACTGGGACAATCACAACAAGTTGAAGCTGTGGCGGAGGTATGAACCGACGAACAGGGTGGCCTTGCGTCTGTTGGGAATGCGAACGCGTTCACACATCAACTTGGAGGACGGCAAGCTGGCGATTTTTTGGAACAACCGCTGGTAGTAAACGTAGGCGACATACACCCCGAGACGGCTTTCCTTGGGGAGCTGCACAATCCCTTCGTAAGCATGGCGAAAATCCGCATCGATTTCCACCTCAATTTGGGCTTTGGTTTGGGCGTTGAACGCGCCCATGTCCACACCAGGGAAGTACACACGACCCTTGCCCTCGAAGTCATCTTTCAAGTCGCGGAGGAAATTGACTTTTTGGAATGCTGCTCCCAAGGAGCGGGCGTGGGGAAGAAGGGCATGGTAGGCCTTTTTGTTCCCGAAAACAAACACGTGCAAACACATCAGCCCCACGACTTCCGCTGAACCGACGATGTAGTCATCATAACTCTGGCGGTCATAGGCTGTTTTGTCCAAATCCCACTCCATGGAGCGTAGGAACAGGTCCACATGCTCCCGGTCGATGTCGAAGGCTTGAAATGTCTTGGCGAAAGCATGCAAAATGGGGTTGCTGCTCATGCCATGCTTCAGGGCCCAATCCGTGTCACTCTTGAAGCGCTCAAACATGGCAACCTGCTGAGGTCCATGCAGGGTGTCAACGATTTCGTCGGCAAATCGAACAAATCCATAAATGTTGTAGATCGCTTCTCGAAGGCTCGGACCCAGAAATCGGATGCCTAGGGAAAAACTGGTGCTGTAGGCCTTCGTGGTGCGCTTGGCACAATCAGAAGCAACGTCGTCGTAAAGTCTCAGGGCGTCCATGGTAGGCAAATAACCTCAGGAGGTCGTCTCGTGTTCAATGGACAAGTCCACTTGGATTGCAGGCTCGGGATAGATGCCCTGTCGATGGAGATATCTCATCGTTTCCTGCGCAGCCACTTGGCCAGAAATCAAACTTGGAGGAACGCCAGGACCGGGCGTGGTCAGTTGACCTGCGAAGTGCAATCCCGGGAGCTTGCTGCGCATTTTGGGCTTCCAAAAGGCCGTTTGGCGCAACGTGTTCGCCAAGCCGTACGCATTGCCTTTGAAACTTTGGTACTCACTGATGAACTCAGAATGGGCAAAACTCCTGCAGTAGGTGATGTGTGGACGAAGGTCTCGGCCTGTGTGCTTGTGGAGGCGGTCCAAAATTTCATCCAGGTACCTGTCTCGCTCATCGCCTTGCTCGTGAAGGCCCGGGGCCAAGGGAATGAGGAAAAACAGGTTTTCGCATCCTTCTGGGGCAACACTCGGATCGGTGATCGAAGGCGCACAGACATAGAACAAAGGGTTGTCAGGCCAAGTCTTGGAATCGTAGATGGTCTCTGCATGAGGACCAAAAGGCGTGTCAAAGAACAGGTTGTGATGCTTCAATTCAGGGACCCTGGTGTCCAATCCGACATAGAAGAGGAGCGAACTCGGAGACATGGTTCGGGATTCCCAATACGAATCGTCGTAGCGTCTCCATTGTTTGGGCAACAAGTGCTGTTCCATGTGATGGTAATCGCCCGTGGCGATGACCGCGGCCCCTTCCACGAACGAGCCGTCCGCGAGGTGCACGCCTGACACCTGTCCGTCCTTTTCTTGGATGGATGTTACCTCTGCATTGCATTGAAAGACCACCCCCTGGCGTTGTGCCACCCGAACCATGGCTTGGACGATTTCGTTCATGCCTCCCATGGGGTACCATGTGCCGAGAACGGTATCGGCATAGTTCATCAAGCTGTAAAGCGCGGGTGTGTCTTCGGGTTTGGCGCCCAAGAAGAGCACCGGAAACTCGATGATTTGGAGAATTTTGGGATGGGAAAAGTGCTGACGCGCAAATTCGCTGAATGATGTAAAAAGCGACAGCCGGGTGGCGTCGATGACAGTTTGCCATTCGGCGAATTCCAGGGCGTTGTGTGCGGGTCGGTTGACAAACTTGCTCATTCCGATGCGGTATTTTACTTCCGCTTCAGCCATGAAGTCTCTCAATTTTTTGCCTGCACCTGTTTCAAGCTTTTCGAAGGCAGCGGCCAAAGCATTCAGGCCGGCAGGAATCTTCATTTCACCGTCTTCAAACCATACCGAGTAGGAGGGATCCAGACGCACCAAATCGAGTTCTTGGTGAACATCCGCACCGAAATCTTGAAAATATTGCTCGAACACATCGGGCATCCAGTACCAACTGGGCCCCATGTCAAACACAAAACCGTCCACTTCAAATTTCCGCGCCCGACCACCCACAGTGGCGTGCTTTTCCAGCACGCGCACGGGGTGGCCTTCATGGGCAAGCCGGGTGGCGGCAGCGAGGCCTGAAAAGCCAGAGCCGATGACCAAGGTTTCAGGAGAGGAGGATGGATGATTCGACATCGTCAAGGAGTTCGTAGGGTGAAACCACAACATTCAACCCCTCGAGCGTCTTGGATGTTCAATGCCAGTCGGGGGGAAGGTAAGAGGAATAAATCCCAAAAAATTGGGAGTGGGTGTTTAATTTTTAGGAACAAGCATCAACCGAGGTGAGACTGGGTGGTGAGGGACGCCAGAGCGCACCCGGGTGTGCTGCAGCCTTACCTTTGGGGCATGGCACATGTGACCTCTTCCTTCCCCATGTCTCCAGTGGACGTTTTGGCCTTTGGTGCGCATCCCGATGATGTGGAGCTTTCTGCAGGAGGGACCTTGGCCAAACTCGCACACCAAGGCAAGCGATGCGCCATTGTGGATTTGACACGTGGCGAGTTGGGGACACGCGGTTCAGCTGCGTTGCGGGATGAGGAGGCCTCTGATGCAGGCCAAATCTTGGGGTTGGTTCACCGCGAGAACCTGGGTTTGTCCGATGGTTTTTTCGAGGAAAATGAGGAGAATCTTCTTCGTGTCATTTCGGCCATTCGTAGGCTTCGGCCTGCCGTGATTCTTGCGAATGCCTTGTCGGATCGGCATCCCGACCACGGACGTGCGGCATCGTTGGTTGCCCGAGCAGCGTTTTTGTCGGGCTTGGCCAAAATTCACACCGGCACTGCACACGATCCCGAAGACCCCTGGCGACCACGGGCTGTTTACCACTACATCCAGGATTACGACAGAACACCGGATGTTGTGATGGACATCACGGGTTTCGTCGATGTCAAGATGGCGGCCATCCACGCCTACAAGTCCCAATTTCACGACCCGCATTCAGAACAGCCGGAGACTCCCATCAGCTCTCCTGAATTTTTGGATCATGTCAAAGGGCGGGCCACATCCATGGGCAGACCTGTGGGATTCAAGGCAGGGGAGGGATTTGAGTCATCTCGACCCTTGGGGGTCGCTTCTCTTCTCGATCTTTGCTGACTGGTCGGATCAACCGCGCACGGCTGTCTTTTCAGGAAGATTTTGTGGTTTGGATGAACACCAAAAGCAGGCCAGCGCATTGAACGGCAGAGGAGGCGGAGAGGGCCCATCCTGCCATGGTGGCTCCATCCACGGCCGAATGTGTGCCCGGAATCCACAGTGTGCTGCATCCCCACAGGACAAGGAATCCCAGACCTGACGTCACTGCATTCCATCGGTGAAGACCCACGCCACTGAGGTGATGTGAAATCAATGTGGCCACGCTGCCCGCCACCATGGCCACAGTCAAGGACTGCAGGACGGTCTGCAATCCTTGGACGCGAAAAACCAAAGACCACAACGAGTCGGGTACACAAGCCATGACAACAGCGGACAGGCCAGACAACGCAACCACGCGTTTGACATGCCATACGGTGTGGGCTTTTCGGCGCCCGTCGTCGGTCTCCGCAGCGGATTGGGCATGGACAGCTGGTGACCAAGCCCGTCCCACGATCCATACAGCTTCGAGTGCATAATACCCCAAGGCGTAAAGACCCGAAGCATCGAGGGATACAAACCTCTCGAGTTGACTGATGTTCAGTCGGTTGGTCCACAATTGAAGCAGGCTTCCTGTTTGGCCTTCCGCGCCTTTCACCAGCATCAAGGACGTCAGACTTCCAGGAGCGCCACGCCGGTTCCTTGCGCGTTGGGACTCCTCACCCTGGGCGTTTTCTGACCAAACATTGCGATGTCCCCACAACAACAGGGCCAACGTGACCATCAGAGAGACCCTCAAGGCCACCACGAAATCGTCCAAGGTGGCATCACCTGCCGCGACAAACAAGGCCCAGATCACTGCCATCATCACCACCTGAAGAGCTTGTGTTGCATGAAAGAATCTCACCATGCCAGCTGCCAGCACCAACTGCGACATCAACACCACGGCCGCTTGCAGTCCACCCAACCACATGGCTTCCCAGCGCCAATGACTGGGCACCCATCCTGTGATTTGGCCTACCCCCATGCCAAGCCCCATGGACACAGCGATGCCTGTCAAAGCCAGTGGGACCATGTGACGGGCGGCAAAAAATTTTCGGACGTACACCACGGCGCCACCGGCGACATAGCCCGAAAATCCTGTGACCAAGAGCAGTCCAAATTGAAGCAACGCCCAATCACCTTGTCCTGACACCCCGAGGGTGCGTGTAGTCATCACCACGGTGGCAGCGGTCGCTGCCAACATAAGAACCCTTGCGACCAGTGCATCGCGTGCCAGCAGGGCAGGAGACACCTGATTCTTCACGCCTTGGAGGTGTTCGTTGGTTTCATGCCACCACCCGACGAAGGCCTGCTCTTTTCCTCCATGGCCTCATGATATACCCGCGTGTAGGCCTCTGCCACGGATTCCGTGCCAAAATGAGTCGAGGCATAGGCTCGAATGTTGGCAGCATCCCACGTTGTTTGGTAGACGCTTTGCAACGCTTCCGCCCAAACCTCAGCATCGGCCGCTTTGGGAAGCAGCACACCACGATCGCTTGTTCCGGGCGGCAGGTGCTCGCGAATGCCACCCACATCCGTGCTCACAACCGGAAGCCCACTCGCCCAAGCTTCAGCGATGACGCAAGGGAAATTCTCCACGCGGCTGTTGAGCAGCAGGGCGTCATGGGATTGCATGCACTGCGCGACTTGGGCCGACGGCAACGGTCCAGTGAATGAAATCATGCCCGACAGCCCCATTTCTTGCACAAGTTTTTGATAAACAGTCAAATCCACGCGCTCTCCTCCTACCATGGTCAAACGAAACGAATCCTGTTGGGCCATGGCGCGGGCCACGCCATGAATGAGTCCTGTGATGTTCTTGTGGTCATCATCCATGGAGCTCACATGCAGAAACTGCGTGGCACCGCCACGTTCAATTTTTCTTCTCGAGGCTCCCACGAGGACGCCTGCCAACATCTGGGGCTCGGCGGGTTGAAATGTGTGGACATCCACCACATTGGGCACTGTCCGGATATGTACCGCCGGGACCCATGCGCTGATGGCCGCTCCCAAATGTGAGGTCACGGGACACACCACGCTCGCACCTCGCACCACATCCTTGATTGCTTTCCTCCTCCACCATGGCATGGAGGTGATGTCATGGTATGCAGTCCAATGCTCTGTCAGCACAACAGGCACATTCCACCTCTTGGCCCATGCCATGGTCGAACTTCCCGCGGGATAGGCCACATGCAAGTGCACCACGTCAGGAGTCCAATCCATCTTCACTGCAGCACCACCTATGGCTCTTGCCACCCCCAACAGTTGGGGCCTTGTCGCTTCATGGTACAAGCGCCTGATCGTCCATGGTCTCCCGCCGACCTCACGTTGCTCCAGTCCATTTTTCTCACGCATCTGAGCCAATACGCGTTGAGATGTCTTGACTGCAACCGGTGCCCAAACCTCACAATCGTGCTTCAACGCGATGGCTTCAATGTGGCGCTCGATGAAGTTCCCGAGGCTCTGATGCACCTCTGATGGAAACCAACTCGCCATGTGCAAAATCTTCAGGCGTTCAGGCATGCGTCAAAGGTGGGAAAGAAGTCGCAAAGGAGGGGTGTTGAGATTGAAGGGAGTTGAATATCTTTGCGCTCCCTTCGAAGGTCACCGAGGCCGTCTGAAGGACAAACGGTGGCTATAGCTCAGCTGGTTAGAGCACTGGATTGTGGTTCCAGGGGTCGTGGGTTCAAGTCCCATTAGCCACCCACCAAACTCAAGCCCCGCACACAGTGCGGGGCTTTCTTTTTGGGAATAAACCATCGCCAAGCCGGAAGCTTGAGCGGTGGGAGATTCCCAAAAAGAAAGCGCCCCCTCCGCAACGCGGAGAGGGCAAGCTGGAGTTTGGTGGGCATGCCGCCCCGTCATTCTTGCGCCGCGGCCCAGTCGCCGGCGCAAACATCCCCATCGTTGTCAGGATTCCCACCGATTAGTTCGTCACTCGCAGGACGATCCAAATACGGATAGCAAATTCAGCATGTCATTGACATCAACAATGCCATTTTCATCCGTGTCGTAGTAGCACGGATTCAATTCGGCAATTTCTCCTGGATCATTGAGAAAAGCTGGGTCCTGAATGACGCATTGTTGGAATTCAAGATTCCACACGGTACCGTCATGGCAACACCCTGGCCCCGGACAGCACGAATAATCGCAGGTGCCGTCCGACAGCGTTGCTGTTGGGTCATAGTTGCAGCCTGTTGGGTCGGTGCAACCTGAGATTTCAGAATCATCACACAGGCCATTGGCGTTGATGTCAGCCCCGCAACTACCACCACACACCCCAAGGGCGTCAAGCTGGTTCCCATTGCAATCGCAATCGCCGGCTGGGATCTCCGAACATCCGCATGCGTAAATCTCTCCCGGGCCGTTGCACACACCGCAATCGTCGTAGGCTCCAACGCAGTCGTCCACGTCATCACAGATGTCATCGGCGTCCACGTCGTCGCAATCGCCGGTTGGAGCCACCGTGGTGCAATTGTCCACACCGTCCGGATCTGTGTAGAAGGTGTAGGCAGGAGTATATCCACCAGTGTACGAATTCGTCACCGTGAAGTCCCATACGTCGTCGCCGTTCAAGAGGCCCGTCAAATCCGACTCCCCGCTGTAATCTCCGCCCGCATCGGGACCCCACGCCCCTTGATACGCACATCCTTCCGGTGCAGTGGTTCCACAGTTGTTATAGCCCTCATAGAACACACACGTGCCACTTTGGTCCTCAACGATGACAAAGACATCAGACGCCCAACAACCTCCACAATCTCCTTGCTCGTAGATGAAACCCACAAGTGGCCCTCCATTGAGAGAGAACTCCATGGTTTCACAGCCCCCCAATTGGGCACTCGTGTAGCAGGTTTGCCCGAAGAGTGAAAGCGAGGTGAATCCGACACAAAGCATGGTCAGCGCAAAACGTTGAATTGACAGGGATTTGACCTTCCTGGCTTGAGCGCGATTGGCAAAAGAGCGATGCTCGGGGTGTAAAGAATGGTTCATCGATTGGTTGTTGAAAATTCAGAATAAATTCTATTCAGCTTGAATAAGGAATGTTTTGTCGACAAAAATCACGCTCAAACGCTTTCAGAACAAAGATTATACAAAATATATTGCTAGATATAAAACTATATATGTAACTGTGTATTCTGAAATGTAGAGCAGCCCGCTGCCGTTCTTCTACACATAGATGAGACCGTCCATGGTGATGGTGCGTTTGGCCCTGACAAATGGGTATACCGAGCAAGGCTCGGGTTCCGAAAACGCATGTTATGTAACATGTGTTTTCGCGTCATGCTCTCATTTTCCTCATGCAGTACCCCAATGGTCATCGAAGGGAGGAATCTTGGGATGCATCGAAACAGCCGTTGGTCATGATCTCTCGCAATCGAAGTTGCTGACGTGGCATCCATCCTCGGACCAAGGATTCCTAAAAATCACTGGTCTGACTTTCGCGTGCTTTTTGAACTTGCCTTATCTTCCATCCATGGACCTCAATGGCGTGATTCGTGGCATGTGTCGTTTGGCCGAAGTCGAATTGGAACAAGTATCCAACATCCGCATCCGAAAGGGGCAGGGCAACCAAGACATCTACGTCCAATTGTTGTCAAAGGACAAAAAATTGAGAGCGTATTACAATGCGGCCAAGGGAGTCATCCATGAAATGGACATTCGACAAGCCCATGAGGAATTGGAATCCAGTCGATTGCTCGACATTGCGCAAGAAGTGGCCAAAGAGGATGCGGACATGGACGCGTTTCGACTTGGATTGATGGGAGGGTGAATAGCTGCAAATCATCAACCATGGAATCCTTTCCTCTACCTGCTCGCCCTGTTGTGCTCTACGTGGATGACGAGCGGGGCAATTTGTCGGCTTTCATGGCGGCCTTTCGTCATGAATTTGACGTTCATGTGGCGCAATCAGCCAAACAAGCTTTGGATGTCTTGTCAGACGTTCCAGTGGATGTGCTGATTACAGACCAACGGATGCCCCTGATGACAGGCATCGAATTTGTGCGCGGGATCAAGGAATCGTATCCGGAAGTTGTCAAAATGATCCTCACCGGATTTGCAGACCACGAAGTTGTCATGGAAGCTCTCAATGAAGGTTTGGTCTATCGCTTTTTCGAGAAACCTTGGAACAAGTTGGTCATTTCGAATGATGTTCACAAGGCGCATGACATGCTCAAGAGTTACCGTGCTCGGAAGCGAAGCTTGCTTGAAATGCGGGAAAATCTGAAGCGAGGTGTTGACAGCGTCGATGAATTGCTGAGCCACTTAACGTTGCAACAAGACACCTTGGGATTGGGCATGGCCAAGGAGTTGCGAGAAATCCTCGAGGGATGATTGATACAAGGACAATTGTTGCGACAAAAAGTTTCGCCAAATCCTAACTCAAAACGTCCGGAGTGTTAAATTTCGGAAGAAAATTTCAAGGAAGTTGAGCAAGAAGAGATCCTTGGACCGCATCGATTTGGCTATTTTGGAGGCGATGCAGGTGGATGCTGGCATGACCAACCAAGCCATTGGTGAGCTCGTGGGCCTGACGCCAGGCCCCACCCATTCGCGAATCAAGCGTCTCAAGGAAGAAGGTTACATCAAGGGAATCCATGCAGAATTGGATTGGAAGGCATTGGGATTGTCTTACTTCTCCATCATTGATGTCAAGGTTTCTGAAAGCAAGGCCCAAGAGGCAGAAGCTTGGATGGTTCAGGTTCCTGGAATTTGGAATTTGTCGCGACTGAAAAATCCAGGAATGAAGGGAGAAGTGGTGTTTCGGTTTTGGGGTGTGGCTTCCAAGAGAGAGGTGTCCCTGCAAATCGTGGATTCCTTGCTTCAGGAGTTTGATTCTCACGTGGACATTCAAATGCAAGAGGTTGAACTCGTGGAACGGAGAAGCGTTCCGGTTCAACTTGGCCAAACCTTGCTCGGGGATGATGCACCTTCGATTTGGTCACCGAAGAAGTCTTCGAAACCATCTTGATTGAAGGCAGAGGGGGGCATTGTTGATGCTGATGTTTGTTTCAAGAGTCAAGCCTTCTTCAATGCATTGAAACGTCGTGGGTGGGAATTCAGGGCGTCTTCGATGCCAACCCATGCATGTAGCGCGCAACAATCTCCAGGCTGTCGGCATATTCCGACCCCGCGAACCCGTCGAAGGCTTGGAACGAGGAGTCTTCCAAGGCTTCGTTGAGGCGATTGAGAAAGGGACCTGCCAAGGGCATGAAACTCCAATGCCAAGGTTCGGGCCGGTAACCCGTGCGCAAGGGGTTGTCATCGTAGACTTCTTCAAATCCAAAACGCGCTGCGTGACTTCTCATCCAGGCCAACAATTCAGCCCCTTCACCCGAATGAAAATCATGCGTTTCAAGGCTGAAAATGTCCACATCAGTTCCCCAGTGATGCCGACTGCTGCCAGGCATAGCGCTGTAATTCAGGATGTCCTGCGCCTTGGACAGGTTGCCCCATCCCATGTAGGCGGGTCGCTTCCATTTTCGTTCCCAAATGGCGACTTGGTGATCAAAAGTTCGTGTGGCACTCAACACGATGAATTGCAAACCTTCTTTCCTGGCCGCATCGGCCATGGCCACCAATGAATCGCGCGCTTCGGTTCTCAGTACAAGTCCTTCGCGCGAGGAGTAAACGGCAGGAATGGGAGAGAAGTCCGGATGGTTCCTGGGATCCACGTGCCCTAACAGCTCCATGACAGGGACTTCCACCTGATGCCCGGACGTCGCTTCATGAACGGAGGAGGAAGATGCGGAATTCATCACAACATCATGGGGCATGTTGAGAGGGTTCGCTCGTTGACGCTGCCCGTCCCGTGCGTGATTGACATCACCAGACATGGGCGGAGAGGAGCAAGCCAGGAACAGGCTGCCCACCCACATCCACATCATCCGCCCGAACACGCCTCAGTGGATTCCGCGCTCAGCCAAGTAGCGCTCAGCATCCAACGCCGCCATGCATCCAGTGCCGGCTGCCGTGATGGCTTGTCGATAGACCTTGTCGGCCGCATCCCCACTGACAAACACGCCGTCCACATTGGTTTTGCTCGTGCCTGGTTGGGCAGGAACGATGTACCCTTGGTTGTCGAGGGTGATAAACTCTTTGAAGACGTCGGTATTGGGTTTGTGGCCAATGGCGACAAAAAATCCAGTGGCAGGAATGACGTGTTCAGCCCCTGTGACGTTGTTTTTCACCTTGACGCCATCCACAGCTTCTTCACCCATCACCTCCATCGTTTCGGTGTTGTAGAGCACCTCAATGTTCGCCAAACTGTTGACGCGGTGTTGCATGGCTTTGGACGCGCGCATCTCATCCCGTCGGACAAGCATGGTGACCTTGGTGCAGAGTTTGGCCAAATAGCTGGCCTCCTCGCAAGCACTGTCACCCGCACCGACAATCACCACCTCTTGGTTTCGGTAAAAGAAGCCGTCGCACACTGCGCATGCACTCACCCCACCTCCGAGATCGCGCAAACGAAGCTCGCTTTCGAGGCCCAGCCATTTGGCAGAGGCACCCGTACTGATGATGACCGTATCGGCATGGATTTCAGTCTCTTGATTGTCACCCACCCACACCTTGTGCACGGGACCTGAAAAGTCCACGCGGGTCACCCAACCGTAGCGAACGTCTGTGTCAAAACGCTTGGCTTGATCTTCGAGATCCTTCATCATTTGAGGGCCGTTGATTCCTGAGGGATAGCCTGGGAAATTGTCCACTTCAGTCGTCTCTGTCAATTGACCTCCAGGTTGTTGGCCTTGGTAGAGGACGGGCTTCATGTCAGCGCGCGCAGCGTAAATGGCGGCAGTATAGCCGGCAGGGCCCGAGCCAATGATCAGGCAACGGTGATGTTCAGGTGTGCTCATGGTGTGTCAATGTGAAGCCCAAAAATACAGGCCTCGTCTCGGACCCGATGCATCCCAAGTCACCTCCGAATCCAAAACTTGTCAACGCCATGCAGCCTTGGCGGGTTTCCTGCCGTCTATCTCAACCCTCGGTCCAATGCCACGAAGGCATCCCAGAGGACGTCGTCAGGCGGCGGAGCTATGATGGATACGGTTTCACGTTTGACGGGGTGGATGAAGTCAATCCGACGTGCATGGAGGTGGATGGAAGCGTTGTCATTGGTACGCTTTGCCCCATATTTCACGTCTCCCTTGATGGGGCAACCCAGTTGTGCCATGGTCGCCCGAATTTGGTGGTGTCGTCCGGATTTGGGATACACCTCCACAAAAGCGTAGTGATCGGATTGTCCTCTCACTTCATACATCAACTCGCATTCCTTGCGCTCGCCGCCAGGTCGATCAAAGGCGAAGCTCTTGTTCAGCTTGTCGTTTTTTTCCAAAAAATTGATGACGTGACCCTCCGGATTTGCAGGTGCTGGCCGCACAACCGCCCAATAGGTTTTTTGGACTTCGCGATGGCGAAACATGGTGCTCAATCGGTTGCTCGCCTTGGTTGTGCGGGCGTACAAAATGACACCACTGACAGGGCGGTCGAGGCGATGAACGGTGCCGAGGTAGGCCTTGCCAGGTTTGTTGTATTTGTGGGCCACAAAATCCGCGACCACTTCACACAAACTGGCTTCTCCATCACCATTTCCCTGCACCACATCACCAAACCGTTTGTTGACCGCAATGATGTGGTTGTCCTCGTACAGAACCTGCAAATTGTTCCGGGTGCTGTGAACAAGCGCCACCTTGGGGGGCTTCACAAATTGATGGTTGGCACCTCGACCTTGGTGGGTCGTTCGGTTCGAGCTTTGTCCACCTTCGTGTCCGTCCTGGTCGCGCATCAGTATTGTTCCGATTCGTTGGGGAAGTCGACAGCGCGAACATCACTCACGTAATGCTGAATCGCCGCAAGCATTTGGTCCCCAATGTCGCTGTAGCGGCGCAAAAATCGAGGGGAAAATGCCTGGGTGATGCCAAGCATGTCATGCAACACGAGCACCTGTCCATCGCATGCGGCTCCAGCGCCAATTCCAATGGTCGGACAGTCCACGGCGGCTGTCACTTCTCCCGCGAGGTGGGCAGGAATTTTTTCAAAGACGATGCTGAAACAGCCAATGTCGTTGAGCAATTGGGCGTCCTCCTTGAGTCGTTGTGCTTCCGCTTCTTCTTTGGCGCGTACTGTGTAGGTTCCAAACTTGTAGATCGACTGTGGGGTCAATCCAAGATGCCCCATCACAGGAATGCCTGCGGTCAAGATGCGTTCAATGCTCTCTTTGACCTCCCGTCCGCCCTCAAGCTTGACCGCATGAGCGCCGCTCTCCTTCATGATCCGAATGGCACTGTTCAGGGCTTCTTTGGAATTGCCTTGGTAGGTGCCAAACGGCAAATCAACCACCACCAACGCACGTTTGGCCGCACGCACAACGCTTTGCGCATGGTAAATCATGTGATCGAGCGTGATGGGAAGGGTGGTCTCGTGGCCAGCCATGACATTGGAGGCGCTGTCGCCCACGAGTATGATGTCCACGCCAGCTTGGTCGACCACCGTGGCCATGGTGTAGTCATAGGCTGTCAGCATGGCAATCTTCTCGCCGTTTTGCTTCATCTCGTGCAACACCTGGGTGGTGATGCGTTTGGCTTGTTTGTGCACAGACATGATGCGAAGGTAACGCGCAGAGGAACGGCTTCCTCTTCCTTCAGACCAAACGCCGGAACGTGAAATTCAATCGACGATCCTTCACACCCACCCGCTTGGGCAGGCTGTGCTCGTGATCGTCCTGCAAGTGTTCCATCACGAGCAAGTCCCCGTGACCCAAGGGGATGTCAATCACGTTTCGATTTCTTCGGTCTCTCACCTTGAAGGTTCTGGAGGCCCCCAAACTGAGGCTCGCGATGCACGAGGTGTCCATTTCACGCTCATTGTCGCGGTGCCAGCCCATCGAATCCTGGCCGTTACGATACCCGTTGACAAGCACGGCATTGAACGATAATCCCGCACGAATTGACACAAGGTCGCACAATTCCTGGATCGGACCCTCCAAAGGTTGAGCGGGCCATTGAACGTTGGCATAGCGATAGGAGGGACCCCACCACGCGGTCCACCGTGGCTCTTTGTACCAGGTGCCAAAAATTCGGATGTCGTTGTGCCTCCACCCTTGGGATGAATGCGCAATGAGGTTCCACCATGAATCCATGTCAAGATGTGCAAACGCCCCTGGCTCTACCCAGCAGGACCGAGTCAACCCAGCGGCACCGAGCTCTTCCATCCAGACGACCTTGCCCCCCCTCGAACCTTCATCCATGGGCCACAACGAGAACGACATAGGTCACGTACAGGATGACATAGAACAATCCCGCAATTCGCGTCACAGTCCCTCGTCCCAGCCACATCAAAGGGGCCAAAACTGCCGCCGTTCCCAGCATCCACCACGAATCCATGGCTGGCACGACCGGAGGCACACGGAGGGTCCCAGCATTCGCTGTTGCACCCAACACGAGAAAAATGTTCAGGATGTTGGATCCGACCAAATTGCCAATGCTGAGGGCACTGTTTCCCTTGAGGGCGGCGGTTAAGGAAGCGGCAATCTCCGGTACGCTGGTCCCAAATGCCACCACCGTCACGCCTACCACATGGGTGCTTATTCCCAAGTCAAGCGCGACTTCAGTGGCGCCAAAAACGAACGCTTCTGAACCAAAAAACAGGCCGACACAACCCACGGAAAGCAGTCCCAACAGGGTGGGATAGCTCCGACTTTCATCGCCTATGTCTTCCATCAATTCGGCCACAGCAGGGTCCAAGTCGCTGGCTTGACGGCGCGCGGCAAGGATTTGGCCTCCCAAGTAGATTGCCCCACCGAGGAGCAAAAGCATGCCTTCAGTGGATGACAACTTCAAATCGTTCACGCACAGCATAAACGCCACACTCGCACCAACCATCACCCACCAGTGTCGTTTCAAAACGGTCCATGTCATGGTCACGGGGCTCACGAGTGCCGTCAACCCGAGGGCCAACCCGAGGTTGGCCACGTTAGACCCGAGGACGTTTCCGATTGCAATGGAGCCATCGCCCTTCCAAGCGGCTTGAAGTGATGCGAACAGTTCGGGAGCACTCGTTCCCATGGCTACAATGGTCAAGCCCACAATCAAAGGGCTGACTTTCGCTTTCAAGGCCAGTGCCGATGCGTTTTGAACCAAAAGCTCGCCCCCCGCCACAAGAACGACAAGGCCACCAATCAACCAGAGCCAGGCCATCACCGAGAGGCTTGGTTTGAATCGTTGGCGGAAGAACGTCCCTTTGTTCCAGACGTGCTGTCAGAATCTGATGATTCGTCTTGCCCTCCCGTTGTAGGGTCCGTCTGAGGCAAGGGCCCATCACCCATGGTTTTGTTCACTTCGCGGACATTGGAAACATCCGCCCTTCGAGGCCCCGCGTCTGACAGGATTTCTCGCTGGATGTCCTCGGTGGCATTCCTGAATGTACGCACGGCTTGTCCCAGGGTTTGGGCCAAAGAGGGGATTCCTTTTGCGCCAAACAACAGGAGGTAGACAACGAAGATGAAAATGATTTCTGTAGCACCCATCGAGAGACCAAAAGTACATCAACCCCATGACCTCCCGTCGTCTCTTTCCATGGAAAGGCGGAGCCCCGTTGCCGGAACTCCGCCCATTCGTTTGTAGTCATTTTGAGACGTTCGCCCGCCTTTTCAGGCCAAGCAATCAATCCTCATCGATGATCAATCCTTCCATCCCTCCACCCAAACAATCCGGGTCGTTGGGGTCTTCGCATGGGTTGCCTTGGCCTGTTGGTTCAACATTTTCCCCAACGTATCCCAACAAGAAGAGCAAGAAGTCATTCACATCCACAAATCCGTCACCATCAAAGTCGGGACACACTGTAAAAATGCACGACCCATCGTCGACGTTGGCCAAGTCATTGTAATTGGTGGCCATCTCGTCGGTACAACCCGCAAACAAACACACGCCTGCGTCAAGACTTGCAGTTTCGTCGTAATTCAGCGCATGGGGGTATCCACATCCTGAAATTTCACAGCAGTCCGTGCAGTTGCCTGTCATCATGTTCTCTGTGACGGTGGATACGCTGCACGTGTAGTCTGCGCTGTAGTACTGGAAGAAATCCAAAAGGTCTGTGGAATTGTTGAATCCGCTTCCATCCATGTCCACCGAGGATGGAATGTCTGAACATCCCGCATTGTCGTTGGCATAGGGGTTGAAGTTCAAAAAGTCTTCATCGGTGCACCCTTCAAACGTGCAACTTCCGTCATCGAGGGTTGCTTCTGCGTTGTAATTGGTGGCCGTGGGGTAGATGCATCCGCTGCAAGTTTCAAACTCACAGCTTCCATCGTTTTGGGTGGCATTGCTGTCGTAGTTGCACGCACAGGAGTCCATGCATCCTGACGTTTCATCGTCATCACAAACGCCGTTCCCATCGGCATCCGCCGCGCAGTCACCACCACACACGCCAAGCGCGTCGAGCTGGTTGCCATCGCAGTCGCAGTCGCCCTCTGGGATGTCAGTGCATCCACATTCGTAGATCTCGCCTGGTCCGTTGCATACGCCGCACGCGTCATACGCGCCTACGCAATCGTCGACGTCGTCGCAGATGCCATCGGCATCGGCGTCCGCTGCACACGCCCCACCACATTCACCAAGCGCGTCGAGCTGGTTGCCGTCGCAGTCGCAGTCACCTTCTGGAATATCATCACATCCGCACTCGTAAATCTCGCCCGGTCCGTTGCATACGCCGCACGCGTCATACGC
>JBEARC010000029.1:0-8732 GCA_041163465.1 Bacteroidota bacterium
AGCGCTTCGAGAAATTCCTTGTACGAAGGCGGGTCGTCACCAAAAATGGCATCATACTGACTGAAGTCGGGACTGAAGGGCACATTCATGGCGGGCAATCTACATCCGAAGTTATTGATAAACTCGGATGTAGTCGACCGCCATGAATTGCGGAAACAGGGTTGACTCGTCTGGATAGCCTGGCCAATTTCCTCCTACTGCGATGTTCATGATGAAGAAAAAGGGCGCATTGAAAGGACTCTCGTACGGCGCGACATTCTCAGAAGTGATGGTGTGAAACACTTCATCATTCATGAGCCATTGGATCGTGTCTTGAGACCATTCAATAGAGAACACATGGAATTCATCCACAAACGTGGTGGGGAAGTCAGAATAGGTCGACACCCCATAGCTTGGGTGCCCCCCCCCAATGATTTCGCCCCAATGGGCCGTGCCATGCACGAAATTGGGTTGATGCCCCAACAACTCCATGATGTCGATTTCCCCACATTCAGGCCATCCGACCTCATTGAAATTGGCTCCCAACATCCAAAGAGCTGGCCATACCCCCTGCCCAAATGGCAGCACCGCCCGAATGTCAATCCTGCCAAACTGGAATTCCTGGAGGTCTTGAGATTTGAGGCGCGCCGAGGTATAGGTTCCGCCCTCTTGGAGGGCCACAATCATCAGATGGCCATCCTCCACGTAGGAATTGGCCTCGTCATCTGTGTACACTTGCCACTCATTGTTCCCCCAACCATTCCCGCCCGTTTCATGCACCCAATTGGCGGGATTGATCGCCGAACCATCAAATTCATCGCTCCATACCAAAGACATTCCGGGTGGTGGATTGTCCGGACCATGGGGGGTGTCATAGCCCCCCTCTGGCAACACCACCTCAAGCGACGTGTCGTCATTCAAGATGGTCCCAGTTGCCACCTGCACGTTTCCGAGAAGATAGCCATTGACAGGGTTGGAGAGAACCACAGTGAATTGCTCATCGGATTCCAACCCCTCGTCGATGATGATGGGCACAAGAATGTCCTGTATCAAATCACCAGGCTCAAACACAAGGGTGCCTGCGACTGGCTCAAAATCTTCACCTGCCTTGGCTGTGCCTTCAACCGTCTCATAATCGACAAGGACCTCTTGATCGTTGGGAGCATCCAACCTCACTTCAAACTTGAAATTTGCATTGAAGGCGTTCTCGAGGGACGTCCGATCTCCCACAAAGCGGATTTCAGAGGCCACTGGCTCCGGTCCCTTACCACAATCTGAACAACCTGTTGCCAGGGCAAACAGCCCCAGCAACCACCCCAGAGAATTTTGATTCCTACGCATGCTCATCCCTTTGAAATTCTAACAATCAATCCACCTCAAAAATCAATGTGAAATAACCACCGCTGGAAACGCATTCACCACTCTGTTGTTGACCATTGATCACCAATCGGGTCTCGGTCAGTTCCGCAATCGTATACACTGGACCAGAATCCCAGACACCCATCCATCCGCAAATTTGTGCAGCTTCGGTCAACAGCGGCCCCACTGTGAATTGGTCTTCACCGTTGGGACCTCCTCCCAATTCGAGGAAAAACGTGGATGGCTGGACAGTCATCGGAGTCTCGATGTACCCATCAAAAGGGTTCATCGTACCGCCGTTGTTGTCATACAAGAAGGTGCCATCTTCAAGAAGGCTCCATGCATCGTCGTATTGCCAATCTGTCAAACCACCCGCTGGCGAAGCGTACCATTCGCCAGACCCTGGTTCAGGGCCAATGGCGATGGCACCCGCATCCTGGGCAAATTTCCATGATTTGGGATTGTCGCATCCCGTCAACAAGGCCAACGTTCCTTCACAAGGCAGTTCGAGGGTTCTTTCAATGGACACTGTATCCGTGAACAGGGCCATCCCCCCTTCCGCATGACCTTGGTACTGGATGGGATAACTCCCTTCCACGTAGTAAATCATGGTATCCACAGGCTCATTGCTCGTTTGGCCATTGCCAAAACTCCACAGATGCATGAACACATCTTCACTCGCATCCGCTTCAACAACGACGGTGTTGGAATCAAGGTAAAACCAATTCACCTCCGCAGTTGGTGCCGCGGGCAAATCGATTCCCTCATCGACAAAAGGCTGGCAGCCCCAAGCCAATGCAACGGCGGCCAAGGCCATCCATCCAAATTTCATTGAACGCTTCATCAGTAGCCGGGATTTTGGGTCAACAACCCGTTGGACAAAGTGATTTCTGCTGTTGGGATTGGAAACAACTCGCTTTTTCCCGCGGTGAATCCGGCGGAGCCCAAGACTTCTTGAGCCCTGCCTTGACGGACCAAATCAAAAAAGCGGTGCCCCTCCAACCCAAGTTCGACGCGACGTTCGTGCCAGATGGCCTCGAGCAGGTCTTGCCCGGTCAGGCTGGCCACAGCGCTCCAAGGCACACCCACACGGTCGCGCACCAACTTCAAGGAAGCCTTCGCGGTTTCATCGTCACCCAAACGGTTGCAAGCTTCAGCATGCATCAGAAGCACGTCGGCAAAACGAATCACCCGATCGTTGGATCCTCCATTGGGATTGGGGTCTCCAAAAGGTGCCAACTCCGAGGCGGGATTGAAATACTTCCGCGCGTAGTAAGGATTGTCATTGCCCGTAGCGTCCGCTGTCAATTCACCCCAGTCCGCCACATTGTCACCCAACTTGTACACCGTGAAGCCCAACCTCGGGTCCACCTTGGTGATTACGTCAGGCCCAATTTGCTCCTCCCAGGTCTCAAATTCATCGACAAAATCTTGGGTGGGCAGGTTGAATCCATAGCCGCTGAACGTTCCACGCGCCCGCTGAAACACATTGGTGTATGTGCCTTCACTCCAAAACTGAGCTCCCCAGTTTCCTCCCGAATCATTCGCGTATTGGATTTCCCAGATGCTTCCTGGACCATTCTCTCCTGCCTCGGTGAAGATGCTGCCGTAGTCAGTCGCTAGGCTGTATTCACCCGAGAACACGACGTCCTCACAGCGCTCCCGGCATTCGGCAAATTTGCCTTGGTACAAGTAAGCCTTCGCCAACAAGGCATTGGCCGCACCGCGGGTGGCCCGTCCCATGCTGCCTACCCCATAGGAACTTTTATCCGGCAAATTGGCCGCGGCCTCGGTCAAATCCGCCTCGATCAGCGCCCAAATGGCTTCAGCAGAAGCACGAGGCTGTGCATATTCCGAAGGTGCCAAAGGCCGGTCTACCAATGGAACACCACCAAAGGTCGTGACCAAATTGAAATACCAAAAAGCACGAATGAATTGCGCTTCACCCAAGAACGCGAGTTTTTGAAGCTCGTCCATCTCGATGCCAGGAATGTTTTCCAAGGCGATGTTGCAGTAGGTGATGCCTTTGTACGCGGACTTCCATTCTCCAAGGACAATCCCACTGGAGGGGTCACCCACGAAACTTGCGAATTCCAACAAATCAGGTTCATCCGTATCCCCTGATCCTCCCTTCTCGCTGTCATCACTGACAATGTCTCCGAAATACCAGCGGAAGTGGGCACCGTCACTGATTTCTACTTGAAGAGGTGCATAGCAGGCGATGACCGCTGCTTCGGCATCTTCGGCAGTTTGGTAAAAATTGCTCTGAGAGCTGCCGATGTACGGATTGCGATCAAGGAAATCCTTGTTGCATGCCGCCAACATCGAAACTGTGACAAGGGTCAGAAACCCTCGGCTCATCGTTGTCTTCGTGCGTATCATCAGAAGGTCACGTTTAAGCCCACATTGTAAATGCGGGGCGATGGGTAAAATCCACGATCAATGCCAATTTCGAGCGTTCCACGGGTCCCGATTTCAGGATCCAAACCGCTGTAGTCGGTGAAGGTGAACAAGTTGTTTGCGCTTGCGTAGACGCGGAATTTTCCAATCCCAACGCGATCCAGCGCCGCGCTCGGCAGGGTGTATCCCACCTGAAGCGACTTGATCCGGAAGTATGAACCGTCCTCAATGAAACGGTCAGACACGCGGTTGTTGAAGTTCAAGTCCGCGTGTGTCACACGGGGTTGGTCGTTGCTGGTTCCTGGGCCGGTCCACCGCTCCAAGGCAGACACAGGGCGGTTGGTGGAGGCCAAATCGTAACGGAACATCCCATTGTACACATCGTTGCCGTAGCTACCCTGCAGGAACAACGTGGCATCCCAATTCTTCCAAGTCGTCGAGGCATTGAAACCATAGGTGAAATCCGGATGCGGATTGCCAATGATGACCTTGTCCTTGTTGTCGATGACGCCATCGTTGTTTTGGTCTACAAAAATCACGTCACCTGCGACCGCATTCGGCTGGGCTGACGCTGAGGCCTCCTCGTGAGATTGGAAGATTCCAGCCGTTTCAAAGCCGTAGAACATCGCAATGGGGCTGTTCAATTGCGTGATGGACACAAAATCACCCGACCCAAAGACATTGCCCGTGAAAATGGGTTGGTTGTCCTCAGCATCCGCGCCTCCCCCGAGGTCTGTCACCGAGTTTCGGTACATGGAGATGTTGCCCGTCAAGTTGTATGTGAACTCTCCCTCGCCCCCTTGGTAACCCAACGAAAGTTCGGCACCTCGGTTGCGCGCGGAAGCCACATTCGTAGGACCAGGTTCCAATCCGGCCGTCCCGGGGTTGGGGACATAGGCCAACATGTCACGCGTGTTTTTCTCGTAGAGATCGAAGATGACATTCCAACGCCCCTCCAAGAAATCAGCGTCCAACCCAAGGTTGACTTGTTCTCCGGTTTCCCACTTCAAATCGGGATTGGCAATGAGGACCGGACCTGAGCCAATGGACTGGTTTTGGTCCACGCCAAAGGTGTAGTTCAATCCATTCACAATGACAGGGCTGTACGCATAGTCACCAATCTCTGCGTTTCCGTTTCGGCCCCAGCTTGCACGAACCTTGAAGAAATCAATCCAATCCTTCTCATCAAACCAAGGGCGTCCCGTCAAATTCCAGGCCGCACTGAACGACGGGAAGAATCCAAATCGGTTGTTGATGCCAAACCGCGACGATCCATCCCGACGAAGGGTCCCCATCAACGACCACTCTTGTCCAATGTCGTAGGACGCTCGAACGAATTGCCCGATCCACGCTGTCTCACTGATTTGGTCACTCGCCCGCGGAATTTGGGGCTCTACATTCAAGCTGTTGCTCAAGAAAGCCAGCGCCGGATCGTTGCTTGCCAAGCTGTCCCGAGAAGCTGTGATGCTCGTGTAGTTCTGCTCCAAGGCGGAGTACCCAGCAATCACTTGCAATTTGTCCTCGTTGGCCAATTCCTTGGTGTACGTCAGGGTGTTTTCCCACTGCCAAGAGCTCCATTTGTTTTCTGCCCGGATCAAGCTGTTGACAGGGCGGAATTCCGTGGCAGGTCTGTTGGGATCGCCGGGAAACAAGGCCAAATCATAGGCTGGAAAGAAAATCTTTTGTGACCCGAGGCTCAGGTCCACGTTCACCGAAGAACGAAAGGTCAATTCAGGCAACAAATCAAGTTCACCATAAACATTTCCGACAAAACGATTCGTGGTCCAATTGTCATGGGTCTGTTCAATTTGGTTCACGGGATTCACAATGTCGCTATCGATGAAATTCGTGTAGGCATAGGTCCCATCTTCCCGCTGGATTGCGGTGACTGGATCCATGTTCAACGCGCGAAGCACCGGGGTGCTGAACTCATTGTTTTCAGCCAGCGCATTGCGTTTGATGTGGGTGAAATTCACGTTTTGGCCTACGCGAAAGCGATCTCCCGCGTTCTGCTCCGAATTCACGCGGAATGTCGTTCGCTCAAAACGTCCCTTTTCTCCACCAATGATGCCGTCTTGGGAAAAGTGGCTCGCCCCCATCGCAATGCTGGAAGTTTCCGTCCCGTTGGTGTAAAGCACGCTGTGGCTGGCCATTGGCGCGCGCTGGAAGATGGCGTCTTGCCAGTCCGTCCCTGCACCCAACGTCGCAGGATCACTCAAATCAGTCAAGGCAGCCATACCCGCTGCTGCCCGACTCTCGTTTTGGAGAATTGCATATTCCTCCGCATTGAGCAACGCCATGTACTTCCAAGGTTCTTGCATGCCGATGTAGCTGTCGTAACTCACCTGTGCTCTGCTACTGCGCGACCCCTTCTTCGTGGTGATCAACACCACACCATTGGCGCCTCGCGCGCCATAAATCGCGGTGGACGCAGCGTCCTTCAAAATGCTGATGCTTTCAATGTCAGAGGGGTTGAGGTAGTCAATCCCACCCGAAGGAATTCCATCCACAATGAACAACGGGTCAGCGTTGTTGATGGACCCGATGCCACGAATGCGGATGGTCTGTGACGATCCTGGCTGGCCCGAATTCTGGGTGACTTGAACGCCTGCCGCACGTCCCTGCAAAGCTTGCTCTGTACGCAACACCGGAATGGACGTGGCCTCCTTGATGTCCACGGAGGTCACGGCTCCGGAAATTTTGCTGCGCTGTTGGTTGCCGTAACCAATGACGACGGCCTCTTCCAATCCTGCGACATCAGGCTTCAATTGAACCTTCAGGCCTGACACAGTGCTGGACACAAGCACCTCTTGCCTCAGGTACCCGATGTACGAGAACACAAGGGTGGATCCCGCATTCACTGCAAGGGAGAATTTTCCATCCAAATCTGTTGCCGTTCCTGCAAACGCTCCCTTGACGGTTACAGTCACGCCAGGCAATGGCATGTCCCCATCAAGGACAGTTCCTGAAACGGAAATGGTTCCCTGATTCCCGGTTGGGGCGGGAGTCGTCGTAGACTGACTCCATCCCGCGGATGCCGCTCCCAAGAGCAGCATCCACGAGAGAAGTCCGACAATCATTCGATTCATTTGACGAAGTTCCATGATCCATGTCCCTCTACCGACTCAATCTGCAGGTTGTAAACACCTGAAGGCCAAGTCGTCGCGTCCATGATGCCTTGAGATTGACCCTGACGCATGATCACGTTGTGAATCAATCGACCCTGAACATCCCGCACAGCCACACGGGCGTCCGCTGTCAAAGGCTTCGAGAGACTGATGGTCAACACATCTTGCACAGGAACGGGGAACAACACCCCTTCCAAAGTCAACCACTCTTCCAATCCATCAACCGTCATCGTCAAACTCGCAGATGACGTGCAGCCGTTGGCATCCGTCACGGTAGCCGTGTACAACCCAGAAGCCAACGAATCTGGGTTCGAAACCATGCCCGTCATGTTGGTCCACACCACCGTGTATTCGGGTGTTCCTCCTCCAACAGTCGCCTCGGCTTGTCCATCTCCGGCCCCGCTGTCGACACTGATGACGGTGACTGAAATTGTCAATTCCTCAGGCGCGCCCACTTCGAAAACCGTGTTTGACGTGCAACCGATTGAATCGGTGGCCATCAACGTGTAGCTTCCAGGCATGAGACCGTCCAATCCAAAGCCCACAAGCAAGGTGTCTGCGTAGACAGAATCCAGCATCATGGTATCCACCAAGTACAAAATATCGTCCCAGTACGTCGCCGTGGTGTCAATGAACATTGCACCGGTGCCGTCGAAGCATAGCGCATCCACCACAGAAATTCCGACCACGGGCCCATCACCATACACACAGCTACCATCGTCCTCGGTGGCATCCATGTTGTAATTGCACGCTGTCGCATCCGTGCAACCCGGCACTGGCTCTGCATTGCACCCTGCGCACTGGTTCCAGCATACGACAGGAAGAACCGCGTCGCTGGACACATCCAAGGTCCGGTTGGTGTATCCATCAATGGTCGACGTGCACGACGTGCCTTCTTCGAACATTTCCTGGTCACCCCACCCGTCCACAGTGAACTTGTATTCCACCGTTCCTTGTGGAATGGCAACATCCAACTCATACACGCCATCACCATCTGCGTCCGTCATCAGAGCGCATGTTCCGCACCATCCATTGAACGACCCATTGAGGTTCACAGTCCCAAATGTTCCAGCGTAACCTGCCATGTCGACACGGAACGTGATGGTTTGGGCCGGGGGTGGCGGTACGTCATTGCACGTCCCGTCGCATGTTCCGTAGTAATCGTTGGCCGTTGAACCCGCCTGGATTTGACGATTGGCGTAAGCATTGTAATCCGTGACAGGAGCACATGTTGCGCCATCCACCATGTCATTGACCAAGTTTTCTTGGCTCGCCCAACCGTCGATCGCGTACTTGTATTCAACCGTACCCGTCAAATCTTCAATGACCACAGTGTAAATGCCATCGCCATCGGCATCTGTCAAAACGTTGTAAGGGTTGGCTGCATCCACTGCGCACCATGAGCACCATGGACCGGTTACAAAAACTTCAGACCAGCCTTCAGGGGCACAGGTCATGTCCACGTTGAACGTGGTTTGGGCAGTTGCACCAAGCGTCAAAGCCAGCGCTGCTGCGAAAGAGAGCAAATGTTTCATCAGATGTAAATGTTTGTTTTCAATTCAAATTCGGTGGTTTGGTTGCCGACTCGAAGGCCAAATACCCCGGACTCCACCACGTACGTCATGTCGTGTCCAATGAACCCAAGGTCTGAAGTCGAAACGCTTAGTTGCAACGTGTGTGTTGCACCGGCGTCCACAAACACCCGCTTGTAGGCCATAAGCTTGTCGACACTGGGTGTGATGGAGGCCACGCGATCCTGAGCGAACAACATCACAACCTCGGTTGAGGTTCGCTCACCCGTGTTTTGGAGTGTCACTTCGACAAGGAGTTCATCGCCCAAATTCACCACTCCCTCGTTCAGGACAC
>JBEARC010000030.1:0-38344 GCA_041163465.1 Bacteroidota bacterium
GACGATGGGCTGTTTGTCCAAGGCAGGTCGAGCGGGAGGAGCAGGGTGCCGGTCACTTGCTGGCCAAATTGTTCAAAAGCTTCTCGAAAGGAGCGGGCATCCCCATAGATGTCGAGGTGGTCGGGGTCAAGGTTGGTGATGGCGGCATGTGTGGGGTGGAGTTGATGAAAACTTCGGTCAAACTCGTCGGCCTCCACCACATGCCATGCTGCGCCAGGTCGCGACAGATAATTGGTTCCTGTCGAGGCATCAATGCCCCCGAGGAAGGCGTGGCATCCCGCATCGGTGCCGTTCAAGATGTGGGCAAGCCAACTAGACGTGGTGGTTTTTCCATGGGTGCCAGCCACTGCCAAGGTGGGGTGATGGGCGGTAATTCGGCCGAGCAATTCGGCGCGTTTCATGGGTCGGATCCCTCGGGAATCCATCCACACACGCAAGGGAAGATCCCGAGGAACTGCAGGGGTATGAACCAAGAGGAGGTCCGGCGCGGGGGTTTGGACGACCCACGAGGGAAGCGCCTCTGGATGGGGATCAAACACCACCTCGATGCCTTCAGAGAGCAGGGCGGCGGTCACAGGACTTGGGGTCAAGTCGTACCCCGCGACCCGATGACCGTTGTGGGTGAGGTGCCGAGCCAATGCGCTCATGCCAATGCCACCGATGCCGAGCATGAACACATGGGGAGGTAGGGAAGGTCGCTGACTCATCGGTTTGAAGCATTGTATACGAGCCGCTCGATTTCATCGACCACGGCTCGGGCGGCCCAAGGGCGGGCAGCCTCCTTCATGGCGCGCCCCATGGTTGCGCAGCGTTCGGCATCCGTCAGGAGGGAGTCCAGGGTCGTGCCGAGCTGAGAGCAAACGTCGACGTCGCGCAACAACACAGCTGCTCCCCTGTCTGTCAAACTGCGCGCGTTGAAGGTTTGGTGATCCTCAGCCACATGGGGCGATGGAACCAAGATGGCGGGTTTGCCTACCAAAGCCAATTCTGCCACGGACATCGCCCCGGCACGAGAGGCAATCACATGGGCGGCTCGGTATGCCAAATCCATGCGGTCGATGAATCCCGTACAGACCACGCCATCACACGCCTGGCCAGAAAGCCACTCTTGGCATGCTTGCTCGTGCCTTCCGCCGCACTGCCAGAGCAATTGGTATCCACGGTCGCGGGTGTGGGGCTGAGCTTCAATCAGAGACTTCACTGCGTCATTCATGGATTGGGCGCCCAAGCTGCCTCCCATGACAAAGACCACGGGGATGGTTTCGGACAATCCCCAATGGGCGGCGGCACGTGGAGTGGGGTCCTTCCCTTGAGGTGCGCCTTGCTGGTGCGCGCCGCCTTGCCGATCATCGTGTGTGCCTCCGACCTCGGCCAAATCACGCACATAACCGCGCAAGGGGTTGCCCGTTTCCACAATGCGATCGGCTGGAAACCATCGTTCCATGCCCGGCATGCCTGCACAAATGCAATCCACGCGCTTGGCGAGCAAACGGTTGGTGATGCCTGGGAAGCTGTTTTGTTCTTGAATCAAGGTGGGAATTCCCATCCTTACCGCCTGGTCGAGCAGGGGGCCACTCGCAAATCCGCCAACACCGATGACCACGTCGGGTCGATGTTTGCGCAGAAGTTGACGCGCTCGCCACAGGCTGCTGATGAGTTTCAGGGGGAAGGTCAGGTTGCGAAGGCTTGTCAGGGAGCGGTCGAGGCCGCTGATCCAAAGGCCGGTGATGGGGTAGCCCGAGGCAGGAACTTTCTCCATTTCCATCCTGCCGAGGGCGCCCACAAAGTGAATGTCCGCCTGTGGATGGCGTTCCTTGATTTCGTCGGCGATGGCCAACGCTGGATGGATGTGGCCGCCGGTTCCTCCCCCTGAAATCAACACATGTTGAATTGGTTGACTCATGTTGTCAAACGCTGGGTGCCTTGTGGAGATTGGCGGACCGGTATCGGTTCTTGCCCGAGGGAGAAGACAGACCTTGGGTGGCAGACGCTCCCTCGGGGCTGAGGACGACCCGACTGACAGCGAGGATCATGCCAATGGAGAGGCAGGTGAAGAGCAGGGAGGTCCCTCCATAGCTCACCAAAGGGAGGGGTTGTCCTGTGGTGGGGAACAAACGAACGGACACGCCCATGTTGACCAAGGCTTGCACGGCAATCATCATTCCGAGCCCGAGGACCAAGTTGCGTCCAAACGTGGATTCGCAGCGGATGGCAGTTTTGGCAGCCCGAAAGAGCAAAGCCAAATACAGAAGCACGAGCCCTAGCCCGCCCACCAACGCGCCCCACTCTTCGACGATGAAGGCGTAGATCATGTCCGAGTAGGGGTGTGGCAGGAAGTTTCTGGAAGTTCCCGATGCGGGGCCACTCGGGAGCCACCCTCCTTTGTAAATGGCGACTTGAGCCAGGTCGATTTGGTAATCCTCGTCGTTCAACGTACCCCCTTGTGCTTCGCCTCGGGCAAAACCGGCGAAACTTTCAATGCGACTTGCCCATGTCCCGAAGCGAGGCAAGGCCTCAGGAGCTGCCTTGCCCAAGCCATAGAGTCCGACCAAAGCCATCACCGCAATTCCAGCCATTTGAAACACCCGTCCCCATGGCAGTCCTCCAACGAACATCATGGTCAGACAGACAGCGCCCAACATGGCAGCCGTCGAAAAGTCGGAATACAGGATCAGGCCGCAAACGAGACCGATTCCACCCAAAATGGGGGCAAGCCCTTGCCAAAAATCATCCATGAGGTGCCCGCGGATTTGGAGTTGCTTGGCTACCCAGAGGACCAGCGCCACTTTGGCAAAGTCGGAGGTTTGAACAGTCAATCCAATGAACGGAATCTTGATCCACCGCCTTGCGTCGTTGATGTCCGTGCCAAACAAAAACGTAAACACCAAGGCCACCACGGCAAGCACCATCAGGACGTTGGCCAGCTTGCCGAAGTATTTGAAATGCATGCGATGCACCACAAACATCACACCCCACCCGCCTGCAAGCAATGCCGCCTGTTTGAACAGAAACTTGACACTGTTTCCGTCGGCCTTGTAGGCCAAGGTGCTGATTGCACTGTACACGGTCACCAGGGACGCCAGGGTGAGCACCAAGGCAATCCCCCAGAGCACGCGGTCACCTTCGAGGCGACTTCGGATGCCAGCGATGAGCTCGTTCATGGACTGGTGGTGTTGGTCAGAAATCAGAGGGCACGTACCGCAGATTTGAAGGCGCGTCCGCGGTGCTCATAGCTGCCAAACAAGTCAAAGCTCGCGCACGCTGGAGACAACAATGCAGTTTCACCGGGCATGCCGAGTTGGTATGCCAACGTCACGGCTTCTTCGGCAGAGGTCACATCGTGGCTGCTTTCCACCAGGTCATCGAAGGCTGCGTGCAGCAAGGAGTTGTTCTTTCCCATGCAAATCATGTGCTTGACTTTGTCGCGGACCAAAGGCACCAGGGTGCTGTAGTCGTTGCCTTTGTCAATGCCTCCTGCAATCCAAATGACGGGCCCCTCGGTGCACTCAAGGGCATACCACACGCTGTTGACGTTGGTGGCTTTGGAGTCGTTGATGAAGGTGATGCCATTGATTTCCGCGACGAATTCGAGGCGGTGCTCAACACCTTCGAAGCTCTGCAGGCTCTCACGGATTCCTTCTTTGCGGAGTTCCAAAATGCGACCGGTCATGCCGGCGGCCATGGAGTTGAACAGGTTGTGTTTGCCCTGCATGGCCAGTTTCTGAATGGTCATGGTAAAAGGTTTGAAATGTTGGAGGATGAATTGTGAATTGTCTTGAGAGTCCAAACCCCCGCCCCGACCCGCCTTGGCAACCTCTTCCAAGGTTCGTTGGGCGGTGAGAGGGTGGAGGATGGCGCGGGTTCCGCGTTCCTGGAGCATGCGCCCAGTCCATTCGCAGTCCGCGTTGTAGATGAGGTGGCAGGCCTCCGTTTGGGAGGCGGTGATTCGCCACTTCGAGGCCGCGTATTGGGCCATGTCGTAGCCATAGCGATCCAGATGATCCGGCGTGATGTTGAGCAGCACAGCGATGTCCGGACAAAAGGTGGAGGTGCCGTCCAACTGGAAACTACTCACCTCAAGGACCGTGGCTCGGGCTTGTCCCATGTCATGGTCCAAGCGTTGGGCCAACCGCCGCGACCAACTCGTTCCGATGTTGCCCACGCAGTCCACGTCCCAACCCTCGTGCCGGAGCATGTGGTCAATCATGGATGTGGTGGTGGTTTTGCCGTTGGCTCCTGTCACGGCGACCACGGGGTTGTCATGGCCAATGGCCGCATGGACTCGGCTGGCGTACTCGATGTCGCTGATGACCTCGCATCCGCGCGTTTGGCACGCAACGACCACATCGGCAGTGTCGGGAATGCCCGGGCTCTTCACGACCACCTGGGCATCAGGCCATGTTTCTGGTCTGTGGCCGCCGACCTCGTGGTCGATGCCAGCCGCCTTCAATTCGTCCACGCCAGGCCCCTTGCCTTGGCCGGCGTCACTGACAAACGCGCGTGCACCCAACGCCTTGGCAAGCAAGGCGGAGCCCACACCGCTTTCGCCGGCGCCTAGCACGAGGATGGGGTCCTGGAGATTCATGGGGTCAACGAACTTTCAGGGTGACGATGGTCAACACAGCGAGGAGGATGCCCACAATCCAAAAGCGCGCAGTGATCTTGGATTCAGGCAGGTTTTTCTTTTGGTAGTGATGGTGAAGCGGCGCCATCAAAAAGACCCTTCGGCCTTCCCCGTACTTCTTTTTGGTATGACGGAACCAAGCAACTTGGATCATCACACTGAGATTTTCAACCAAGAAAATGCCGCACAGCACCGGAATCAGCAACTCCTTTCGAATGGCGATGGCGAACGTGGCGATGATGCCACCAAGGGCCAGTGACCCGGTGTCGCCCATGAACACCTGGGCTGGGAATGCGTTGTACCACAAGAAGGCAATGCAAGCGCCAACAAACGCCGCGATGAACACCACGAGTTCTTGCGACCCGGGGATGTACATGATGCTCAGGTAGTCGGCAATGACCGTGTTGGAACTGACATAGGCCAGGACAGCCAGGGCCATGCCAATGATCGCACTTGTACCTGTGGCCAAACCATCGATGCCATCCGTGAGGTTGGCGCCATTGCTAACGGCGGTCACGATGACAATGACCAAGGGGATGAAGACAAGCCACACATAGGAGGCGGCATCCTCGATGACCCATGAAAGAAGCCACGTGTATTCAAAGTGATTGTCCTTGATGAAGGGGATGGTCGTGGCTGTGGACCGCACCGCATTCCACGTTCCGTCTTCCGCCAGTTCCTTGATGGCGATGTCGGGATGCCAAATCATGGCGGCCCCCAAAATCACACCCATCCCGATTTGACCAATGACTTTGAATTTGCCCGCCAGGCCCTCTTTGTTCTTCTTGAAGACTTTGATGTAGTCGTCAATGAATCCGATGGTTCCGAGCCACACGGTGCTCAGAATCATGAGTTGTGTGTACACGTTGGTGAGGTCTGCAAACAAGAGGGTTGGAAGCAGGATGGCCGCCAAAATGATGAGACCGCCCATGGTGGGGGTTCCTTGCTTGTTCATTTGGCCTTCAAGTCCCAAGTCACGGACGATTTCTCCTACCTGCTTGAGCTGAAGCCGCTCAATGATGCGCTTGCCAAACAGGATGCCCACGACCAACGAGGTCATCAAACTCATGCCCGCCCGGAATGAGACGAAGCTGAACAGGCCGGCGCCTGGCAGGTCGTACAATTCTCGGAGATGGGTGAAGAGGTGGTAGAGCATGGGGTGTGAGGTCAGGCGGTGGGTGCGATTTCAGGCGGTGGGTGCGAAGGCTTCTTTGAGTTCGAGTCGGTCGTCAAAAGGGAACTTCTGCCCACCGATTTCTTGGTATGTTTCGTGGCCTTTGCCCGCCACCAACACGATGTCGCCCGGTTGGGCCAGGGCGGCTGCAGTTCGGATGGCTTCACGCCGATCGACGATGGTCAGACACTTGCGTTTTTCGATGGGGTCCAAGCCCTCTTCCATCTGACGTAGGATGGCGGCAGGGTCTTCAGATCGCGGGTTGTCACTGGTCAGGATGACCCTGTCGGAACCGCTGGCTGCGCTTCGCGCCATCACCGGGCGCTTGGCCACATCCCGGTCGCCGCCGCATCCCACGACGGTGATCACCTTCTCACCCCCAGTTCGAACGTGGGCAATGGTTTTCAGCACGTTGTCCAAGGCGTCCGGGGTGTGGGCGTAGTCGACCAATGCGGTGATGCCATCCCGTGCAGGCACGCGCTCAAAGCGCCCGGCCGGCGGCTTCAACAGCGACATCTGGGTCAGGGCATTCAGCTTGTCTGCACCGAGCATCTTGCTCACGACGTACACTGCAAGCAAATTGCTTGCGTTGAAGCCGCCCACCAGCTGCGAATACAATTCCTGTCCATCGAGGTGCAGGACCAGGCCCGAGATTTGGTTTTCCACCATCCGGGCACGCTCGTCCGCAACGCCTTGCACAGCCATGGTCACCACGTGGGCCTTGGTGTCGGCCACCATGTCTTCTGCGTGGGGGTCGTCGGTGTTGACGAGGGCAAAGGCGGAGGCTGGCAAACGGTCAAAGAGCTGCTTTTTCGCTTTGATGTAGCCGTTGAAATCCCCGTGGTAGTCGAGGTGGTCGTGCGTGATGTTGGTGAAGACAGCACCCGTGAAATGCGTGCCTGTCATGCGCTCCTGAACGATGGCGTGGGAGCTGGCCTCCATGAACACGTGCGTGCACCCCGCATCGACCATGTCCCTCAGCAGGGCTTGCAAGGTCAGGGCATCCGGGGTGGTATGGGTGGCTGGGAGGATGCGGTCCACAATGCGGTTTTCGACCGTGCCGAGCATGCCAACCTTGCGGTCCATCAATCGGTAGAGTTGGTGGAGGAGACTGACGGTCGTCGTTTTGCCATTGGTTCCCGTGACGGCCACCACCTTCATGTCCCGAGAGGGGTGGTTGTGGAATGCGGCAGCCATGTGGCCGAGGGCAGCGGCGCTTGATTTGACCTTCACCCACGTCACCAGCGGGGGCAATTCTTCAGGCAATCGCTCGCAGATGATGCAAGCCGCGCCGGCAGCCAGGGCTTGGGGAATGAAGTCATGCCCATCCACGGCTGTGCCGGTCACAGCCACAAAGACCCCCAAGGGCTTCACCTTCCTGGAGTCGACGGCGATGTCTTCCACGGCAAGGTGCGTGGTGCCTCGCACCTCCAAGATGCGCGCGTCGTACAGGAGGTCAGAGAGCAGTTTCACGAGAGTCTCAATTGAATGGTTGTCAATTCTTTACGCAAGGGGGTGCCAGGTGTGATGGATTGGGATTTCACAGACCCCTGTCCCTCGTACTTCACGCGGAGACCCGCATTTTCAAGCAGGTACAGTGCGTCTCGAAGTCCCATGCCTCGGACATCGGGCACCCCTTGTTCAGGGATTGTCAATTCCGACAGCTGTGCTTGGGTGTCTCCACTTTGAACCTTGACCCAATCGCTGTGCACGTCGGTGTTGTAGGCAATGCCAAGGATGTCATACAACCCCATCAAATCAGCACGAGCTCCATCGTTGGCTGCAGGAATGGCGCGTTGTTGGGCCAACGGTCCCTTGGACAGGGTGTGGAACGCAGGGTCTGTGGCGTAGATCAAGTCAGCGAGCTCCTGGAACACAGGGGCGGCAATGGTGCTGCCATAATAGCTTCCACTGCGCGTGTCCGCGATGACGACCACGCAGGAATAGCGCGGATTTTCAGCAGGGAAATAGCCGGCAAACGAAGCGCGGTAGCGTCCTTCTTCGTATCCATTTCTCGTCGCAATTCGCGCTGTTCCGGTCTTTCCGGCCACGCGGTAGGGCGAGTCCTTGAACACCCTTTGGGCTGTTCCCTCGCCTTGCGGATCGCACACTCCCTCCATCATGGCCTTGCAAGCTGCCAAGGTGGAGGCGCTGCAGAGTTGCGGCGAAATCACAAAGGGATCGTACGTTTTGACAATCTCCCCGTTGGATTTCAAGGCCTCGACCAGTTGGGGGCGCAGGACTTTGCCGCCATTGGCAATGGCATTGTAAAGCGTCAGGGTTTGAAGCGGGGTTTGTTCCACCTCGTAGCCGATGGCCATTTGGGTCAAACTCAAACCCGTCCACCCTTTGTCGGAGACGGAGGTTTTGACCTCAGGGTCACCCTCACCCACAAATCGAATCCCGGTTTTCTTGTGCACCCCGAGGTGTTGCAGGCCATCGAGGAACGCCTGGGGGTTGTCCCCGAATTGTTGTTTGACGGCCAACGCGGTTCCCACGTTGGAGCTCACCTCAAAAATTTCCTTCAACGATAGGATGCCGTGCCCGCCCTCGTTGTGGTTGCTGTCGCGCATGCGCTTGCCGTGAAAGAAGACTTCACCGTCTCCGGTATCGATGCTGTCGTTGGGTGACATGCCCGCCTCCATGCACGCGATCAGCGAAGCGAGCTTGAAGGTCGATCCGGGCTCCACGGCGGTTCCGATGGCATGGTTGTAACTTTCCCAATAGGCCACGCCGTCTTCTCGCTCCACCCGTGACAGGTTGGCGATGGCCCGGATGGCTCCTGTAGAGACTTCGCACAAAATCACAGTGCCCCATGCGGCGTTGTGCGCTCTTAATTGACGCTCCAAGGCGTCTGTTGCAACGTCTTGAAGGTGCAGGTCCAAGGTGGTGACCACATCGAGGCCTTCCACGGGATCGACCAAGTAGTCGTCCGTGACGGGCATCCACTGGTTTCCTGCGACTTTGCGTGCAAGGATTTGGCCTTCTTGCCCAGACAGCTCCTCATTCCACGCGCGCTCAATGCCGACGCGCTCATGTTCACGGTCGATGCCGATGGTGCGTTTGGCCAACAGCCCAAACGGCTGTTTGCGGTTCTCACGACGTTCAAACACGAGCCCACTCTTGTAGCGTCCCAACTGGGCAAAGCGCGATTCTTTGAGGCGTTGGTAGTCCGTGAATGGGATGGATCGCGCGATGAGTGCGCCCCGGTGTCCACGTTGACGCGCGTTGTCGAATTTGGCCTTGATGTCCGCTGCATTCCGTCCAACGGCCTCTCCCACATCTTCACAGAAACTTTCAATTTCCTCGTGGTACACGTCCCACACCATGCCCTCGCATCGAGCGTCCCAACGCAAATCGTAGACAGGAACGCTCGTGGCAAGGAGGCTGCCATCATGGGAAAGGATTTGGCCCCGAGCGGGTTCAATGGTCCGGACGCTGGCGGAGAAATCTTCGCCGAGTTGGGCCCAGCGGTCGCCTTCGAATTGTTGGATGATAACGATGCGCGCAAACACCCCGAGTCCCACAAGGGTGAGTCCCACAAAGACGAGCCAAATTCGTCCGCTCGATGGAGGTGCTGTGTTCATTCTTCGGCGCGGATCACAATGGGCGGTGAATTGGGCTGTTCCAAACCAAGGGCGGCCGTCGACCGCTCGAGTTGGCTTTGCTGGAGCTGGGATTCGAAGTCTGACCGCAGGGTTTTCTCCACAGCGATGGCTTCTTCAAGCAAGTCTTGGGTTCGTTGCTTTTCGCGCAGGATGCGTTCTGTTTGGTACCCCAGTGCGAGGTACAGAATGGTCAAAAAGCTCACAAACAGCAGAAATGGCACCTGTCGAACGAGCGCCTCCCGCGCCAGAATTTCTCCGCTCAGCACTTCGCGCACGAGCCCGCCAATTTGGTTGTCGCGACGTCGCTTGGCGCGTTGTTTTTCTCGTTGTTCTGCCCGAAACTCTTCGGAGGTGCGCAGCCTATTGCTGCCCGATGCCGGGTTGGCCTGAGGCGCTGTCTTGGCAGATGCCATCGCTTGCTTCGCATCCTGGGCTTCCTTCGCCTCAGCCTGGGCTTGGCGTGCCAGCAATTCAGCCTCGGTCAGGGCACGGTTGGCGGGGCGCTGAGCACTCTCCTCCTTGCGGCGTTGCTTGAACCACTTCATGGGTTGTAGGAGGTGCGTTCCGCCACGCGCAGTCGAGCACTCCGAGCGCGAGGGTTGTGAGACATTTCCTCGTCAGTGGCCACGATGGCCTTGCGGACCAACGGATTGAAAGGCGCGAGGATTTGGCCTTTCAGATCGCGTTGAACGTCGTCATCAAAGTTGCCTGAGCGCATGAAGTGCTTGACCAAACGATCTTCCAGGCTGTGATAGCTCATCACGGCCAGCCGCCCCCCGGGTTCAAGCATGTTCACAGCGTGGGTCAGCAAGTCTTCGAGTGCGCCGAGTTCATCGTTGATGTGAATGCGCAGGGCCTGAAAGACCTGGGCGAAAAACTTGTTCTCTTTGCCGCGAGGGGCGAACGGGGTGAGCACCTTGACCAGCGCGCCCGTCGAGTCGATGGCCCCCTGTTCTCGGGCCTCCAACAGCGCGCGTGCCAGTCTGTCGGGTCGATGCACCTCTCCATACCGAGCCAGCACCTGGGTCAGCTCTGGGACTTCCACCTTGGCCAGCCAAGCAGCCGCTGAGGGTCCCGTGCCAGGGTTCATGCGCATGTCCAACGGACCGTCGTGACGAAGTGAAAATCCGCGCTCCGGCGTGTCGAATTGATGGGAGCTCACGCCCAAGTCGGCCAAGATTCCTCGGAGGGGCAGTCCGCCGTGGGCGCGAAGGAATTGTGGCGCGAAACGAAAGTTGGACGGCACCAAGGTGAAGCGTTTGTCGCTCAATGCATTGGCTGCAGCGTCGGGGTCTTGGTCAAACCCAAACAACCGCCCCTCGGGGCCGAGCCGATCCAAGATGGCGGCGCTGTGTCCTCCACCCCCAAACGTCGCATCCATCCAATGGCCGCCTTGGCCGGCGTGGCCGTCGCCGCCGAGGTTGAGTGCCTCCAAGGAGGCTTCCAGCATGACGGGGACGTGGTAGGCTTGGGTCATCACTCTCGGTCGCCTTCGATGTCTTTTCTCACGGATTCTGCCAAGGCCCCGAAGTCGATGGAATCGTCTTCTTGGATGACTTGTTTGTGGTAGGCCTCCTGGTTCCAGATTTCCACCTTTTCGCCCAAACCGGAGACAATCACCTCGTTGGCATCCGCGGGATGAATGCCGGCGTAGGCCAGCAAGGCTGCTGGCAGGTTGATGCGTCCGGCACCGTCAAGCTCCACGTGGGTCGCTCCCTTCATGAACTTCCGTTGGAACAACTGGTGCTGCTTGTTGTAGCGGCTCAATCGCGCCATCTCGGCATTCACCTTGTCCCATTCGGGTTTGGGGTAAAGCACCAAGCACCCTTCGAAAATGTCACGGTTCACCACGAGGCCATGATGAATCACACCGTCAAGCTGCTTCCGCAGTTTGGCGGGGAACATCAATCGGCCTTTGGCGTCGATGCGACAGGGGTGTTCTCCGAGCAGGTTGAGCATGGGTTCAGTACCTCAATTCAAAAGTACAACCGATTTCCCACTTTCTCCCACTCGTTGACACTTTCTCCCACTTTGTGGATAAACTCAGGCCGTTCGTCCGGTCTAACCTGAGGAAAATCAAGGGTTGTGGAAAGTGGGAGAATGTGGGGCCTGTGCACAATTCACACGTTGTTCACAGGGGATGTGAACAACCGGCGGTGAATCCCGATGGGGTGGAAGGGGTCGAGGAGGCGGTCGTTCGTCGGATGTTTGCGCGCATGGAATCCAACATCATCGAGCGCGGTTCGTACCGCTATGTCGAGGAAGGCCAGGGAACACCCCTGGTGCTGCTGCACGGATTGTTTGGTGCGCTCAGCAACTTCCAAGAGGTACGGGCGCATTTCAGCAAATCGTTTCGGGTCATCACCCCGATGCTCCCGATTTATGAATTGCCCATGCTCGACACCAATGCCAAGAGTCTTGCCAAGCACATTGCGGGATTTTTGGATGAACTCGGGCTTGAGAGGGTTCATCTGCTCGGCAACAGCTTGGGAGGGCATGTCGGTTTGATTTACACGCGGGACCATCTGGACCGCGTGGCTTCCTTGACCCTCACCGCGAGCAGCGGATTGTATGAAAACGCGTTTGGCTCCAGTTTCCCAAGACGCGAGGACAAGAACTACATCAAGGAAAAGGTTGCGGTCACGTTTCACGATCCCAAACACGCCACACCTGCCTTGGTTGACGAGTGTTTCGAGGCGGTCAACGACCGGAACAAGGTGTTGCGCATTTTAAGCATTGCCAAATCAGCCATTCGGCACAACATGGCCAAGGACTTGCCCACCATGAACGTGCCCGTTTGTTTGATTTGGGGCAAGAATGATATCATCACCCCGCCCGAGGTGGCCGAAGAATTTGAGGCAGGTTTTCCCGACGCAGATTTGTTTTGGATTGAGGAATGTGGCCATGCTCCCATGATGGAACATCCTCAAACGTTCAACCAAATCCTTTCGGATTGGTATGCCAGCCGAGGCATTTCCTGATGGCCCCAAGCGATTCTTCTGAACCCACGCTGGGAGGGACCGACGGGTGGGACATCCGAGAGGCGACGTTTGTCAAAAGCAGTGCCCAGCCCTCTGAATGCCCTGAGCCGGACAGGCCGGAGTATGCCTTCATCGGTCGTTCCAATGTGGGGAAGAGTTCCTTGCTCAACATGTTGGTGGGTCGGAACAGTTTGGCCAAAACGTCCAGCACCCCAGGCAAAACCCAGCTGATCAACCACTTCGATGTGGATGGTACATGGTACCTCGTGGATTTGCCGGGTTTTGGGTATGCCAAGGTGAGCAAGAAGGACCGGGCAAAATGGATGAACGTCACAAAGCATTATCTGGATTCCAGGCGCAACCTCATGTGCGTCATGATGCTTGTCGATGCGAGAATTCCAGCCCAAAAGGTGGACCTCGAATTCATGGCCTGGATGGGGGAGGTGGGCCTGCCTTTTGTGTTGGTCTTCACCAAGGTGGACAAGCTGAACAAAACAGAGCGCACCACGTTTTTGCCGGCCTACGAGGCGGTCATGCTGAAGCAATGGACAGCCATGCCTCAGGTCTTCGTCACAAGCGGGACGTCAGGAGAAGGTCGAGAAGAGGTGCTTCAGTTCATCGCCCAAACCAACGGATTGTTTGGTCAAGACGCTTGACCGGTTTGGTTGGTCAAGACGCTTGACGCAGCTCATCCTTCGAGCACCCCGATGCGCTTGGCAAGTTCCTCTGTGAATCCACGAATGGCCTTCGCATGGTCCTTGTCTGAGGTGGCCCGTTCGTAGGTGTCGGCCAGGGTCATCATGGTTTGGACTACAAAGGATCGCATTTCTTCAACGCTCATGTCCTTGGTCCACAAATCCATGCGCATCGCAGCATAGTCTTTGGGGTTCCACATGGACAAGGCCATGGCTGAAGCGGACTGACCATTCACACCGCCGTCCTCGGCGGTCCATTCCATGGCAACGGGAACATGGTTTTCGTCCGTGGTGACGTCGATGGTGATGCGGGATGTAGCCATGCGGCAAAAGTAGGCTGTGGAGGGGTTTGGGCGGGACGGGTTTGTCGCTCGGCGGTGCGGCCCGACAGTGCGCCCCGCCATGGACGGCGTTCTGCCATGGACGGCTCCCCCGCTTCGGACAGCGCGCCCCGCCATGGACGGCGTCTCGTCGACGACTCGGCCTCGCCGGGACTGTCAGGGCCGATAGTGGCGCAGGATCTCTGAAGGAGAGGTGGTTGCCATATAGGCGGTGTGATCCAGGTCCCGGTGTGCGGCGCGGAATGCTTCCATGATGCGCCAGCCCATGAAGATTCCCAACCGATCGGGGCAGTCTTGGGGGAGCGCGCCTGCTCGGGTGAAAGGCCCTTCTTGAAACCAGCGCGACACCTCTCTCGGGGCCGTGTTGAACATCACATCCTGGGGTTGCAACTCGCGCCAGACCAAACGCTCATGGGCCTCGGCCCATTCCCATTCTTCGGCGGTCCAATCCATCAGTTGCCAAGGCTCATCGTCGGGGAAGCACCGTTGGACCATGGTCATGATTTTCCCCCAATAAATGAGCTGATCCGCGGTGTTGCCGTCCTGGCCCATTGCGCTTTGATGGGCGACCAGGGCCCAGCCGCGAAAGGCTGAACTTGCCATCAGGTCCGGTCTCATGCGCGCCAGCCGATAGGCGGGGAACCGCGCAGGGGGCAGCTCTTGATGAAGTGGATGGGTGGCTCCCATGAACCAGTCGAGGCCTACGGCGAGGACGGGGCCTTCGGGGTAAATTGCATAATTGAACCCCGAAGGCATCCACACAATTCTCGGCAAGGCCACGCGTGGTTCGAGCTGGTGAACACGCTTGAAGGCATCTTCCAGCCGTTGTTGTTCTCGGGAAAGAATGGCGGGGCTGCCCGAGGTTGTGTCAATGGCCTCGAGCATGGGACGCATTTCCCCCATGAAGCGGTCAATCACATCGACTGTCGCGCTGTCTTTCGCAGGGCCGGCCCTGAGGATGTCCTCGCTCCAAAGCTGCCAAAACACCGGGTCGACTTCTTGGAAGTAACGCCACGTCTCGCCCTGCGAGAGATTGGCTTGGTTGTTGTCATCGAGGGTGGCATGAAGAACCTCCATCCAATTCACAACACCCCACGTGTCAGGCAATTCGATTCCATCCGTGTCAAGTCGTGGTTCGGCAGTTTGGCATCCACAAAGCCCCCCCATCAAAACCCACAACGCGGGGTGGAACAACTTGGCAAATGGCATTCGGGTTGGGTTCAATGGACGACTAGATTTACACAAACTGCACAACACAATCAGCGTGTGATGACAAAGATGAACAACGATTCGTTCAACAAGGCCAATGGGTGCCTCTTGGCATGCCTTTTCATCGGTTTGCAGCTGCCGATGTGGGGTCAAGCGGAAGGATTCAAGATGGGTTTGGCTCTCGATCCCAACGTTGCTTGGATGAACTCGAGAGATTTTGAGCACACCACAGAGGGGCTACGCGCCCATTTCGGGTATCAATTCATGGCGGACATTTTGTTCACGGAGACGTACGCGTTTGGCACGGGACTCCATGTGTTCCGAACTGGCAGCCAGGTGAACTACCTCGAGCAGGTGAATGATTCCACCGTCCAGCGCGTGCAGCAGGACTTGAACAACCAATACGTGGAGTTGCCTTTGACCTTCAAAATGAGGACAAAGGAGATTGGGTACACCACCTACTATGGAAAGTTTGGGGCGGGTGTTGGATTGAATACACGCCGCGAAGCCGATGAAGTCAGAACGTCCGCATTTGAGCGGAATGAGGGAGTGTGGGCAACCGTCAATGACCCGGTCGTCCCCGCTCCTGATGCTGTTGCAAACCAGGAGGTTTCCTTGTTTCGCGCTTCGATGATTGTGGGGTTGGGTTTTGAGCGGAGGATTGCCGGGAACACTGCAATCATGGTGGGGCTGACGTTCAACAACAGCTTGTTTTCCACCCACGGAGACCAAACCGTCGTGCGGGTTGACGCCAATGGCAACCCCCAAGGACTCAATGACGGGCTGATTCTCACGGAGCGAATGCAGGGTCAAGACAGTTTCTTGGCCCTGACTGTGGGATTGGTGTTTTAAACTTGCACAACCCGGGGATGGTGCGGCTTTTGCCTACGTTTGGTTGGGCACAGGGTGTTGCCCCGTCCCGGCTTATCATGTTTGAAACCTCCCGTTGAGCCCCATTCCATGTCCGAATTTTCAACTGCATCCGTCACAGGTCACATCGTTTCTTGGCTTCGGTCCTACGCAGAGAATGCTGGAATGCGTGGGTTTGTGGTGGGGGTTTCGGGAGGCATCGATTCAGCGGTGACATCGACGCTTTGCGCCATGACGGGCTTGCCTACGACGTGTGTCGAAATGCCCATTCACCAGGCCAGGGATCAAGCGTCTCGCGCCTCGGATCACATCGTGTCGTTGTGCGAAAGGTTCCCCAAGGTTCGTCGATCCACGGTGTCGTTGTCGGAGGTGTACGATGCGCTCTCTGCGGCGCTTCCCGATGGTCCGGATGACAGCCATGGTTTGGCCATGGCCAACACCCGGGCTCGCCTGCGCATGACCACCTTGTACGCGTTGGCCCAACGGGGTGGCCTCTTGGTCGCGGGAACGGGAAACAAGGTGGAGGATTTTGGGGTCGGCTTCTACACCAAATACGGGGATGGCGGGGTGGACCTTAGTCCAATTGCGGATTTGTTGAAGACGGAGGTCTTTGCCCTGGGGAAGCATGTGGGGGTGTCTGAGGACATCCTTCGGGCAGCACCCACAGATGGTTTGTGGGGAGACGATCGCACCGATGAAGACCAATTGGGAGCATCCTATCCCGAGCTCGAATGGGCCATGACCTATGAGTCCCAGCCAGTCGACGATCGCCTTGATGAAGAGAAACTCCCATGGCGTCAGCGTGAGGTGTTGTCCATCTATCGCAGGTTCCACAGGGCCAACCGCCACAAGATGGAGCCCATCCCGGTATGCATCATTCCTCCTGGGGTTCGGTTTGGCCGCTTGGGCACGTGACCTTCACGTCTGTTCCTTCACGTCGTGGCCCACATGCCGCAGAATTATCGCTCAGCTTCCACCAACTCGAGTGTACACTTGGCCACACGGGTGCCTGACTCCCCCGGGAGTTCGAGGATGCATTCATGGGTGCCGACCTCCAGCCAGTCATCACCATCGGCAAGGCTCACAACCAACTTTTGAAGCCCTGCGACGAGATTCACAGGGCCTAGGTCGAGTGCTTGGGGCGCTGCGTTTCTGAGACGGTCGAGCACGGCCAATGCCCCATCGCCAGTCGCGGGGTCGTTGCTTCCCGATGGGGTTTGGGGCGTGGTCTTGGTGTCGTGGAGAAAGGACGCATGGCTGCGAACCACGCGCATCGTGGCTACGCCTTCTTGCGGAGACCAAACCCACATCTCCACCTTTCCTTCTCGGACGTCACCCCAGGCCCAACTTCGCTCCCCCCAGTGTTCGCTACGCTCCACCGTCCATACATCTTGCGTGAATGAAAGGTCTCGTGAGGCCCACGCTTCGGGGGTGCCTGGCAAATCGAGCAAAGGCTGCAGGTCCAGCACGTACAGGCTCCTCCCGTGGGTGCCAATGATCAGCTCATTCTCGCGCTCTTGGATGACCAAGTCATGCACAGGAACGTGGGGGAGAAGCAGGCTGGAAAAGTGTGCACCGCCATCCACGGTCATGCATGCACCGCCATCGTGGCCGACGAACCACCATCCCTTGCGATCGGCAGATTCGACCAGGGCATTCACAGGTTGCACGGGCAGATTTTCGCCCCATGATTCCCAGTGTTTTCCGAGGTCTGTTGTGGCATACACGTGGGGGCTGTTGTCATCGTTTCTGTACCCATTGAGCGCTACGACCAAGAGGTCCTGGTCATGATGCGACCACATCACTTCAGACACCCACATGTGCCTGCGTTCGTTCCCCTTGCCCCAAGAGGTGGCCACGGGTAGATTTAGTTCTTGCCAAACGTGCCCGCCGTCCAGAGTCACATGAACGCGACCATCATCGCTTCCCACGGCCAATTGCCCAAATTTCTTGGGATGTTCGGCCAGGGTGGTGAGGGTGCCAAACGGAACATCTCCTGCACGTCCCCCGTGCGTCAAATCAGGACTGAGGGTCTCCCAATCATTGCCTTGATTCAGGGATCGATGCACCTTGTTGGAAGCCATGTAAAGCACATCCTGTTGGTGCTTGCTCAACAGGATGGGGGTTTGCCAATTCCAACGCAAGGGCGTTTCTCCGAGCGTGTGTATGGGGCGCAAACTGTGGCGATCTCCCGAAGTTTGGTCTGTCCGCGTGTACCATCCAAACTGCGATCCGGTGTATACGACCTCGTTGGTGCGCCTGTCTACCTCGATTTGCATCCCATCTCCGCCACCGAGTGATGTGTAGGGGTAGTGGCCCGATTGCTGCCAGCCAGCCGAAGGGGTGTAGGTGCTCGGGCCGACCCACGTGCCGTTGTCTTGAAGGCCACCATAAACACGGTAAGGCGTAGCATCATCCACTTCCACCGCATAGAATTGACCCACAGCGGGGCTGTTGCATTTGATCCAGGATTCCCCGCCGTCCCAACTGATGTTGATACCTCCGTCGTTGCCGTTGATCAGGTGGTTGGGTTGGCGCGGATTGACCCAGAGTTTGTGATGGTCGGCGTGGACATTGGGTGCCCCGATGGATTCGAAGGTCTGGCCGCCATCGATTGACTTGAGCAACGGGACGCCACCGATGTAGACCACGTTGGGGTCTGAGGGGTCAGCGGCTACCATCCCGAAATAATAGCCGTAGGTGTAGCACACATCGTCGAGCCAGTCTTCGTGGGTGCGTTGCCAAGTCCCGGAATTTCCTTCGCGCAGATTGATTCGGTACAGTTCGGGACCGATAATTTGGGTGTCAAACATGGCAGCATTGCCGTCGGTGAGGTAGTCGTAAAGCGCACGGGGCTTCAATTCACCGGCTCTGACGCGCGCTTTGACGCTCGAAGCACTGTCGGCTTCCGCAAATCCTTCTTCGGACAGGAAGGCGGCGAGCAGGCTGTCGTCAAGCGCTTGGAATGCTTGAGGGGACATGTCCAAAAAATCATCTCGCGTCAAGCCATGCCGCGGTTCCGAGGGATTGTCGTCACCATGAGACCCATCGTCCCCCCCGCGCTCATCCTCGGGACGGTCGTCTTGGTTGTCGAGGTACGCGTAAAGGGTTCCGGAATTGGGATGGAGGGCCAGGCCAATGCGACCCGTTCCAGCACCCTCGGGAAATCCCTCGCGGGAGGAGATTCGCGACCATGTGGCACCTCCGTCGAGGGTCTCCCAAATCCCCGAGCCAGGACCTCCTTCCAAAAAGTCATGCGCCCGTCTTGTTCGGTCCCATGTGGCGGCAAGGATATGCTCGGGTTGGGTGATGTCAAGGACCAAATCCACTGCTCCCACAACTTCTCCCGACCGCTTCCCAGGCACGTTCAGGACGCGTTGCCACGTCGTTCCGCCATCCTCGGATTTGTACACGCCACCCCCTTGGTTGGGTGTGTACAGTTCACCAAGTGCTGCCACGTAGATGATGTCCGGGTTTTGTGGGTGGATGGCCACGCGGCCGATGTGGCGGGCCTGTTCGAGGCCGGCGTGGCGCCAGGTCTGGCCATGGTTTTCGCTGATCCAAACGCCAGTTCCCGCATAGGAGCTGCGGGATGAATTCGCTTCCCCACTGCCCACCACGAGGCGGCCGTTGGGATGGGCCGCCACCGCGCCAAGCTTGCAAGCCTCATCGAGCAGGGGTTCAAAAGTGTTGCCTTGATTGATGGAGCGCCACAGCCCTCCGGTTGCATAGGCCACGTACATCGTGTCCACCACAACTGCAACATCGACCACGCGGCCGCTCATCACCGAGGGACCAATGTTTCGGATGTCCAACCCGTGGGTCCAAGGCGACGCCAATTGTCCGAGGTGAACCCCGGGAATGAACAGACACGTCAAGAGCATCCACGCCAACCGACGCGTGCGATTCATGCGCTCTGTCGTGCGAGTCGTGCAACGTAGGCGGGTCAAAAAGACGGGACGGAAGGGAGGATGAGAGGGAATGCGCATGGCTGTAGGGGCGAGGTAAGGTCGAGGCGAGGTAAGGTCGAGGTCAAGTCAGCTTGGGATTGTCCTTGTGGCGTTGACTGTCCCGGGTTGTCTTCTTGTGCATGTTGGCGTGAAAGGCCGAGGTCAAGTCGATTCCGCATTGGTTGGCCAGGGCCATAAGGACCCACAACACATCGGCCATCTCGTCACCGAGGTCCTTCTCAGCATCGCTGGGCTTCTCACTTTGTTCGCCGTAGCGTCGTGCCATGATGCGCGCCAATTCACCCACCTCTTCTGTGAGCATGGCCAGGTTGGTCAGTTCGTTGAAATACCGAACGCCAACGCCTGTGATCCATTCGTGAACCTGGTTTTGTGCTTGGCGAAGGGTGGTTTCAGGGGCGTCGGATGACGGGAGCTGGAGGTCTTGATTCACGGTTGATCATTTTTGTTGCGTACGGCCGATGTCAGTCTCGGTCTCGGTGTCGGTCTCGGTGTCGGTCTCAATGTTACGCTCAATGTCACTCTTTGTTTTGGGTGTCCATCCACAACGTGACGGGCCCGTCGTTCACGAGGTCGACTTCCATCATGGCCCCAAAACGTCCTGTCTCAACCCGTTGCTTGGTCTCTCGTTCGCAGGCTAGAACAAACGCGTTGTAGAGGGGGATGGCATGATCGGGGTGAGCAGCCCTGATGAAGGAGGGGCGGTTGCCTTTTTGGGTCTTGGCATGAAGGGTGAATTGACTCACCACCAACAAGCGACCCTTCACTTCGGCCAAGTCTGCATTCATCTTGCCTTCGGCGTCGTTGAAGATTCGAAGCTTGGCGAGCTTGGCGGCCAACCATTCGCCGTCCGCAGGGGTGTCTTGGTCCTCGATGCCGACCAAAACGAGCAGGCCTCGATCAATCCTTCCCACCACCTCGCCTGCGATGCGAACTTCTGCTTGGCTGACCCTTTGAATGACAAGTCGCATGCCGCAAAGTACGTCATCCGAGGGCCTCGCGAGGGTGCGGTTTTTCCTAGAATGTTCGCGTCGGGTCGATGGTCATGCCGGATGCTGGGGAACACTCGTGGAAAACATGGGTAGAAAGGGTGTTGGAAAGGGCGGTCAGGGCGCGGGGGCGAAGTATTTTTGGGCTTGATTCACGTAACCAGCCATTTGCAGCCATTCATGAAGGCCTCAATCGCCCCAGCCACCCTCGAACAAGCTCAGGACATGGGCCTGCTTCCCGAGGAATTTGATCAGATCAAGGAAATCCTCGGTCGCACGCCCAATTTCACCGAAATGTGCGTGTATTCTGTGATGTGGAGCGAGCACTGCTCGTACAAGAATTCCATCAAGTGGTTGAAGACCTTGCCCAAGGATGGACCCCACATGCTCGTCAAGGCTGGGGAAGAGAATGCGGGAATTGTGGACATCGGGGACGGACTCGGATGTGCTTTCAAAATCGAAAGTCACAACCATCCTTCGGCCATTGAGCCCTACCAAGGTGCCGCCACAGGGGTGGGCGGGATCAACCGAGACATCTTCACCATGGGGGCACGCCCCATCGCGCAGTTGAACAGTTTGCGGTTTGGTGACCTGAGCAATCCTCGCACCAAGTGGTTGCTCGAGGGTGTGGTGAAGGGCATTGGCGATTACGGCAACAGCTTTGGCATTCCCATTGTCGGAGGCGAGGTGTTCTTTGACAAATCGTACCAAGTCAATCCACTCGTCAACGCGATGTCGGTGGGAATTCTCGAATCGGACAAAATCATCTCTGCCACGGCTTCAGGTCCTGGAAACCCCGTGTACATCGTGGGTTCGTCAACGGGCAAGGATGGAATTCAAGGGGCCTCGTTTGCCTCCAAGGACATCACCGAGGAAAGTGCCAACGACTTGCCATCCGTGCAAGTGGGGGACCCTTTTCAAGAAAAGCTCCTCCTCGAGGCGACGCTTGAACTAAGCCAAACCAACGCGGTGGTCGGGATGCAAGACATGGGTGCTGCCGGCATCACGTGCTCCACATCGGAAATGAGTGCGGCAGGTGAGGTGGGCATGGACATTCACCTCGACCGCGTTCCTCTGCGTCAAGAGGACATGGAGCCTTTCGAAATCTTGTTGAGCGAATCTCAGGAGCGCATGCTTGTCGTGGTTCGGAAGGGACACGAGGAAGAGGTCAAGGCCATTTTTGACAAATGGGATCTGCATGCCGAGCACATTGGCGAGGTGACAGAAGGGGATCGGATTCGCTACTTCATGCATGGAGAGCTCGTGGGTGATGTTCCGGGTTCGACCTTGGTTTTGGGTGGAGGTGCCCCCGTGTATGAAAGGGAGTATCGCGAGCCATCTTGGTATGCGGAAGCCCAAACGTTTGACCCCGCCACAGTTCCTGTCCCCACCATCGAAGAATGTGTCGACATTGCCCACAAGCTCGTGTGCTTGCCCAACATCGCCTCCAAGCGTTGGGTTTGGGAACAATACGACAGCATGGTCGGCACCATCAATCGCACCACCAACCGTCCATCGGATGCCGGGGTGGTTTCGGTTCGTGGGACGGAAAAAGCGCTGGCGCTCACGGTGGACTGCAACGCGCGTTACGTGGAGGCTGATCCTGAGATTGGCACGGCAATCGCCGTGGCCGAGGCTGCCCGCAACATCAGTTGCACGGGTGCCGAGCCCAGTGCGATTACGAATTGTTTGAACTTTGGCAATCCGTACAACCCTGAGGTGTATTGGCAGTTTGTCGGCGCCATTCAAGGGATGGGTCGGGCCTGTCGCCATTTCAACACACCCGTCACAGGGGGCAACGTGAGTTTTTACAACCAAACCGCCAACCCCGACGGAAGTGCCAAGGCCGTGTTTCCGACGCCCACCATTGGCATGGTCGGTGTGATGCATGATCGCAAGCATCACACCGGGTTGGATTTCAAAGAAAAGGGGGAGTTGATCTTCGTGTTGGGACCTTCAACGGGGTGCATCAACGCTTCGGAGTATCTCGCCAACGTCGTGGGCATCCAGCGATCACCTGCTCCTTACTTTGATCTCGAGCATGAGGGCAAGTTGCACGCCTGCTTGAGGAGTCTCGCCCACAAACAACTGGCTGCCGCCTCCCACGATGTCGCTGACGGCGGGCTGTTCGTGACCCTGTTGGAAATGGCCATGCCGAGGGGCCTCGGGTTTGACATTGTGACAGATGATGAAGTCAGGATTGACGGATTCCTCTTTGGTGAGGGCCAAGGCAGGGCTGTGGTATCGATTCGGGAGGAAGACCAAGATGATTTCTTCGATGTGTGCGATGCACATGGCATTTCCGCGACGTTGCTCGGTCATGTGACCAAGGGCAAACTTGTGGTGGACGACACCTCGTTTGGGTTTTGTGATGAGCTCAGGGCATACTACGACAATGCCTTGGAGGAAATGTTGGAGGAGGCATGAATTGGCGCCACTGGATGCGGCATCTTGGGCTCCTCGCAACAGTCTGGGGTGTACTCCTTGGTGGTACGATGCTGTGGCTGCGCTTTTACAGCCAGCCGTCTGCCCAACGTGAGGTTCCACAAGTCACAGGCCTGGGCCGTGATGAGGCCCAGATTCTTCTCTCAGAATTGGGCTTGGAGGCTGTGATGCAGGATTCGATTTACGCGGCAGGAGGAAAGCCTGGCCAGGTCGTGGATCAATTTCCGCCCCCTGGCAGTGCCGTGAAGGTGGGCCGAAAGGTGCTTTTGACGACCTACCGAACCACGCCACCTTCCGAGCGTGTGGGCATTCAGGAAGGGCAAGATGCCAAATTGGCTGAGCGCATCCTGACCACACGTGGGTTTGACGTACACATCCGAGAGGAAGCTCACGGTTTGTTGGTGGGCAAGGCATTGCGTGTCGAGCACAAGGGCAAAAGGGTTCAGCCTGACGATCGCCTGCCCAAGGGAAGTCGGCTCTCCTTGGTTGTGGGTGTCGCCGGAACCCGCGAGGTGGGGGTGCCTTGGTTGGTGGGGCTCTCACTGAGAGAGGCTCAGGAAATCTTGTTGCGTCGAAAATTGTCTGTCGGCGATGTGGCTTTTGGTGACGACATCCTGACTGCGCTCGACTCGTCCCTCGCGGTGGTTGTTTCTCAAGACGCTTCGCCGATGGATCAGCCCAAAATTCGGGAAGGGACGGCCATTGACCTGTATCTTGGCAAGCATTGAACGACCTGGGATGAATTGGAGCAATTTTTTTGGCATGACGCGTACGAATGAGCAGAGGCGTTCGTTGGATGGAGGCATGCGTACACTCAATGCTTGGCCCAACGCGGGGTGGAAATCCCGAATCCTTGGGATGGTGATGTTGGGATGGGCGGGTGCGAGCGCCTTTGCCCAGCACCCGACGGACATGGAATTGGACTTGAAGGCCGTGCCTGTTGAGCGCGGGGTCAAGGGTGGTGCGGTGGTCAAGGGTGGCGGTACGTTGCTTCCTCCCCTCGGGTTGCCGTTCGTGGACGATTTTGCATGGCCCAGCATGTACCATGAGGATGCCCCTGTGAATGCCAAACGCTGGGAGCCCAGCCCAGTTCGCCGCACCATGACGTTGGCGCTGAACCCGCCCACAGTCGGGTGTGCCACGTTGGAAGGCCTCGACGGAGGAGGGCGCCCCTACACCATCAATCCGGTCAATCCTGCAGGGTATGCCGACACGTTGACTTCCCGCCGCTTGTTGCTCGGAAACAACCTGGACCCAAGCGACAGCGTGGCTTTGACGTTTTGGTATCAAAGCGGTGGTGTGGCCAATGGTGCGGATGCTGGAGAGGATTCTTTGATTGTGGAGTTTCGAACGAGTGTCGCCCAAGGTGATCCTTGGCGATGGGTTTGGTCGACCGAAGGCGTGGACGATGACACCACCTTTTCATCGGTGACCATCCCCATTGTGGGTCCGGAATATTTTCACAACGATTTTCAATTTCGATTCAGGAATTACGGGTCTCTCGAGGGCAATGTGGACACGTGGCATATAGATTACGTGTCGGTGCGTGCCAACGGCATGACTCCGATGCCCGAGGAGGAGGAAATCTCATTTGTGTCCACTCCCTCAAGCTTCTTGGTGTACCCCTGGACGGCGATGCCCTGGCCTCATTACAAGGAAACACCAGGAATGTATGTGGCGGATGAGGTGGTCACCACACACCGGAGTTTTGGTTCAACGAGCAACAGCCAGCAGAACATCGGCCTGAAAATTCAGCGGGTCGATGCGGTGGGCAATGTGGCCGAGTACACCCCTCCTCCGGGGAACATCCCCAACAACGGGGTGACGGGGCTGTTCGAAACCGACTACATCGGGGAAATGGAGATTTTTGGGCAGCTCTTCAACCCAGCGGTGAGCGACACCTTCGCAACCTTCCATGTCAGCCTGTGGGAAACGGAGGTTGGAGGGGGCAATGGGACCAACCGAGCAGGACTTGTGGACAATGATAGCCTCGTGCATGTCCAAACCTTTCGCGACTACTACGCCTACGATGATGGCTCGGCGGAAAAGGCCTACGCCTTGGATGGCATTGGTGGCGAATTGGCGGTGCGCTTTGACATCCAGCAACCGGATACCTTGGACGGGGTGTGGATTCATTTCACACCCTTCTTCGACGACGCTTCAGGGGATACGTTTGTGTTGAAGGTTCGCGGTGAAGATCCCCAGGGAGGGTCGGCACCGGGAGGCGAACTGGGTGAGCAGTATCAGTTGCATCAACCGACGTATTTCACGGATGGCTATGACGATTTTGTCTATTACCCACTCGATGCACCGTTGCCCGTTGAAGGGACGGTTTTTGTGGGGTTGCTGCAGCAAGATGACACCCGTCTCAACGTGGGTTTGGACAAAACAACCAACACCAACACGGACTATCTGTGGTACAAATTTCCTTCCTTGGGCTGGCAACAATCGACCATCTCGGGGTCGCTGATGATTCGTCCTGTCCTGAGAGCGGGCAAGGAGTTGGTGACTTCAACCTTCGAACATCGGGCCACCCGAGCTCCCGAGGTGTTTCCCAACCCGGGTCGTCACACGTGCCATCTGCGGCTTGAGTCCTTCACGGATATTCGTGTGATGGACATCCGTGGACACGTGGTGGCCGATCTTCCCCGCTGTCAGCCTGGATTGTTCTCGTGGCAAACGGATGTGCCAGGAATGTATCTCTTGGTGGGGCGTGATGCGCAGGGTCGCACCTGGACCACCCGATGGATTGCCAATCCATGAGGCCGGGAGAACTGGACACGAATCATCCCGACGATCGGGAGGAGGAGGAGGGTGGCGAGGAGCTGTTTGAGCACCATCGATTGGTCGCAGATCCGGGCCAATCCCCGCTTCGCGTCGACAAATTCATCATCAACCTGGTGGCTCATTTGTCCAGAAACAAGCTTCAAACTGCCGCCAAATCTGGATACGTTCGCGTCAATGGCGTGCCGGTGAAAAGCAATCACAAGGTGAAGCCTGGCGATGTCGTCACGGTGGAGCTTCCCCAGCCTGTCTTTGAATTTGAGCTCTTGCCGGAGCCCATGGATTTGGACATCGTCTTCGAGGACCCGGAAGTGCTCGTGATCAACAAGCCGATGAACCTGGTGGTCCACCCGGGTCATGGGAATTACACCGGAACCCTGGTCAACGGTGTGTTGCACCATTTTCAATCGTTGCCCTCGCTCCCCAACAGCCCCGAACCAAGACCTGGCTTGGTGCATAGGCTCGACAAGGACACAACGGGTTTGATGGTTCTTGGCAAATCGGAGCGGGCCTTGACAGATTTGAGCGAACAGTTTTTTGAGCGGTCCGTGGAGCGGCGGTATTGGGCCTTGGTGTGGGGAGATGTCTCAGCAGATGGCACGGTTGAGGGGCATGTGGGACGTTCTCTGCGCGACCGAAGGGTGCAGCAAGTGTTTGCCGATGGCCGAGAGGGGAAACACGCGGTCACCCATTACCGGGTGTTGGAGCGCATGGGACCCGTGACGTTGGTTGAATGCAAACTGGAAACAGGCCGAACCCACCAAATTCGGGTGCACATGCAGTATATCGGTCATCCGCTTTTTGGTGACCCTGTCTACGGAGGGAATGTGGCCGTGAAGGGAGCACCAGGCGGGAAATACAACGCTTTTTTGAGGAACATGTTCGACGCGCTTCCCCGACAAGCGCTGCATGCCAAAACCCTGGGATTCACCCATCCAGGAACGCAAGAGCGCATGCACTTCAATTCAGACCTTCCCGAGGACATGTCTGCGGTTCTCGACAAGTGGCGCACCTTCGTGGGAGGTGCTGCCAACTGAGGGGGTCACGCCTCAGTTTCCAACGCCTCCAAGGCTTCGAGCGCCTTCTCCCATTGGTTGATGTGATCTTGCATGTCTTGCTGGATCGCATCGTAGGCATAAGCGAGTTCTGTGATTTTGCTTCGATCGGAAGGATCGGTGTCCGCCATGGCTTGGTTGTGTTGGGCCAGTTTTTCCTCGAGTTCCGCGACTTTTTTCTCAAGGCGATCGACCGCGTTTTTCGCCTTTCTCACATCTTTCTCGCGCTGCTTTCGGGATTTGTAGTCGTCTCCTCCTGTGCCGCCGCTCCCGTCTTTGATCTGTCCAGCGTTGCTTCGCGCCTGGGTTGGGCTCACGTTTGAATCCTGACGCGCGGTTTGGCTCACCTTGACCGTTTTGTTGGCTTCGTAGGCTGTGATGCTGGTGGCGTGCTTCTCATGCAAAAATGCCTTGATGTCTCCGATGTACTGCTTGAGGCCGCTCGGCGTGACTTCGTAAACCCATTGGGTCATGTCACTTAAGAAATCCCGGTCGTGTGAAACCACCACAAGCGACCCGTCGAAGGCTTGCAGAGCTTCCTTCAGCACAGCCTTGCTTTTGAGATCGAGGTGGTTGGTAGGTTCGTCCAGGATGAGCACGTTGTAAGGGTGCAGCAGCAACTTGCACAAGGCCAAACGCGCTTTCTCGCCCCCTGAAAGTACTTTGACCTTCTTGTCGACATCCTCTCCTGAGAACAAGAAGGCGCCAAGCAAAGCGCGCAGGTGCTTTCGCACATCACCGACGGCGACTTCTTCGAGGGTTTCCAGCACGGTCAGATCGCCGTGGAGTTCGTCGGTTTGATTTTGAGCGTAGTACCCAATGTCCACATTGTGTCCAATGTTCAACTCGCCTGCCGTGCAAGCCTCTCGCTGCAACAGCATGCGTGTCAAGGTGGTCTTGCCAGCGCCATTCTTGCCCACAAGCGCCACCTTCTCTTGACGCGCCATGATAAAATCCAACCCTTCAAACACCACCAAGTCCCCAAAGGCCTTTTTGACGGATTTTGCTTCAAAAATCACCTTGCCCGACCGAGGGGCAGGCGGAAAGCGAAACCGGATTTGCATGTTTTCCGCAGCATCGACTTCGATGCGTTCAAGCCGATCCAATTTCTTGATGAGGCCTTGGGCAAAGGCAGCCTTGTTTTTCTTCGCCCGGAATTTGTTGATGAGTTGCTCGGTGTCTTGGATGTACTTCTGTTGATTTTTGGCAGCTTGTTCCTGGCGCTCCCGTTCTTCCTCTCGCCAAACCTCGTAGTCGCTGTACGCCCCCTTGAAGTCGTACAATTTTACACCACCGAGTTCCACCGTTCGTTTGGTCAGCGTATCAAGAAACACCCTGTCATGCGAGATGAGCATGATGGCGCCCGGGTGGTGAAGCAAAAACGCCTCCAACCACTCGATGCTTTCAATGTCGAGGTGGTTGGTCGGCTCATCGAGCAGCAGCAAGTCTGGCTGCATCAAGAGCAGTTTGGCCAATTCCACGCGCATTTTCCATCCCCCACTGAACTCCCCCATGGCGCGGTTCACATCGGCTTGGAGAAAGCCCAGTCCTTGCAAGATTCGGTGAGCCTGCTCCTCTGTGTTGGATGCGCCCAGTGCATCGAGTCGCTCATTGGCATCACTGAGGTCTTGAATCAATTGGGCATACGATTCACTTTCGTAATCTGTGCGTGTCTCCACCTCTCGTGTCAAACGCCTCAAGCGTTCCTCCACGGCATTGACTTCCTCAAAAGCTTGCATGGCCACTTCCAACACAGAAGCGTGTTCATCATGCTCCATCTCTTGTGGGAGATACCCGATGCGGTAGTCTTTGGGCGAGCTCACTTGACCTTCGCTCGGTCTCTGAATCCCCGCGATGATTTTCAGAAGGGTGGATTTCCCTGCCCCATTTCTTCCCACGAGGCCGATTCGGTCCTTGACGCCAATCGCCAAATCCAAGCCTGCAAACAAGGTTCGTTCCCCAAAGTGGACCCCAAGGTTGATCAAATGAAGCATGGGCGCGCAAGTTCGCACTTTCGGACCGATGGCACAAGAAAGGGGCCGCACTTGCGGCCCCTGTCATGATGTTCTTACCAAGCGATTTGGCTTGGGTGGATCGTCAGCGCACTCAGTAGTGCCACATGTCGTGCTCCAAATTGAACAATTCCCGTTGAATCCTTTCGGATTCTGCCAGTGCATCGGTCCCCAAGGCATAGTCTACAATCAATCGGTCAAACGAGTTGTCCTCCTTGACGATGTAGCTCGAGAAATAGCGTTTTTGGAACAGGTCCTCGTAAGTCCTCCTCTGGGCGTCGTTGAACATGTTGTACACTTCGCTGTTGGCGAACACATAGCGGCATTCGGGATAGTAAAGCCAAAACAGGGGTTGGAATCCAATGCTCACGCCATCCTTGTATTTCTCTTTCAATGGCGCAATTCCGATGATACGCACGTAGCGTTCGCTGCGTTGCTTGTCCCAAATCCATTCTTCCTTGATGCGGTAACGCGTGACTTCCTGCGCGGTTACCCTCACCCATGTTGAATCAAAATCTCCTGTCCGCTCTCCGTATTCATCGGTTTGGGCCACGTAGTTCATCGTTCCCACCGCATTTTTCCATTTGGGCGATCCGGGAAGCATCTTTTCTTGGAACTCATCTTGTTCACCGAGAGGGCCCGCGTAGTAGGGAACAATTGAGCCCTCCACCTCAATGGCATTCATGATGACGTCGAACAGGTTCTTGCGGTCCTGAATGGGAGTCAAGGGGAAGTAGAAAGGATGGTTGAATTTCTGACGAAGATCGATGTCTTGCCAAATGCGACGTTTGTACATCACGTCTGCTTCCCTCAAGTAAGGGTAGGGGATGACGCGTTTGGTCAGGTTGGTTTCCTTCACGTAGGCTCCATCCAAGACAGATTGTGCATGGGTTGGCATGTGGGCCCCTGCAAGCATCAGGGCGAGCCAAGCACAGGTGTACAAGATTGTCTGGCGCATGAGACGTTAGTTGATGATTTTCAAAGTAAGCGGTGCCACGGGTCGGTCCCCGTCAGGCATGGTCACCAAAATGTTGGTGAAGTAGATGTTGTCGCCCGCGCGGAGACGGCCCAAGGCATCTTTCATGTCTGAGGTGAACTGGTTGGAATTGGAGGTAAGCTCGGACACCTGTCCACTGCGAACAATGAGCAAGGTGAATTTCTTGACCCGGGCTCTGAATTCGAAGTCGAAATTCTCCATCGCGGCATTCAAAGGTGCGAATGCCTGAACTTCTGACATCTTGATGGTCCCCTTGACGGAGTTGTTCCCCAACCAGTTGACCACGGGGTCGGGAATTCTTTTGACCCGGAAATTCTTCGCAGGAAGGGACTTCTTGGATCCATCGGGCAATTCGGCAGTTACCGTGATGTTGGCCTCTTTCACCGAGGTGTTGGCATTCGCCTCGACGACGTACGACCCATCGGACTGACGAACCAGCTTGTGCCCCCCGTCAATCCGCACTTCAATCTTATCCTGGGGCACCCCTGGAACGGAGATTTCTACGGGGTTGGGCAACCCTCGGTAGAAGACGTTCATCTTGGAGGGGGACACCACCAACGCCGGCTCGGCCACCGTGATGGGATCTGTCAACACTGGGTAGTTCTTGTATGACCCGTCTGAATCCTTGAAACGCACCAGGCCTTGGAATTGATGTTCTCCCAAAGACAGGGCGCGCGTCGATGCTTGGAAGTTTCCAAACCCCGTGGCACGATCCACTGAAAGTGACGCAACGCCCGTGTAATCAAAAGCAGCTGTGGAATCGCCGTTCCATGGCACGTCACTCAGGTACATGTCTGGGATGTTGGTGTTGTCAAACGCCGCCAACATCACCTTCGCCCGGATGCTGTCACCCCGCAGGACGTAATTCGATTCAGGCACGACCAAGGGCACAAATTTGTTCACCTTGAATGATTTCCCATCAATCCCACTCAAGAGGAAGGACAGCACGTCATGTTCGGCGTCCTGCACGTCGATGATGAGTTTGGACATGATGGGCATGACCGCAGCCAAAGGGTTGTCGTGAAAGTTGGCAAATTCCCAAGACACTTCCTTGTCAGACTCAATTTCATTGGGGAACTGAAAACGCTCGTCAATCGACATTTGCAAGCCATTGGGAAGTTCAATTCGATTCCCGTTGGCATCTTGGAATGCAATGGTCTTGAGCATGTCCCGGTATGCTTCCAACTTGTTTCGCAAGTCGCGTGCAGACCATTCACCATCCTTGGGTTGCGCGATGTTTTCACCGTAGAGAAAGCGAGTCACATTGGTGTATTCATCCTTTTGCTTGATGAGGTCTTCACCCTCTTCGTCCTTTGCATCCAGAGCAACACACATGGGATATCCTTCGTCATCCAACGCCAAGAAGGGTTTCATCCCGTTGGCTTCTGCCGTTTCATAGACTCCTTGGGAGTAAGCCATGGTGCGCGCTTTGAGCTCTTGCATGTGTGAACGCAACTCTTCACTTGCTTCTTTCACACGGATGGCCTGCTCGTGGAACGGCGCAACCTTGGTTTGGTTGACAATCATTCGTGCTTCAATCTCTGAGAAGGATTGAAGTGATTTTTCTTTCAGGGTCTCTTGGGTTTGGATGAGACCTCGCTCCACTTTGACGAAGCCATTCAAGACTTCCTTGGAGATGTTCAAGGCCAAAAGTGCAGTCAGGACGAGGTACATCATCCCGATCATCTTCTGACGCGGTGTTTCTTTTCCTCCAGCCATGTTTCCTCAATCAGCTGCGACCGCCACCCATGGCATTCAACATGTTTCCATACACGGTGTTGAGAGAGGCGAGATTTTTGGCCAACTCTGAGATGTTCTCCTTGTAGACCTTCGTGTCTTCAATGGAGTCGTTCAGATTTTGGACGAGTTCCCCCATGCCAGCGAACAAGGCTTTGTTCTGCTCCAACTGCTGCAATTGGCCTTCATACATGGTGTTCAAAGAGCTCAGGTTCTCGTTCATTCGAGCCAAACCGGCACCCGCTTGGCTTCCTTCGCTGCTCGCCTGCACCAAGCCCGTCAAACTTTGACTGACCTCTTCATAGGTGGAACTCAGAGCGTCGACGCGGTTGGAGGCTTTGACCAGGGAATCGCTGTATTCTTTGGTCGCCACGGAGGCGTCTGCAACCTCTCCCATTTTAGAAGCCTGTTCACCAAGGTGACGCATACCATCCCCAAGTTTCTCAATCAGGTTGCTGTCAATGTTGGATTTCGCCAGCATATCATCAAGCTGCTGGGTGGGAGACTTGTCGGATCCTTCGCCCGTAGCCAATTGAGGGTACACCAGAGACCAATCGGGTTCCTCATGGGGCTTCTCAAACGCGGACATGAAGAAAATGAAGGCTTCTGTTCCCAAACCAAGAATCAACATCAGGCCAGCGCCCTCCCAGTGTTGGATTTTGAACAATGCGCCGACAATCACAATGGCAGCTCCCCATCCATAGAGTTTGGCCATAAAGTTTTTCCACTGCTTGCTTCCTGGTTTCATGGTGTTGGATTTTGTTGGTTTCAATGTCAGCTAGAACGCTGTGCAGGTAGGTTTTGTTGTGAGATGGACGTGCGCGGTTTCAAAACACACGGCCGAGATTAGTTCCACTCTTCAGGCAATCCGGACTTTCCGCGACCCAGGTAGGACATCACAGATCGGAAGCCGATGTAGGCCTTGGCAGTGTCGCTGTATTCATAGGTCCGGGTGCCAGTTTGGCAGTAGTAGCCAATGTCCTTCCAAGAGCCCCCACGAATGACCTTCCGCTTCAAAGCAGGGGGGTCATCAACTTTGGCGTGGTAGACGTAATCTGGAGCCAAGTCCCAGGAAAAGTCGTACACCGTCTCATCGAAGGCCGTGTTGGTCCATTCGGCCACGTTTCCACTCATGTTGTAAAGACCGTAGTCGTTGGGGCTGTATGATTCCACAGGCGCTGTGTACGCATTGGCATCTTCCACATAGTCTCCACGCATCGGCTTGAAGTTGGCCAAAACGCAGCCTTGCTGGTTCCTGGCGTAGGGTCCACCCCAGGGGAAGGGGGCTAAGTCACGACCGCCTCGAGCCGCAAACTCCCATTCGGCCTCCGAAGGAAGTCGAAACTTTTGAACGTAGGGTTCGCCGTTTTTCTGTTTCCACTCATTCATGATTTGGGTTCGCCATGCATTGAATGCCTTGGCTTGTCCCCACGTGACACCAACAACAGGGTAATCGTCGTATGCGTTGTGCCAGAAATACATTTCTGCCAATGGTTCGTTGTACGCATAGGTGTGATCGTGAATCCAAACGAGCGTGTCCGGGTACACATTGATCGTTTCCCGAATCACGAACTGTGCACGATCGCTGTGACGGCGTGTGCTGTGGAGCTGGCTAATTTCGTTTTCCACGCCATATTCTACCATGTCGCTGGTGTTGTTGCTCGCGGCAGCATCCAGATTCACCCAGAAGTATGTGAAATTCAACTTGCGGGTGTCCACTTCTCTTCGGTTGTAAAACTGGTCAGAACCTTGGAGAAAGAACTCGTCGTAGAGGAGGTCAAAGATATCCTCATCCTCCCAGTCAATGGGCTCCTCCCAATTCAACACAAACCCCTTGTCAATGAAACGGTCAAGTTCCTGCCCGCGATCGTTCTCAGCGATGTAGTAGCGATCGTCATCATTGTCGGCGAGGGTTTGAAGAAACAGGGAGTCACGTACGTAGTACACAAACTGTCGGTATTCGTTGTTTGTGATTTCGTGAACGTCCATGTAGAAAGGAGGAATGGTCACAGTCTTGGACCGGGTGTTCAAGGCGAAGGGTACATCTTGGTCACTTGGCCCCATCGTGTAGGAACCAAAGTGGATGTAGTTCATCCCAAACGGGTTGGACTGCTCCCAGTATTGGCGGTTTTGAACACCGACCAATTCTCCCTGGGGCCCCATGATGCACCCCGCCATCAACAGCGGGGCGAACAGGATCAGCAGGAATTGTTTCATGGAATGGTTTTCTAGCAGATTGATATGGATACAACGCCCAGAAGACATGGTTTCGTGTGTCTTACAAGAAACGCGGATTGGCGTACTTGTTTTCGATGGGGGTTGTGATGAACTTGAAACAGTAGGACAAAAAGAGTTCATGAGAGCCGGTGCTGTACGAACTCAGCTCACTCAAGGTCGCATCGTAGGAATAACCCACTTTGAACACCTGGGTGCTCGCCGTGATCCCTTCTTTTTTGGACGTGCGGTATTGGAATCCTGCCACGGGAGCCACGGCGTCGCCAGGGCGGAAGGTCAAACCTCCCCACACCATATCGCTCCAAAGGACATTGACGTTCAGGTCGAGCGCGGTGGCGTTCAGATCACTTTTGGCAAGGACATTGGACCGAAGAACCAATTCGTCGCCTGACAAAGGATGGTTATACCCACCCATCAGGTAGAAATGGCGGGTGGGAACGATGTTAAGTGAAGCCATTTGAACCTCAGCGACATGCGTGACCGAAAGACCTGCGTAGTATTCATTGGGCTTGTTCAAGAAGACGCCCAAATCGATGTCCGTCGACGTTCCGGAACCTGAGGCATCCGGAATGGCTGGGTCGTTTGCCACGCCATCGACTGCAATCCAATCCGCATCAAAGCTCTTGCTGAACAAGGAAGCAGACAGACCAACCCCCAACTTGGCCCCGTTGGAGAGTGGTGCGAGTTGGTAAGCGTAGCCCAACTTCACCATGGTGTTCGATTCCTGGCCAATCTCATCTTGATACAATTGAAAACCGAGGGCTCCCGGGATGAAATCGACGGCCGAATGGACGTTGATCATGGTCGTGACAGGCGCCTTGTTGAGGCCCATCCATTGGTTGCGGTACCAAGCATTCACGTGCACCAAATCGTCTTGTCCCGCAGCGCCAATGTTGAAGGCTGCGAGGTCATTGAACCATTGGGTGAATTGCGGGTCCTGTTGTGCAGAGACAGGACCCAAGGTCAGCGTGGCGAAACAAAGGCCCAAAAAGACGTTGCGAATCATCTTATCACGTTGGTTTTCAGCAGGTTGATTCTCTGCGCAGGTACGCAGAGGTTGGCTAATATAGGGATTTTCCCAATGTGCAAGGGCTTTCCGCAAACTTCTCATGGCAGAGAGAGGGGGATGGACGTGACCGTGGTCATGCGAGTTTCTGGTAGGTTCTCCACCAACGGTCAGGAAGGTTGCCCTCGGAGGCTTCAACGTACTCTTCATAGGTGCATGGTACGAGCAGTGAGGGCAAAAGGTTGTTTTTTTCTTTGGTCGGGACAGGAACGTCCATCCACCACCGATCACTTTTGGGGCTCTTGAGAAAGGCGATTTCGTGATGTTCACCCGGAAGCGCAACCACATATCGGAGGTAATCTTCGGTGCTGCACTTGGGGTGATCTCCTTTTTGATTGAAGATTCCATCCAAGACATGCCAAACGCCTTGGGCAATCAAGTGTGCTCCACGTCCCCTGTCGTCAAGATCTGGATTGTGCTCAAAAAATCCCATGGCGAGCAACCGGTCGCTCATGCCGATGTACCGCGAAAGTTGGCACAGGTGCTCTGCCGTCATGCCGTTGGGTCCGGCATGGCTCGAGGCCGGATGATCCGAGGCACGGATGGAGGCCACATCAAGACTGACCAAGTCGGCATTTCGAACCACCGGTTCCACCTGACGCATGTCCTGCAACATCGTGCCCAAACGGATGGCCTCGAACTGCAACCGATCGAGGAGTTCCAAGGTGTCTGGGTCGGTCAAATAGCCCTGGTGACCAATGTTGGCATAGTCAAACAGGTAGTTGGGCTCATGCATCACCACCTCGTTCATGTGGTTTCTCGAATGAACCGATGAAGGATCGCCACCGAAGTCCAAACGAGGGTCGACAGTCACAACGTTGATGGGGCGCCCGACTGTTTCGAGTGCCTTGTACATCGGAACAGTCAAATCATGACCGCCCCCCAAAACAATGGGGATGATGCCCATTTGCACCAATTCCTCCACCACAGATTGCACAGCTGCATGGGTGTCTGATTCTTGAGCGCCGGCGCGCAAGTCCCCGAGATCGAGGGTGGGCTGCCACGTGTTTGGGGGCACGAGTTGATAAAGCCAGTGCCGGATGGCATCAGGCGCAGCAGCGCACCCTTCGTTGTCGCCGGATCGCCTGCCGTCATTCACGCCAAACATGGCCACCCGTGCTCCCTCGAGCATGGGTTGATGGTCAAAACGATGCGTTTCGATGCGATCGGCGATTCTCGCCACGCCTTCGGCGTTGGAGAAGTCCGGCGGGTGCGCCGGCTCAAACATGTCAAGGAATCCGTCGGACATAGGAATCAGGCTTTGGGTGGCCATGTGGCACGACCGCAAGGTCGAGGCCGCAAGCCCTCCTTGAGCGCCTCCATTCCTTCAACGATTCACAACCAAATGTGAATGCGACGCCAGTCGTACATCACGCGATTCCACGAGGTGCGCCTCAAGAAGAGCGCTTGCGGCCGCGGCGTGGCTTGTTTTTGGCCTCCTCGATCAATTCCTGGGCACGTTCCCACGTGATGCCAGCCGGATCCTCGCCTTTGGGAATGGTGGCATTGATACGTCCCGCTTTGATGTACGGGCCGTACCTGCCGTTGAGAATGCGAACACCTTCGTCTTCGTCAAACGCCTTGATGAGCGCCTTGGCGTCTGCCGCAAGTTTGGCCTGAACAAGCTCGAGGGCACGCTCAAGCGTGATGGTGTAAGGGTCATCACCATCGTCGGCCTTGAGAGATACAAACTTTCCGTCGTACCTGACATAGGGCCCAAAGCGACCGATGGCCGCTGTGACCTTTTTGCCGTCGTGCTCGCCCAGCGTGCGCGGCAACTTGAACAAATCCAAGGCCTCATCCAAGGTGAGTGTTTCAATGGACTGCCCGGGCAACAACGAGGCAAATTGCTTCTCCTCGTCGTCAGGTCCGCCAATTTGGGCCATGGGGCCATAGCGCCCGATGCGGCAAAGCACTTGGGCTCCTGATTCAGGATGAACGCCCAAAATTCGCTCCCCGGAAGCGCGTTCAGCGTGCTCCAAGGTGTCGGCGACCCGATCCTTGAAGGGGGTGTAGAATTGTTTGAGCATGGCCCGCCAGTCCATTTGGCCTCGCGCAATCACGTCAAACTCCTCTTCAACACCAGCCGTGAAGTGGTAGTCTAGGATTTGGGGGAAATGTTCAAGGAGGAAATCATTGACCACCAGACCGATGTCCGTAGGGAACAATTTTCCACGTTCCTGTCCCGTCTGTTCTGTTTTCGTTTCTGCGGAAATGCCTTGGTTGCTCAGGGTCAACATCCGATAATCGCGGGGGGTGCCATCGCGGTCCTCTTTGGCCACGTAGCCGCGCTTCTGCATCACTTCAATGGTCGAGGCGTAGGTCGAAGGACGGCCGATTCCTAGTTCTTCGAGTTGCTTGACCAAACTCGCCTCCGTGTACCTCGCTGGATGCTTCGTGAACCGTTGGGTTGCGATGATTTCTCGACGCTCCATGTCTTGGCCTTCGCGCATGGCGGGGAGCATGTCCTTGGTGGTTTCATCTGCACCTTCCTCGTCGTCCGTTCCTTCGAGGTACAGTTTCAAAAAGCCCTCAAAGGTGATGACCTCTCCACGCGCAACAAATTCTTCGCTTCGTCCAGAAACGGAAATCTTGGCCACCGTTTTGTCAATCTTGGCATCGGCCATTTGGGAGGCCAAGGTTCGCTTGTAAATCAGGTCGTACAGCCGCTGTTCCTCTCGGGTGCCTTGCAGCGTGGAGGCCGACATGTCCGTTGGGCGAATGGCTTCGTGAGCCTCTTGTGCTCCCTTGGCCGATGACGTGTAGGTGCGACGCTGTGCATATTCTTCGCCAAAGGTGCTGCGAATTTCTGCAGCAGCGGAGTCCAAGGCCAAATCGCTCAGGTGAGTCGAATCCGTTCGCATGTAGGTGATACGTCCTGCTTCGTAGAGTTTTTGGGCCACTCCCATCGTTCGAGACACGCTGAACCCCAATTTCCGAGAAGCCTCCTGTTGCAAAGTCGACGTGGTGAATGGGGCTGTGGGCTTTTTGGTGGCCGGCTTCGTCTCGAGGGATGTCACCGTGTGTTGAGCCTGTTGGCAAGACTCCAAGAATGCGAGAGCCTCCGACTCCGAGGAAAAGGCGGTGGGGCAATTGGCTTTCACGCTGGCCTGACCTGTCCAGAAATGACCGACAACTTTGAAGGAACTGGTGGCCTTGTGGGCATCGATTTCCCGTTCGCGGTCCACGATGATGCGCACCCCCACGCTCTGAACGCGTCCTGCACTCAAAGATGGGCGAACCTTTCGCCACAACACGGGGCTCAACTCAAAGCCCACCAACCTGTCAAGAATGCGACGAGCTTGTTGGGCATTGACAAGGTCAATGTCCACTTGACGCGGATGCTCGATGGCCTTGAGGATGGCCGGTTTGGTAATTTCTGAGAAGACAATGCGTTTGGTCTTTTCTGGGGCCAAACCCAAGGCCTCCATCAAATGCCAGCTGATGGCCTCCCCTTCGCGGTCCTCATCCGTTGCGAGCCAGACAGTCTCAGCGTTTTTCGCCAAACCCTTCAATTCAGACACCACCTTCCTAGACGAGGGACTCACTTCGTA
>JBEARC010000031.1:0-3769 GCA_041163465.1 Bacteroidota bacterium
ATGCAAGTTCTTGATTCTGTGGACCCTCCCGAGCACGATGAAACGCAATGGAAGATTGACCCCAATTTCGACCCTCTTCACTCCTTTGCACCGACCGATTGGTGCGTTAGAGGCTACAACGACTTGCGCGCCAGGAAAGGATCGATGGATGTCAGCCGCCTCCACCTCGGTGCTCGCGTGCCACCGCACATCTCGGAACCATCCGGCAAACCGCGCGACGGCCAAAAACAACTTCTTCTTGCGAGGTTTGATGGCCAAGGCTCCTGCACCGAGCATGCCACGTGGGGCGAGCACCACCTTCACGCCGAGGGATCGGGCTACGCGAAGAGGGGTTAGGGCGAAGGGTACACTGAACAGGCTGTTGAGGTACAAGATGTCAGTGGCAGGGCGATCCTGTGAGCCTTTGAGCAGTTCACGCCACATGCGTGACGTCCATCGATCCCTTGTGAGGTAGGTCACGGCGACGCCGTCGTGGTGGTGCGTTTTGTTGGGTGTGATACCCTCAACCACGGCATCCGAATGAATGTCGTACGCGCCGCAAACGACCTCGAGGCGATGAGACGTTTGGTCTCGCAGCAGGGACATCAGGTTGTGGACACTCCGAATCGGCCCACCCGCCTTGTACGCCGGGGGATACCACTCCACTGCGGCGACAATTCGCAAAGGACGCGACTCAGGTGAGGCCATGGCGATCGATGTAATCCCCCAACACCACCAAAGACCACACACGGCTGAACGACCAGGTGGATGAACCCGACATAAACGATTGTTCAATGGCCGACAACGTTGCTGCATTGGTCCATGATTGGTCCTTCAAAATGGCCAAACCACGCTCGCACACCGCCTTCAAATCACCGCGCATCCACGACTCCCAGGGCAACACAAACCCCATTTTGGGTCGATTCACCACCTCGTCGGGCAACAATCCCCCCAACGATTCCACCAAGAGCCGTTTGGGTGTGTGGGGGTATTTGACCTTGTCGGGAGCCGCCAAAGCCGCGGCCACCAACCGATGATCCAAGAATGGAACCCGAACCTCCAAGGCGTGGGCCATGCTGAATTGATCTGCGTCGCGTAGCAAGGTGTGACCCATGTACGTTTGGATTTCTGCCACACTCACCTGGCTCAAAAAGGGAAGCCCAAACGACTTCTTGCCCGGAGCCAATTCCTTCACCAACCACGCAAACACCGCGTTGTCTTTGGGTACCTCGGAGGACAGCATGCGCTTCAAATCGTCTTGCAGGAAGATCTGGCGGGAAAGCGGATAGGTGTGAGCGAGGTCAAAATAATTGCCCGCCAAAATTTCGGCCATTTTCCGGGAGGTCATGCTCGGCTGGAGCGCCGCATAGGCCTTGCCGACAAGTTTTCGTCCCAACCTTGGCCAAGAGGCCAACCAAGACAGCTCCGCAAGCCGAGCGCTACGCGCAAAGACGGCATAGCCGGCAAACAACTCGTCGCCGCCCAACCCTGACAGAGCCACCTTCACTCCAGCACGTCGCGTGGCGCCGCTGACGACGTACGTGTTGAGGCCATCAGCACTGGGGTGGTCCATGGCTCCAAGACCCGCAGGAACTTGGTTCAGAAAGTCCTCCGGTGTCAGCCGAATCTCGTGGTGATCTGTCCCGAAGCGCTTGGCAATGAGTCGAGACCATGGGCTTTCGTCAAGCTCGGCATCGTGGAAGGTCACACTGAAGGTACTCACAGGTGTGCTCGACACCTCTGACATGAGGCCCACAATCGCGCTTGAATCGATGCCCCCAGACAGAAAGGCACCGTAGGCGACATCGGCCCGCATGCGCAAGGCCACCGCGTCTCGCAAGGTGTCCTTGATGTGGTTGCGACGCGCTTTGGGACCCATGTCAGCGACGCCGAGGGCCTCGTCCGCAGCCTCCCAGTAAGGCTCGATGTGAAGTTCCTCCTCACGCACCACCATCATGTGGGCGGGTGGAAGCAGTTGGACGTCGCGGACGATGGTGCGTGGTGCGTGCACCGTTCCGTACATGATTTGATCCGACAGGGCCGCGCGGTCCAACCGACGCGCCACAAGGCCCGAGGCCAACACTGTTCTCACCTCAGAAGCAAACACGAGGGTTCCGCCTTCCGTTTGTTGCCAGTACACGGGTTTGATGCCCAACCGATCTCGCACAATCACGAGCCTTCGATCGGCAGAGGACCACCACGCAATGGCAAACATCCCATTGAAACGGCGCAACGCCTCCCGTGCACCCCAATGACGAAGCGCGGCCAAGACCACCTCTGTGTCGCCATCGGTGACGAAGCGGTGGGCACCCAACGACTCCAATTCACGCCTCATCTCGACGTAATTGTACACCTCGCCATTGAAAATCATCACGTCACCCCCCATGTGAAAAGGCTGGTTGGCGCCCTCCGATGTGTCCAACATGCTCAGCCGTGCGTGCCCCAACGCCACATGCTCGCCGTCGCTCCACGTCCCTTGGGAATCCGGTCCCCGATGCGCCATTTCACACACCATCCGCCGCACGGCATCCAGGGCCCCATCGGGAGTTCCAAAGGCCTCCAAACCATGAATTCCAGAAATACCACCCATGGCGTTGGGAGATTGCGAGGTGATTTATTCGGTCTTGTTGCCGGATTGGAAACTGTCCCAACCCTGCGCCTTCAAAGGCACTTCAGGACCATTCTTGGTCACAAGTGTGAATGCATCCGCGGCCTCCACCGCATGGCCAATCACGGACAGTTTGGGGTGGTTTCGGATGTTCTCAAAATCTCCCTGCTTGATGGTGAACAGGAGCTCGTAGTCCTCTCCTCCGCTCAACATGCACAACGTCGGGTCGAGGTTGAACTCTCGGGCTGTCTCGTACACCTTGGCATCCACGGGGAGTTTGTCCTCGTAGACCTTGAAGCCCACCTGGGATGCGGTGCCGAGATGCATCACTTCGGAGGCCAAACCGTCACTCACGTCAATCATCGACGTGGGTTTCACTCCCAATTCTGCAAGTTCCCGAACAATGTCCACACGCGCTTCGGGCTTGAGTTGGCGTTCAAGCAGATACTCAAAACCATGCAGTTCAGGTTGGGCTGTCGGCGCTGCCTGAAACACCGACTTCTCCCGCTCAAGGATTTGGAGCCCCATGTACGCCGCCCCCAAATCGCCACTGACGACCAACAAGTCGCCGTCGCTTGCCCCCCCTCGTCCCACCACTGCATCTGCATCCACCAACCCCATGGCTGTGATGGCCAAGGTTAGGCCAGACGGTGAGGACGTCGTATCCCCTCCCACCAAGTCCACTCCGTACACCTCGCAAGCCAACCGAATGCCCGCGTACAACTCATCAAGGGCCTCCACCGAAAACCGGTTGCTGATGCCTAGCCCCACGACCACTTGCGTCGGTTTGGCATTCATCGCACACACATCACTCAGGTTGACCACCACCGATTTGTATCCCAAGTGCTTGAGCGGCGCGTAACTCAGGTCAAAATGCACGCCCTCGCAGAGCATGTCTGTGGTCACCACCACGCGTTTGCCCAGGGGGTCGATCACGGCTGCGTCATCGCCCACCCCTCGAAGTGTCGAGGGTTGCTGGTTGGAAAGTCCGTCCGTCAAACGGCGAATCAAACCAAATTCTCCCAGTTCGCTGATTTCAGTGCGTTGCATCTCGCGAAGGTACTTCGCCAAACCCTTGGGCCATGCGAGGGATGGTTCACCATCAACCGCGAGCATTCGCTCGATGCAGCACCTCCTGGATTTCCCGTTCCATGGTGTCGTCCCGACGGCGGCCGCTCCACA
>JBEARC010000032.1:0-6446 GCA_041163465.1 Bacteroidota bacterium
CGCCAAGTCGAGGGTGCGGAGCTGATTGCATCGGAGAATTACACCAGCGATGCTGTGATGGCAGCGCAGGGAAGCGTGTTGACCAACAAATATGCGGAGGGTCTTCCTCGCAAGCGCTACTACGGGGGGTGCGAGTTTGTGGATGAGGCCGAGCAGTTGGCCATCGACAGGCTGTGCCAGCTGTTTGGTGCGGAGTGGGCCAACGTCCAACCGCATTCGGGGGCTTCGGCCAACGCGGCGGTCATGCTCGCCTGCCTGAAGCCAGGGGACACGATCCTGGGGTTTGACCTTGCCCATGGGGGGCACCTGACGCACGGCTCCCCTGTGAACTACAGTGGCAAGTTGTACCGTCCCACCTTCTACGGCGTGGAGCGTGAAACCGGCCGCATCGACATGGACAAGGTCGCCGACACGGCGCGGCGAGAAAAGCCTCAGATGATCATTTGCGGTGCTTCGGCCTACGCTCGTGATTGGGACTATGCGCGCTTCCGTGCCATTGCCGACGAGGTGGGTGCGGTTCTTTTGGCTGACATCAGTCACCCGGCCGGTCTCATCGCCACCGGTCTTCTGGAGAATCCCTTGCCCCATTGCCACGTGGTGACATCCACCACGCACAAAACCCTTCGGGGTCCCCGCGGTGGCATCATCATGGTTGGCAAGGACTTTCCCAATCCTTGGGGGTTGACAACCATGAAGGGCGAGGTTCGGTCGTTCACATCCTTGCTCGACAGCGGTGTGTTCCCCGGCATGCAGGGAGGTCCACTTGAACACGTCATTGCCGGGAAGGCTGTGGCGTTTGGTGAGGCGCTCCAGCCAGGCTACAAGACGTATTGCCAGCAGGTCGTCCGAAACGCTCAAGCCATGGCGGGAGCCTTCGTGGATCGCGGGTACCACCTGATCAGCGGGGGCACCGACAACCACCTGATGCTCATCGACCTGAGCAACAAAGGCGTGACGGGCAAGGCCGCTGAGACCGCCTTGGGCCGCGCCCACATCACCGTGAACAAAAACATGGTTCCTTTCGATACCCGCTCACCGTTTGTGACCTCGGGCATGCGCGTTGGAACTCCGGCTGTGACGACACGCGGGTTGGTTGAGTCCGACATGGTTGAACTCGTGGAATGGATGGATGCTGTCATTCAAGCCCCTGAAGATGAGGCCGTGTTGGCAAGGGTGGGGGACGCCGTACGCGCAAAGTTTTCGGCCTACCCCTTGGTGGGCTGAGCGATGGGTCGCGATGGGTCGCGCGATGGGTTGAGTCCACAAAGGCTTGCTCCCTGAATCCAAAACGTCCTTACCCCACGACCCCCGCCGCGACGGTGAGGTGCGTGGAGGGGTCCACCAAGATGAAGGAACCCGTGCTTCGGTTGTCGCGGTAGCCGTCAATCAGCAGCGGTGAAGCTGTCTTGATGCGTACCCGTGCCATGTCATTCACACCCACCTTCAGGTCGTCCTCGATGCGGTGAAGAGTGTTGATGTCGATGCGGTACACGACCTCCGTGATTTTGGCTGGCACATCGCGTGTGGTATGGCGCAAGACATAGCGTGTGGCGGGGTTGAGCGGAGCCTCGCTGAGCCAGCAGATGCGGGCGTCGAGGCTTTGGGTGCTCTCCGGCTGGTTGTTGGCGCGCACGAGCATGTCGCCTCGGCTGAGGTCGATGTCGTCGGTCAGCGTCATGGTCACGCTCAAGGGAGGAAAGGCCTTGTCGAGGGACGTGTCGCCCACGAGGATTTGGTCTATTGTGGATTCCAGGCCGCTCGGAAGAGCCACCACCTTGTCGCCAGGCTTGAAGACACCCGAGGCAATGCGACCGGCGTAGCCGCGGAAATCGCGGTGGGCATGGGTTTGAGGCCGGATTACATACTGGACGGGAAACCGGCAATCCTGCAAATTTCGGTCGGCGCCCACGTGAACCGTTTCAAGGTGGTGGAGGAGCGTGCCTCCGCCATACCAAGGGGTGTTGTCCGACCGGTCCACCACGTTGTCGCCGAGCAGGGCGCTGATGGGAATGAACTTGATGTCGGTGATGTCGAGGCGCGACGAGAAGTTCTTGTAGGCTTGGACGATTTCATTGAAGCGTTCTTCGCTGTAGCCCACCAGGTCCATCTTGTTTACGCACACCACGACGTGCCGCAGGCCGAGAAGGGAAGCGATGAAACTGTGTCGGTGGGTCTGTTCCAGAAGCCCGTGACGCGCGTCGATGAGGATGATCGCCAAGTCTGCCGTGGAGGCTCCCGTCACCATGTTTCGGGTGTACTGGATGTGACCTGGGGTGTCAGCGATGATGAACTTGCGCTTGGGGGTTGCGAAGTACCGGTAGGCCACGTCGATGGTGATGCCCTGCTCGCGTTCTGCCCTCAATCCGTCGGTCAGGAGGCTGAGGTCTGTTCCGTCGACGCCTTTTTGGCTCGAAGCAGATTCGACCGCTTCCAACTGGTCTTCAAAGATGCTCTTGCTGTCGTACAGGAGGCGACCGATGAGGGTGCTCTTTCCGTCGTCGACACTTCCCGCCGTGGTGAATCGCAGAAGGCCGTTGTGGTCGGGGGTGGATGATGTCGTCATGTCGCCTCGTGGTTAGAAGTATCCTTCTTTTTTTCTGTCCTCCATGGCGCTTTCGCTGCGCTTGTCGTCCATGCGCCCGCCGCGTTCCGTGATTCGGGTTGCGGCGACTTCGTCGATGATTTTTTCGAGGGTGTCGGCGTTGCTTTCAAAGGCACCTGTGATGGTGAGGTCGCCGAGGGTGCGGAACCGAACATGCATGGTCTCCGGTTTTTCCTCGGGGCGAAGCGTGAGGAAGTCGGAATGGGCGAGGATTTGGCCTGCGCGACGGATGCACACCCGGTCGTGGGCGAAGTAAAGGGAAGGCAGGGCGATGTTCTCGCGCAAGATGTAATTCCAAACGTCCAGCTCCGTCCAGTTGTTCAGCGGAAACACGCGGAAGTGCTCTCCCGGGGCATGCATGCCGTTGAAGAGGTTCCACAGCTCGGGTCGCTGGTTCTTGGGATCCCACTGGCTGAAGTCGTCGCGGTGCGAGAAGAAACGTTCCTTGGCGCGGGCTTTTTCCTCGTCGCGTCGTGCGCCGCCAATGCAGGCGTCAAACTGATGCGCCTCAATGGCGTCAATCAGGGTGGTGGTTTGAAGGCGGTTGCGGCTGGCGTTCGCGCCGGTCTCTTCCTTAACCTTGCCTGAGTCGATGGTCTCTTGGACGCTTCCTACGATGAGGCGGGCGCCAAGGCGTTCCACGAGGTTGTCTCGAAATTCGAGAGTCTCAGGGAAGTTGTGGCCAGTGTCGATGTGGACGAGCGGCATCGGGATGCGTCCAGGGGCAAAGGCCTTGGCCGCAAGGTGGGTCACCACAATGCTGTCCTTGCCCCCAGAAAAAAGGATGGCGGGCCGATCGAATTGTGCCGCCACCTCTCGAAGCACGTACATGGACTCGGCTTCGAGTTCTGTGAGATGGTCGAGGTTGTATTGGTTGTCACTCATCGGTGGTCTGTTTGTGGTCGTCTCTGCCAAGTTTTCCGTATCGGAACCATGCACGTTCGTGGAAGTAATACAGCACCATTTTGGTGATCAATTCAAGCCCGCCAATCTTGGCACCCGTCCACGGATTGCCCGTGATGAGCCATCCGAGCAGGATGGTGTCGATGGTGCCTACAATCCTCCAAGTGATGGTCTTGGCCAAGTGACGGAGGCGAGAATGCTTGGTATTCATAATCCTACAAAGATAGTGGGAATATCAATGTCTCGCACTCAAGAGTTGCAATGAAATGAGGACATGTTCCAAACTCTCCTCCACGGTTTTGGCCGTTGTATCCACGTCGATGAAGTTGGACACGGGTGCTTGGTAGTCGTTTGCGTGTTTGGCTTCTCGCCCCCGGGTCTGGGAGGTGTGAACGTAAATTTCCGTGACCTCGGCCGCCGCTTTGAATTCCTCGCGCAAGGCACGGTAGGGGGCCACAAGGCTGACGACCACGGTATGGCCTTTGGCTTGGAGGTAGTGGGCGATGGTTTGGGCTCGGCGAATGTTGGCCTCGCGGCCCTCACGGCTGTAGTCTTCGTTGGTCGTCAGGGCGCGTAGGTCATCGCCATCCACATGAAAGGCGTCCACCCCGGTGGTTTTCAGATGCGCAAGCATCGCCTTGGCGAGGGTGGTTTTTCCGTGGCCCGGTTGACCTGTGAACCAATAAATCATGTGGCGACGGGGGTTGGAAGTTGGAGGGTTTGGGCTCTGTCGGGCCCCACGCTGAGCACCGTGACTGGCACGCCCACGGCGTCCTCGATCATTTTCACGTACGCCCTCAAGGTGGCAGGTACTTCTTCGAGCGAGCGGATGCCAGTCAGGTCGCCAGGCCATCCGGGAACGGTTGTGTACACCGGTTCCACCTCATCGGGGTTGATGCCAAAAGGCAAGTGGTCGATGGTTTCCCCACGATGCATGTAGTGGGTGCATACGCGGATTTCATCGAAGCATCCGAGGACGTCAGCCTTCATCATGCAAAGTTGGGTGGCCCCATTGACGTCGACGGCGTAGCGCAGCTGGGGCAGGTCAAGCCAACCGCAACGGCGCGGACGACCTGTGGTGGCTCCAAACTCGCGACCTTCCGCCCTCATCGTTTCACCGACCTCGTCGAGAAGTTCTGTGGGGAAGGGGCCGGAGCCGACACGGGTGCAATAAGCCTTGAAGATGCCGATGACCTCGCCCACGCGGTTGGGGGCGATGCCCAATCCCGTGCATGCTCCTGCTGAGATGGTGTTGGAAGATGTCACAAAGGGGTAGGTGCCAAAATCGATATCCAGCATGGTTCCTTGCGCTCCTTCGGCCAAGATGCGTTGGCCGGCCTTCAGGGCGTCGTTCAGTACATGCTCCGAGTCGATCAACCGGAGCGAGCGCAGAAAGTCGATGGCCAACAACCACTCGCTGTCGTCCAGCGCAGCCTCGAAGCCTTCGAACTGCGCAAGCATGCCGAGGTGCTTGTCGCGCAAGGCGTGGTATCGCTCCTCGAAGTGGGGGCTCTCAATGTCGCCCACGCGCAATCCGTTGCGCCCTGTTTTGTCCATGTAGGTCGGGCCAATGCCTTTCAGCGTGCTGCCAATTTTGGCCTTGCCCTTGGCGGCTTCTGAAGCAGCATCGAGCATGCGATGGGTTGGCAGAATGAGGTGCGCCTTGCGGCTGATGGCCAGCGAGGCGGCCACGTCGACCCCGAGGGCCACCAAGGCGTCAATTTCCCTTTTGAAAATAAGGGGGTCAATGACCACCCCGTTGCCCACGACATTCAGGGTGTCAGGGCGGAAGACGCCGCTGGGGATGGTGTGCAACACGTGTTTGATCCCATCGAATTCCAAGGTGTGGCCCGCGTTGGGACCTCCTTGAAATCGGGCGATGACGTCGTACTGGGGCGTGAGGACGTCCACAATTTTGCCTTTGCCTTCGTCGCCCCATTGGAGGCCGAGCAGGACATCAACTTTCATGCGATGCGTGGGGTGTTTCAGGCACGCGTGCCTGGGGGTTGGAGGCCCGCTTCCGGGCGTAGATGTTCAAACTGTGGTGCAACACCTCGATGTCAAAGAGTTCTTCGAGGGTGGCCTTGATTTGCTGAATGCGGGGATCACAGAATTCGAGCACTTCGCCGGAGTCGGCCAAAATGACGTGATCGTGTTGCTTGATGCGGTGGCATTTCTCGTACTGAGCACTTTGGTCGCCAAACTGGTGACGCCTCACCAAATTGCAGTCGAGCAGAAGATCCAGGGTGTTGTACAAGGTAGCCCGGGATACGCGGTATTCACTGCTGCCCATGACTTCGTACAAGGTGTCGACGTCAAAATGTCCGTCGTAGGCATAGACCTGCCGCAGGATGGCAAAGCGCTCGGGCGTCTTGCGATGTCCGTTTTGCTCGAGGTAGGCCTCAAACAGGGATTCGGCTTGTTCGGTGATGTGGTCTTTGGACATGCCGGGGCCAAAGATAGGGCACGCCCTGACGTACCGCCCGGATTCGAGCGGACGTTTCCACGACTTATTCACCTCCGTGGTCGCCCGGTTGACCAACGGGCTCGACACGTCCGGAGGGCGACCCTCGCAGATGAATCCCGACGATGCGTCTGTTCTCGACGGACAGGGTGGCCTCGGCACACACCGCGCGGTTGACCCGGGGTGAATCCGCGGGGTCGTCAGGGCCTTCAGTGCCGGCGTTTTCAGGCAAGTTCCAATAGGTCAGTTCCACGTTGCCGTGGACCTCCACATCGTGGAGGACACCGTCGGTGAAGTGGGCGTCGAGGGTTCGGCATTGGATGTGGTGCTGCAAACTGTCGTTGGCCGGTGTGTGCACCACGGCATGCCCCCTCAACTCCAGCAGGGTGGGTTGTCGGTTGGTCAAGAACAGGCGCATGGTGTCACCTTCCAAGGCATCGTCGTTGACCCACAGGCGGGGGGTGCCCCACAGGTCGA
>JBEARC010000033.1:0-39694 GCA_041163465.1 Bacteroidota bacterium
TGTCTCCCGGGTCACCCTTGGTGCAGACCGCACTCCCTTGAGGAGTGTTCCCACCACCAACGGCCCGCGCGGGGATGTTCCCCTTCGAGGACAGCGCGGGTGCAGGGGGCACAGCCGATGGACGGGAAACCTTTGCGATGCAAGGGATTGGTGGGTACACCATGGGAGTGGATGTACGTTTCAAGCTGGGCGTCGGACCAGTCGACGAGCGGATTGTACTTGACCAATCCCGTCATGGCGTCGCGCTCGATGCGTGGAAGGGAGGCACGGTTGTCGCTTTGGGCGGCACGAAGTCCAGTGACCCAAACAGCCGCGCCATCCAAGGCGCGCTTGAGCGGTTCGATTTTTCGAATGTGGCAGCATTCTTTGCGCGCCTGAAGGGACTGAAATATGGCCGACATCCCTTGTTCATTCACAAACTCCTCCAAGGTGGCGGTGTCGGGAAAAAACGATCGGAGGGGCGTGCCGGGATATTTGGAGCGGGTGCGATCGATGAGGTCGTACGTCTCAGGAAAGAGACGCCCAGTGTCCAAGGTCACCAACTGCACAGGAAGGCTGTTCCTGGCGATGAGGTCGGTGAGTGCCTGGTCTTCCAATCCCAAGGACGTGGTGAACACGACCTGTTCTGGGTATTGCTCGCACAATTGGCGCAGCCCCGTGACGGGGTCCGAGCTGACAAGGAGGGGCAGGGTTGACATGACACGAAAATACGGCCATTGCTATAACCCTACAAATCCTATGGGGAAATAAATTTGTGCGCTATCTTTGCGCTTGACCAAGCGGTTGGCCAGGTTTGACCGCCAAGTCTGCCAAGGTGCGCCGTTCGAGAACAGCCAAATTCGCGTCGCGCACCTCAGACATCAGGCGATTCAGTCCACAGACCGCTTCGTTGCAATCGACACATCGCTCGTAAAAATGCAAACTCACACACGGCAGGGGGGCAATGGGACCATCCAAAATCCGAATCACCTGGGCAAGCGGGGTGTCTTCGGGATGCTTCAGGAGGTAGTAACCGCCGCCTTTGCCCTTTTTGGAACCCAAGATGCCGCCGCGCCTCAAATCCAAGAGAATGGTTTCGAGAAACTTGCTGCTCATCGGGTGTTCTTTGACCATCTCGCTGATTGCCACGGGATGTTCCCCCGGGGTCGGATTCACAGCGCCTTGCTCTTTGCGCAAGGCGAGGTCGGCGCGAACCAAGGTGCTAAGCGCTCGAAAGGCGTACTGAGCTTTTTTAGAGAGCATGAGACGAATGTAAGGCGTCCCATAGATTCTTCATCCCTCAGCCCTCAATTCGCCACCTTTCGATTGGCCTCAGAGCCCCGGGCGTGCTGATTTTGACAAAAGTCAGAAATGTTTGGTGCAAAATTTTCGTAAATTCAGGCTTCACCAGAAAGAACGATCGAATGCTTCCTTCACAAGAGGTGAGTGATCATTGAACTACAACACCATGAAACGTTTGTTTGCGGTTAGCCGTGCTGAGGGTTTCCTCGCTTTTCTCGTCTTCTTGGCCATTCCGAGTGCGCAGGCCCAAATGACGGTGGCACACGAGTGGAACGAGCAAGTACTCGAGGCCATTCGGAATGATTTTGCCAGACCCACTGTGCATGCTAGAAATCTCTTTCACTCGAGCATTTTGATGTACGATTGTTGGGCGGCGTATGACACCACGAATGCCCAAACGTACTTTTTGGGCCAAACCCTCGACGGGTACACCTGCCCATTTGACGAGGCTTCGTTGGACATTCCTTCGGACTTGGCGGCCCGGCATGAAGCTCAAGAAGTGGCCATGAGTTACGCCATGTATCGTTTGATCCGCCACCGCTACATCGACAGCCCCCAAGCGGAATCGACCATGGACAACATCTATTTCCAGATGGTGCTTCAAGAACTCGACACAGCGTTCAACTCCACGGACTACGCGACCCATGGGGCCCCCGCCTTGGGCAATTATTTGGCGGAACAACTCATTGCTTACGGCATGACGGATGGTTCCAACGAGGCCAACAATTACGCGAGTAGTTGTTACGAGCAGATGGAGCCCAACATCAAGCCGGAAATTCCTGGGACCAACGGTCAGCAGGATCCCAACCGTTGGCAGGCCGTGGAATTGAGTTTTGCCATTGACCAAAGCGGTGAGTTGTTAACGGAAACGCCGCCCTTCTTGGGACCTGAGTGGGGAGAGGTGACGGGGTTTGCCCTTCGCGATTCCAACCTGTCGGTTCTGGAGCGAGACGGTTGCACGTTTGAGGTTTGGCATGACCCCGGACATCCTGCATACCTCGACACCACACAGTTTGTAGGTTTTGAAGATGCATGGAAGTGGAATCACGGCATGGTCCTTCGCTGGTCCGAGCATTTGGACCCTTCCGATGGTGTGATGTGGGATGTGAGTCCGGCTTCCTTGAAATACGATGGCAGCATTCCATCCTTGGAGGAGTTTGATCAGTTCTATGCCTGGGATGAGGGCGGTTTGATGCAGTGGTATGACGCGGACGGCAATTTTGGCGGCCAAGGCTACGAGGTAAATCCGTTCACGGGTCAGCCTTATGCACCTGAGATGGTTCCTCGTGGGGACTATGGCCGTGTCATTGCTGAATTTTGGGCAGACGGTCCAGATTCAGAAACGCCTCCGGGTCACTGGTTCACGTTGCTCAACGAGTTCATTCTGGATGCCCAATCGGGGCAGCATCGCTGGCGTGGTCAAGGTCCCATCATCGAGGATTTGGAATTCGATGTCAAGGCGTACCTCGCCCTGGGTGGTGCGATGCATGATTGTGCCATTGCTGCGTGGAGTATCAAAGGGTATTACGACTATTCTCGTCCTGTCTCGGCCATTCGCTTCATGGCTGAACGCGGCCAATGTTCGGATCCCAACCTGCCGAATTACAACCCAGCGGGTCTGCCGCTCATTCCTGGATTGATTGAGGTCGTAGATGACACCGATCCTTTGGCGTTCTTTGGGGGACAGGATCAAGTGGGCAAGGTGAAGATCCGAACGTGGAAGGGGCCTGATTACATTGAAGTTCCGCTCATTGACGAGGCAGGTGTTGGATGGATTTTGGCGGATCGTTGGTGGCCGTACCAACGTCCGAGTTTTGTCACCCCACCTTTTGCAGGATACGTCAGTGGTCACAGTGCCTACTCTCGGGCGGCTGCAGAGCTCTTGGAGTTGTTGACAGGTTCTCCTTACTGGCCAGGTGGTTTGGCCGAATGGCCTGCACCCATGAACCAGTTCTTGGTCTTTGAAGATGGTCCCAGCCAAAGCTTCAGCCTGCAGTGGGCGACTTTCATGGATGCCTCCAACGAGAGCGCATTGAGCCGGATGTGGGGAGGCATTCACCCCCCGATGGATGATGCACCAAGTCGCCTCATCGGAAAGCATGTTGGCATCAATGCCTTTCATTTCGCCGAAACCCTGGTGTTCCCGCAGTGGGCACAAGAATATGGTGGCAATGGTTTTCTTCCCAGCGACGCGTGCTATGGTGATTTCAACGGCGATGGTGCCGTTGGATCGGGTGATTTGATTTTGTTGCTGACGGCCTACGGATTGGGTTGGGCAGGTCCTTACGACATGAACAACAGCAACGTGGTCGACACGCAGGATTTGTTGGAATTCCTGGCCAGATTCAACGAAATCTGTCCCTAAGTCTGCCCTTGGATTGGGATTTTCAGGAGCCGTGGCATGAGTCACCTTGTTTCGGAGACGTTGTTGGGGCACCAGCATGGAAGCAGAGGAGGGTCTGAGTTACCCATTCCATGGATTCGGGTGTGAACATGAACATTGGATGGGTGGCAACTTTTGCCTCTGGGAAAAATTCTCAAGCCCGACCGGCTGCATGTTTGTGTCGCTATTTTTGAGAGATGAAGTCGCTGCATGTCGTGCTGTTCTGTGTGTTGTTCTTGCTCGTGGGCTTTGCCTTGGGCAGGGTGACAGGGCATGGCAGTTATCCGCCAGGTGTTCACAGGCATGAATCTGGTGGGCGTGCCGCGGGTTGGATGCACGCAGGATCTTCTTCGGACGTGGACGAGGTTGAAGTCATGGTTGTGGCAGCAGATGCCTCCAAGGGGGATTCGTTGATTCTTCCGGGTGGCGAAGTCCTACGTTTGAGGCAACAAGGAGATCACATGGAAGTCCATGTGGACATCGATGTGGACGATGAACAGAGCCTAACATCCAGGGAGCAAGGCGCTTCGGGTGCGGGTTCCATCAACAAAGAAAAACGAATCATCATTGTCCGTGAGGAGGACAATTCTAACCAAGAATGAACATCATGAAGTCAATCAATGTATGGCTGGTCGTGGCGGTGTGTGCCATGGGGGCCTTGGGATGCGAGTCCAATGAATCTGCAGTGGATGGGGCACCAGAAGTACAAGCACCTGCGGGGCCGACAGATGCAGAGTTGCTTGAAGCAGCCATTGCAGAACGAGGTGAACCCTGCGCGTGTGTTGCGGAAAACCTCGAGGCCATGTCAGCGTTTTTGGTGGCCATCGATGGAGACGCGGCGGCGACGGCTCAAGAGCTGAACGCGCGGTTGTCTGAGATGTTGTTTCCATGCCTTCGCCCCACCAATGACCCCAAGAAGGACAGCCTGTATTCCCAGGCCATTGGCCGTTGTGACGAATTTCAGGACCTCACAAGTGTCATGAACAGCGTCAAAACAAAGATGCAGGAACGCGTGGAGTTGGAAGCCGCCAAGGACGCCACGGTCAAGAAAATCGATGGCAAGGGTGCCAAGGACATTCTAGACAAACTGAAGTCGTCTTGAACCCTTTGTCCTGAGTCCAACGTCTTGCATTCCTTCGGGTCGTCGCAAGGCCTGAAGGCTTGACTCAAGCCCAAGAGCTTGGGATTAACCGTTGTGTTTTCCTTCTTCGAGGCCGAGACGTTGAAGCACTGCTTGAACCTCGGCCTCGGTGCTTGTGAGTTTGTCTTGGCAGAAGTCGAGCAGGGCAGAAGCGCGTTGGATGTGTGCTGTCAACCGATCGATATCGAGGCTGTTGCCTTGCATTTCGCCCAAGATTTCTTGGAGTTCTTTCACGGCCTGTTCGTAGGTCAAACCTTCTGGCAAGTCTGTCATGATCTGGTGTTGTCTTGGGGTTGGATGGCGGTGACACGCGCTTCAACATGCCCTGTTTGCAATTCCAATGACACGAGGTCGTCCACAGCAAGGTGGTTCGCATCGGTCACTGCGCGTCCCTCCTTCCGGAGTATGGCAAATCCGCGCTTCAGGGTGTTTTCAGGTCGCAATGCTTGCATGGTAGACCGAAATTCAGCCATGCGCTGAAGATGTCTCTCCAGGTTTCGTTGCGAGGCATCCACCATGCGCTGTCGCAGGTGCATCAAGGTGTGATTGGCTTCCGAAAGGACGCGGGCTGGATGCATTCTCAGGACTTGATGATGGGTGGCCAAACGCTGCTGCTCCAAGGCCATTCGGCCCCGAGCCCTCACGCCGATTTGTCCCATCCATTCAGTGATCAGGGATGCTTCTTGGCCGGTTCGATCCACCAAAAAGTCAGCCACTGCCGTGGGGGTTTTGAAATGTCGATGGGCGACCAAATCGGCCACGCTCAGGTCCGTTTCATGTCCAATGCCGGTGAGGACGGGCACCTGGGCCAGGGCGATTGTTCGGCACAAGTCCAAATCGTTGAATGCGTCGAGATCCAAGGCCGATCCCCCACCTCGAACCACGACGATGGCGTCAGGTGAGCAGGCTTGGGCTGCTTCAATCGCATGGGCCATGGTTGCAGGTGCCTCCTTGCCTTGAACGCTTGCGGCAAATACGTCGAGATCAAAGCGATACCGCCATTCGTTATGGAGGAGGTGGAACGCGAAGTCGCGAAAACCTGAGGTGCCGGGCGAACCAACCAGGGCGATGTGACGCACGAGTCTTGGAAGTGGAACTGCGCTGTTTTTGTCAAACGCACCTTCGGTTTGCAGGACTTTCAGTGTGGCTTGTTTCCGTCGTTCTGCCTCTCCGAGCATGGCGGACAAATCAACTTCTTCCACGGACAGGCTTACGCCATACACGGCATGGTAACGGATGCGAGCACTGAACACGATTTCGGTTCCCTTTTTCAAGACATCGCCGGCAGCATCCCCCAATTCTTGGAGGATGCGTTGGTGCTGGTCGCGCCAAATGGTGGCTTTCATGGCTGCGAGCTGCGTTCCCTGTTCCTCTTCCACCAGGTCCAAATACACGTGTCCCAAACCGCTCCCCTTCACCTGTGAAATTTCTGCCCGAAACCACAAGGCACGACCTCGGGTCGCTTGTTCCAGGGTGCGGCGAAGGCTCTCGCTCAATTGAGAGAGCGAATAAATGATGCGTTCCTCGCTCACCGTGTGCCCACGAGTTTCCAGTGGTGGCTTGGGCCTGAAGGGGTGGCGAAATGCACGATGTTCAGACCGGTCAACGTCCAATGGATGCGTTCTCCTGGTTGAACGTTGCGCGCCAAGACCACACGCCCGGTTCCGTCTATCACCGTCAACCGTCCTCGGGAGGGAGCAAGCCACTGCCATGTTCCTTGGGTGAAGCATGGCCCTGGTGTATCCTGGATGTCAAGGGCAGACATCGAAGAGGTCGCTTCTGGCAGGGTCAGCGATGTTCCGGCGTAGACATCACCGCTGGTTGCGTTGTTGCCATTGACGGCCAAACCGCTCATGTAGAAATTGGCAGGTCCTGATCCTGAGGCAGGAGCGGTCCATGTGGCCTCAAACACAGGGCTTGCACTTGGATTGTTGTGCTCTACGATGTGCCGTCCCCCCACGTCTTCCAATTGAGTGTTGGCTGAAGGGTTGCTGAATGAACCCGCGTTGTCTCCATTGTCGAGCACCACCGTGCCTTGGGCACCGTAGCTTCCACTGCCACCCTCCATGACCATGCGAACCACGTAATCTTGCCCTGCCACATACGATGTCACGGGTTGCTCAGTGGTAGCATCCAAGATTTGAAATGAGGCCGTGGCAGCGCCTGATCCGTTGTGGCAATTCGTGCATACGGGGGAGGACCCGGGGGCCCCAGTTCTGTCTTTGTTTTGTTCTGCAGCCACCCCCCCGGAAGCGGCAATCAAGGAAGCGACAATGCCCAAGGCGCAGGGCACGAAAAGTCGATGTTGAATCATGTCGACAAGGTCGTAAAACTTTGTCCAACTCTGTTTTTGTACCTTCACCAAAGAACCTCTCTCCTTGGAATCATCGATTCATCCCTTCTCCCACGATGAGATGGAGCGTCAATACTTGCAAAGCCAAGAGGATTTGGCCTATGCTCGCTCCATCCAGTCGATGATGGCTCCCACACAGGAGCAACTCCATGACATGTTCCCTGATTGCATGGTGTACGACCGTCCCATGGGGCAATTGAGCGGCGATTTTTTGTTTGTAGCTGAGCGTGAGCGCCTTACCTACCTGGCGGTATGTGATTGCACAGGACACGGAATGTCGGCTGCCTTGATGACGGTGCTTGCCAGAGAGAAATTGTGGCAGGCCATTCACAAGTCAGTGGGTCCGGCGCACCTTTTGACGCGTTTGGACGAGAAGTTTCGCGCGGCGATGCTGCAAGGCGACACGAACGGAATGCGGGCTGTTGGCATGGGGTTGGACTTGGCTGTCTTGGCGTACAACAAAGAATTGAATCAACTGCGATTTGCGGGGGCCAAACGCCCTCTTTGGATCGTCCGCCAAGGCAAACTGCTCGAATTCAAGGGTACTTCGCGCTCCATCGGTGGGGCCTATTGGCGTCACGCACCGTTTGTGGAGACGACCCTGCAGGCCCGTTCCGGGGACGTCATCTTCATGTTCTCAGATGGTGTTCCCGATCAATTCGGGGGGCCGCATGACCAAAAACTCAAACCGAAGGGATTGCGCACCTTGGCGTTGACCTTGGCTGAGCTTCCTTCCCAAGATCAGCGCGAATTTTTGGCCTTGTGGATGGAAAATTGGCAAGGAGATCGTCCGTCCACGGACGACCAATTGTTGGTGTCTTTTGTCATTCCAAATTTGGAAGGGTGATGCGTCCGGTGCAACTTGGGGTCGTGGTGAATCGTGACGGGGGACATCCCAGGGTAAGTGTCACGGTGACAATGTCAAATCTTTCCAAGCATTCCCTATGAATCAACGCATGAAACAGATGTTGACCATCGCGTTGCTCGGCGCACTCGTCGGAGGCATCGCGGCGTTTTTCATGTACAACAAGCCCCACAAGGATTATGCAGCTGCGGAAGTAGCCAAGGCATGGACTTCAGAAGAATTGGTGGTATGGCACGCGGAGCACGATGCCTCGATGCATTCGACCTGGTCGGAGCAAGTGGTGGAGGTCACGGGACCGGTTTCGGAGTGGACGTCCGATGGCGTGATTTTGGCGCCCGGTGTGGTCGTGGTTTGGGCTGAAGGCGAATCGGCTCCCGACACCAAGGCCAACAACGTCACCGTCAAGGGAAGAATTGTCGGCTACGACGATTTGTTTGGCGAGGTGCGGTTGGACCACGGCGTATTGCAATAACGCCTCTCCAAACCCCACAGACGTCCAAACCCCACAGACGGCTCGGCCATAGGACGTCATCGTTCACAATTTCTTCACGACGTTTTCGCATGTCAATCCATGGGTGAGTGGAATTTTGAGGCGTGATTTTCTCGAATCCCATGCCCAAGATTGTTCCGGCTCTCTTCCTGTTGAGCTCAGGCTGGATGGGATGCCAACCCTCTTCTGCGCCTGCGCACGAATTCCACAACACTGATTCATCCATGGCTGATCGATCTCGTGCTGACTCCAGCGGGTCGGAATCATTCTCTTCGGAGGCTTTCTATCCTGGTTTGGCCCTTCTCGTCCAAACCCTTGCACGGGACACGTCGCTGGTGGCACAGGAGCGAAAGTCTGAATTGAATGCCTTGGCCCAATGGGCAGCAGCTCGTGTGATGCAGGGGGAGCAGGCGCCAATGGTCTTCATCTGCACGCACAACAGCCGTAGAAGCCACATGGCGCAGGTATGGGCGGCTGCAGCAGCGGCCAGGGTTGGGTTGCATGGGCAGATCCCGACCTTCAGTGGTGGGACCGAGTCGACTGCTTGCAACCCACGAACCGTGGGGGCTTTGGAGCGGGCGGGGTTTGGGATTGACATGGTTGTTCCATCCTTGTCCGGGAGTTCCGACAACGCCACCTATGCCATCACCCCGGGGGACTCCGTGCCACCTTCGATTTGTTTTAGCAAAGCGTATGATGATGCCGCCAACCCAAGTTCCGGATTTGCGGCTGTGATGACCTGCAGCGATGCCGACCGTGGTTGCCCCCTTGTGTACGGGGCAGATGCTCGGTTTGCCGTGCCTTATGTGGACCCCAAAGTCAGCGACAACACGCCTGAAGAGGCTGCCACGTATGACGCGCGATGCCGGCAAATTGGGACTGAAATGGTGTACCTGATGGACCAAGTGTCCAAGCGACTGGGATTACTCTGAGGCTACTCTTTGAGGTGGGCAAGCCTGGCTGGGTTCAGGCAAACCATGGGGCAAGGATCCAAACCAGGTAGACGACGGCGAACAAGCTCAGAAACACGAGGCCAGCCCAAGCCCAGAAAATCAGGAATTTTCCTGGCTGCGCGGAACGGGGAACATGCGAGGCGGTCACCAATTTCAAATTCCACCACGCAATGGCGGGGGCGACCAAAAAGGACAAGGTCGTGGCGACATCGACCAGCAACTTCATCGACCCAGCGAACAGAAGTACGAGGACCAAACCGCCCAGGGCAACGCCCATCAGGGCGCGTGTTTGGTGATGAGGGGAGGGCGCACAATCGCGGGTCGCAGCCCATGCCCGGCTGAGACTTCGGCCGTAGCCATCGAGCACGGCAATGCACGTTCCCAGCATCGCACTGAATGCGGCCAGTCCCATGACGGGGGCGCTCCAGGACCCCATGCTTTTGGCATACAGCGACACGATTCCCGCAGCAAATCCCGCACTGTCATCGGGAAGGGTTTCTCCTGTGCGGTGCAGCAACAAGGCGCCCAACGTCAGGAAGCCGAGCGCCAACGCACCCGACACAATGAATCCCACATTGAATTCACGAAGGGTCTCTTTCAAGGTGGGACGGTAGCCTGAGGCTTCGATTCGCTCCAGGGTCCAAATGCTATTCCAGGTGCTCAAGTCCACGGCCGTGGGCATCCAGCCCATCAGTGCAATCACAAAGCCCAAACTTGGCGTGAAGGTTGCCCAGGCGTCAAGGTTGGCCGCAATGGCCTCCGGGTTGGGGGCTGGAGGCCTTGCAAGGGCCAAGGTCACCGCCGCCACGGTGCTCACCACAAGCATGGCCGCCAAGACCTTGATCAGGCGATCCAAGGCGTTGAATTTTCCCACCATCAAGACGGCTGTGGATGCCATGAACAGGAAGGCGGCCACCCAAGGTGTGGCGGGTTGTCCCAGCCACACGGACACGCCCAAGAGGTTATCGAGAAAGGCGGCGGTGACCAAGCCCACGGCCGCCGCCACAAAAAAACACGTGGCCAAGCTTAACGCCAGGAAGGCCCACGATGCGCCACGCCCCAAGGTGCGGTAGCCTTCAATGAGCGAGGTCCCTGTGGCAGAAGCGTACCGCGATCCAAATTCAAAGAAGGGGTATTTGGACACATTCGCTGCGATCACCACCCAAACCAGCCCAAACCCCGCCATGGCGCCCGCGCGTGTGGACTGAACCAGATGCGAGACGCCAATGCAGGTGGAGGCAAACAGGATGCCCGGTCCCATGACTGCAAGCCATCGCCGCCAGCCCTTGCCGGAGGGATTGCGGTCAGGGGTCGTCATGACCGGATGGGACTTTTCCCTTGCTGTTTCAAACGGTCCAAATGCCGATAGGTGACGTACATCTTCCAACCCACGACCGCCTTCTGAAATCCATTCAAGCGCGTCAAATCAGGCACTTTGTGGATCGCAGGAAGGACCCAGCGGTTCAGGCGCGAAAGCACCCCCCAGAGGCTCATTCGTCACCACTTTTGGAAACCCCCTTGAAGTGGTCCTCTTTGTATTTGAAGAGGATGTTGAACGTGGTCAAACTCCCATAAATCCGCGTGATGTACTGCTGAAGGTTGACCTTGTCCTCATCTGTGAGTTTGGCATGGGCATTGATCTGCTGCTCCATCACCCTCAAACGGTCACGAACCATGACGATTTTGTGGAAGAAGGATTCCAAGGGCACCTCTTTGGACTGCAAATCGGCGTCCCCTGGTTTCAAGATCATGGTTCCTCCGTCCCAACGGTCTCCCAGATCCAAAGGGGGAGGAGAGATGTATTGTTCGATGCGATCAATGTGCTCCTCAAAGACTTGTTCGACCGCCGTGGTGATGTCAGCCAAGCCGGCAACCCCAACCTCCATGCCTTCTTCCAGCTCGGTCCACCCATCAAAGGATTTGTTGAATTCCTTTTCGCCGTGTTCCTTGAAGTAGACACGCCAAAAATCTCCGTCTTGGTTGAAAATCACCCCTTCCCCATAGGTGGGGTGCTCAATTTTTGCGCCTAGTGTTGACATGGAATGCAAAGTGCATCGCGTAAGGCCAGTCTCAGGAGGTCGTGCAGCCCCCCTTTCAACATCCCGTCGTTGGCATCTGACAGGTCCGCGTTCCCGCTGCAAAGAATTTCAGGGAGAAATTGCCGGCCATGGATTCAAACACGCGCATTCGGTGGGACAGGGTGGCCTTGATGGCCTTGATTTTGGTGGGTTGCTCGAGCGGAATGGTTGCCCTTGTCGGTGGGACCGAAGCAGAGGAGGAGGCCTTCGCCCGATTGACACATCCCAGGCCCGTGGTGGCCCTGCAGCGCAAAGAGGCCCATCCTGTGCTTTTGCGTTCTCAGCGAGCGTCTGACGATCTGGGGCTCGAAGCGTCGGAGTCAACGGCCCTTCCGGCGATCCCAACCGCAGCCGCGACATCCGTGGGGCCTTCCCTGATGCTCGATCCCCAGCCCGAAGCGAATCCCGAAGAGGAGGCCGCTCCCAACCGCAAGGCCGACCCCATCTTGCCATGCAGCTGTTGCAAGAAAACGATGCGGGTTCCTCGCAATCCATACACACGACATCAATCAGCGGCTCGTTCCTTGCCCAACAGCTTCTTCGTCAAGAACGACATCGAACTTCGTGCGGGCCAACGAAATGGCAAGTTGGTGGAGGTGAAGGATGGACGGGGTTATCGTTTGGCCGATCTCACGCACAGCCACCCATGGCTTCTGCCTGAGACGTATCAACTGCTGAAGGACATGGGCAACGACTTTGCGGATGCCCTCGAAGGAACGGCTTCTGAAGGGGCCAAATTCCGGGTGACTTCGGTCACACGCACCAACCAGCAACAGGGCAAGTTGAGGCGTCGCAATGCCAATGCCACCGGCGACGTGAGCACGCACAGCTACGGTGCGTCGTTTGACATTGCCTTCATCGACCGCGCACGAAGCAACGCCAATTGCGGTACGCCGACCCGCGAAATGGAGCGGTTGCTCAACCGCTACCAAGAGGCTGGGGTGATTTTGGTCATTCCTGAAGGGAATTGCATGCACATCACCTTGGTGAAGCCTGGGGCCAAACCCTGATCCACGCCCAACCTCGCTCAGCCCAACCTCGCTCAGCCCAACCCGGCCCGGCCCGACCTTCGCCAACCTGACCTGCGCAAACCTGCGCAGGCCCGTCGTTCTCAGTGCGTCACAGTCAAACGCACAGCAGAGCCATCTTCCGCAATCAACAGATACATCCCAGCCTCCCATCCTTGGGTGTCCAAGGTGATTCCCCGGCCGGTGAAAAGCCGTTGCCCACGCAAGGTCCAAACTTCCCAAGGCATGTTGGCGTCGATGCCTGCAAGGGTGAACCCATTCGCGCTTGGATTGGGGAAGGCGCGGAGTGCATCGGACGAAACTTCGTCGAGGTCCACGGTGCAGTCTGAAACCAGGCCTTCAATCCAAAGTGTCCCGCCGAAAATGGCCAAGCCAGCACACTCGCCGTGGTTGTAGGCGCCGAGATTGGTCGCGGTGGCCGTGGTGCTACCCGCTTCGGCCATCCAAGAGGAAGCGACCAGGGCGTTTTGGTAAAAGACCTGTTCATCCAAGGTGCAGTACAGCATCTCGACGGGAACTTCAGGAACCCAGTTGTACACGTCGTTCTCTTGGGCTGCGACCATGAAGGGATGGGACGGATCGCTCAGAATCCCTTCGATGAGGCCAGGTTGAACCAATTCTTCCAGTGTCGCAGGGCATGCCGCGTTGATGACCTCGGCACTGTGGGTTCCGTCAAACAAGGGAGGCAGAGTGGTGGCGTAGGGCTCTTGAAAGATTTCGGAAAGTTCCGTGTACAGGGTGCCGTAGTAGCTGTTCCATCCGATGACGTTGTAGGCGAGGTAGGCAGGGTTGGAATAGGTTGCCGACTCGAAGGTCAGCGGAAACTGTGTGCCGCTGATGTCGTACGGCCCGCTGCCAGGAATGGCGGCGGTCAATGGGAAGGTGACACCGTACTCTGTGGTGGCCAAATCCCGGGCCAAAGCCATGGCTGCGTGACCACCTTGTGAATAGCCTGAAATGAAATGTTGGCCATTCAAGGTGTAGCCCAGTTCTTCCCCCAACGCAGCCGCAGCCACCATGAGGTAGTATCCCGCATCGGATTCAGAGCGGGCGTGGACGTAGGGATGCATCAAGGGGCTGGTTCCCAAACCCACGTAATCAGGCATGAGCACGAGTTGACCCAACGTCGACATCAGTCCCCCGAAGGAGCCTTCGATGCTTTGAAAGGACGGAGCATCGGTGCGCTTGAAAATCGTCCCGTGCATGTAAACGTGGATGGGCAATCCACACTCCTCCTCGAATTCTTGCGGCACGAACAAAGCCCCGCTCACCTCAATGGTGTCCTCGAGGTAGGGCATCTCGTAGGTGACCCTGTACATGTTGACATTGTATTGGGCTGAAAACTGGTCAGACGGAATGCCAAACACAGCCGCGGTCGCATTGAGCTGACCTGTGGTGAAGGAAGTGAGCAACTCCGTGGTTTGGGCTTGAAGACGGTGTGCAAAGAGCGCGGTCCACCCCAGAAGGATGGCGAGCGTGGCGTGTTTCATGATAGAGCGGAGCAGTTGTTGGATTTCATTGGACAGACAATGTAGGCAAGGTGGCATGAAAAAAGGCGCCCCCCATGGGACGCCCTTTCAGAGGGAGGATTCAGATCAGAGGTGGATGACCTCGTCATAGGCTGCTGCAGCAGCCTCCATGACGGCTTCACTGAGCGTCGGGTGCGGGTGAATGGTCTTGATCAATTCGTGACCGGTGGTCTCCAGTTTGCGCAAGGCAACAATTTCTGCAATCATTTCTGTGACGTTGGCACCAATCATGTGGCCCCCGAGCAACTCACCGTATTTGGCATCAAAAATCAGTTTCACGAAGCCGTCCTTGTGTCCGGATGCGCTCGCTTTGCCCGAGGCGGAGAAGGGAAACTTGCCAACCTTGATGTCGTGGCCCGCGGCTTTGGCGGCCTCTTCGGTCATGCCTACGCTGGCAACCTCCGGGAAGCAGTAAGTGCAGCCTGGGATGTTGCCGTAATCGATGGGCTCTGGATGATGCCCTGCAATTTTCTCAACGCAGGTAATGCCTTCTGCTGAAGCGACATGCGCCAGGGCTGGGCCGGGCACGCAGTCACCAATGGCGTAGTAGCCAGGAATGTTGGTCGCGTAGTACTCGTCCACGACGATTTTGCCGCGGTCGTGAACAATGCCGCATGCTTCCAAACCAATGTTCTCGATGTTGGATACCACACCTGCAGCGCTCAGAACGATGTCGCAATCCAAGGTGGATTCGCCTTTCTTGGTTTTCACTGTCACCTTGCAGCCTGTTCCTGAGGTGTCCACCCCTGTGACTTCGGCTTGGGTCATGATCTCAATGCCCGCTTTCTTGAAGGAGCGTTCAAGCTGCTTGGACACCTCGACGTCCTCCACGGGAACAATGCGGTCTTGGTATTCGACCACGGTGACCTCTGTGCCGATGGCGTTGTAGAAGTACGCGAATTCCACGCCGATCGCACCGGAACCCACGACCACCATTTTCTTGGGCTGGGTCTCGAGTGTCATGGCCTCCCGGTACCCGATGATTTTCTTGCCATCCTGCGGCATGGAGGGGAGTTGACGCGAACGCGCTCCTGTGGCAATGATGATGTGCTTGGCCTCGAGGGTGCTCTTGCCTCCATCCTCAGCGGTCACTTCGAGCTTTTTGCCAGGAAGCAACGTGCCCGTGCCCATGATCACATCAATGTTGTTTTTCTTCATGAGGAAGGTGACGCCCTTGCTCATCCCATCCGCCACACCGCGGCTGCGCGCCACCATGCCTCCAAAATCGGCCTTGGGAGCAGCCACGTTAATGCCGTAATCTCCTGCGTGTTCAATGTATTCAAACACGTTGGCGCTCTTCAGCAGAGCCTTGGTCGGAATGCACCCCCAGTTCAAACAAATGCCGCCGAGCGACTCACGCTCTACCACCGCAGTTTTCAATCCCAACTGCGAGGCTCGGATGGCCGTGACGTATCCACCAGGGCCGCTTCCAAGAACAATCACATCGTACTTCATGCCGCGAAGGTACTGCCCCGAGGCGTTGAACTATCTTCGCGTTTTCACGAAAGAATTCACGAAAGGTTCAGAGCGATGCGCAACTTGATTTTGTTTGGCCCTCCAGGTGCGGGGAAAGGCACCCAAAGCGCGTTCCTTGTGGCACATTACAACCTGGTGCACCTGAGCACAGGGGATATTTTCCGCGCCAACATCAAGGGTGAGACAGAATTGGGCAAGTTGGCCCAGCGTTACATGGACCAGGGCAAGCTCGTGCCCGACGATGTCACCATCGGCATGCTCGAGGCTGAGGTGAGCAAGCACCCAGAAGCGGCGGGCTTTATTTTCGATGGGTTTCCGCGCACAACGGCCCAAGCCCAAGCGTTGGACGCCTTCCTTGAGCGGCGAGGAGAAACCATCAGTGCCATGCTTGCCTTGGAGGTTCCGGAAGACGAATTGAAGGCTCGGTTGCTTTCGCGCGCTGCCACCTCGGGACGTGCTGACGACGCCGATCCGGCCGTGATTCAAAGGCGCATTGACGTCTACCATGCAGAGACAGCACCTGTGGCAGATCACTACCGTGCTTTGGATAAGTACCAAGGCATCGATGGTGTTGGTTCGATCGAGGACATCACGGCCCGTTTGACCTCGGCCATCGGCGCCTGACAGGCACATCCCCCACAACACACGCCATGGCGACTCAAAATTTCGTGGACTACGTCAAGATCTGTTGCCGATCGGGCAAGGGAGGGCAGGGTTCAACCCACATGAGGCGAGACAAGACCACGGCCAAAGGTGGGCCCGATGGGGGGGATGGTGGACGCGGGGGTCATGTGATTATCCGTGGAAACAGCAATTTGTGGACCCTGTTGCACCTGAAATACCAGCGTCACATCATCGCGGAACACGGTGGAGCCGGTTCGGGAAACCGCATGCATGGTGCCGACGGCAAGGATGCGGTCATCGAGGTGCCCTTGGGGACCCTGGTCAAGGATGCCGAGACCGGCGAGGTTCAGGCTGAAATCACAGAACACGGGCAGGAAATCATCGCGACCCCGGGGGGGCGTGGCGGCCTTGGCAACGACCACTTCAAATCACCCACCAACCAGGCTCCGCGCTACGCCCAGCCCGGGGAGGACGGGCTTGAGGAATGGAAAGTTGTGGAGTTGAAGTTGCTCGGGGATGTCGGCCTGGTGGGCTTCCCCAATGCTGGAAAATCCACGCTGTTGAGCGTGGTGAGTGCGGCCAAACCCGAAATCGCGGATTACCCGTTCACGACCCTGCGCCCCAACCTCGGCATGGTCTCCTACCGCGACGACAAAAGCTTCGTGATGGCGGACATTCCGGGCATCATCGAAGGAGCTTCGGAGGGCAAGGGTTTGGGCTTGCGCTTTTTGCGACACATTGAACGCAATCCGGTGCTTCTGTTTCTTGTGCCGGCCGACGCGGATGACATCCCCACGCAATACCAAACCCTTCGGAACGAGTTGCAGACGTACAACCCTGAACTGATGGACAAACAGCACATCTTGGCCATCAGCAAGTGCGATTTGCTCGATGCTGAACTCGAGGCGGAATTGCGCGTGGAATTGGCGAAGCATCTCGAGGTACCACCGCTGTTTTTCAGCAGCGTGGCCCAACAAGGAATTCAACCCTTGAAGGACGCCATTTGGCAGTCCATTTTGCGCGCCAACCCCACCCTCTGACGTTGAACATGAAGACACATCTCCACATGTCAGCCAAGGTGCAACGAGCCTTGGTGGAAGGACGGGCGGTGGTGGCGCTGGAGTCCACCATTGTGGCCCATGGCATGCCTTGGCCTGCCAATTTGGACACCGCCTTGGAAGTCGAGGACATTGTGCGGGAGCAGGGAGCTGTTCCGGCCACAATTGCCGTGGTGGACGGGGCGGTCCAAGTGGGTTGTGATCGGCAGACCCTCGAGCGACTGGCCAGCGGGGAGCCCGTGGCCAAGGTTTCGAGGCGGGACTTGCCCGTGGTGTTGGCCTCGGGAGCATTGGGGGCCACGACGGTGAGTGGGACGCTCATTGGGGCAGGTTTGACTGGAATTCGCGTCTTTGTCACCGGCGGGATTGGCGGGGTGCATCGTGGGGTAGACCAAACATGGGATGTCTCTGCCGACCTCGACGAGCTCGCCATGCAAGACGTGGCCGTGGTCAGTGCCGGGGCGAAGTCCATTTTGGACTTGCCCAAAACCCTGGAAGTCCTCGAAACGAAGGGAGTCACGGTGCTTGGCTACGGAACCGATCGTTTCCCGGCATTTTTCACCCCGGACAGTGGATTGCCGGTGGCGCATCGCGTGGACACACCTGAGGAAGTGGCCCGCATCATGGATGCCAAATGGTCGCTCGGCTTGGGTGGGGGATTGCTCGTGGCCAATCCCGTCCCCGCTGACATGGGATTTGATGCGGATGCCGCCACGGACGACGCATTGGCTGCGGCCGCTTCACAGGGCATTGATGGCAAGGCCTTGACACCCTTTTTGCTCAAGCACATTGCCGAGGCGACGCAGGGAAAAAGTTTGGCCGCGAACGTGGCCTTGGTGAAGCACAACGCACGTGTTGGAGGCCAGATTGCGGTGGCCTACGCGGCGCGGTCTTCCCGTCCTCGCTGAATCCGCCCCGGACTTCAATCCGACCCGGACTTCAATCACACCCTGGGCTTAACGATTTGACAAACAGACTTTTGACGGAAGTCTGATGGGGTGGGAGGGGCTGTGTGTATTTTTGTCCCCCATGGCGGCAACTTCCTCCACATCACCCAGCCCTTCGGCCCAAGACGTTCAAGAATTTCGCAACACCCTGCTCGAGGACTACAAACTCATGTGCGTCAGCCGTGAGGCGTCGTTGCTCGGACGCAAAGAGGTGCTGACTGGAAAGGCCAAATTTGGGATTTTCGGAGACGGGAAGGAGCTCGCCCAGATTGCCTTGGCGAAGGTGGTTCGGGCGGGAGATTGGAGGTCGGGTTACTACAGGGACCAAACCTTCATGATGGCTCGGGGTTTGCTTGACGTTCAGCAGTATTTCGCAGCTTTGTACGCCCATGCCAGTGTCGAGTCTGACCCTGCCTCTGGCGGTCGCCAAATGGGCGGACATTTTGCGACCCGCACCCTGAACGAGGACGGATCGTGGAAAGACTTGATGGCAGACTTCAACAGTTCTGCCGACGTGTCTCCGACGGGTTCCCAAATGCCCCGATTGCTGGGGTTGGCGCAGGCCAGTTCGGTGTACCGGGCCCAACCCGAGCTTGCGGCAAATTCTCCACACTTCACCAACGGAGGTGATGAAATTGCCATTGGCTCCATTGGAGATGCCAGCACTTCTGAAGGGATGTTTTGGGAGACCATGAATGCGGCATGCGTGCTCGAAGTGCCCATGCTGATGTCAGTCTGGGACGATGGGTATGGCATTTCCGTTCCCAAGAAGTACCAAACGGTCAAGGAGAGCATTTCGAAGGCACTGGCCGGGTTTCGACGCGAAGAGGGGTCCAATGGTTTGGTCATGTATCGCGTGCGCGGCTGGGATTATCCGGCGCTTGTGGCGACATACGAGGAGGCGGCCAAACGTTGCCGAGAGGAGCACGTTCCCGTGTTGGTGCATGTGGAGGAGGTCACGCAACCCCAAGGGCACAGCACCTCGGGATCGCACGAGCGTTACAAGTCGAAGGAACGCCTGGAGTGGGCCGCCGAATATGACTGCATCCGTCAAATGGGGTTGTTCCTCGTCCAAGAGGGTGCCGCGACTGAGGAGGAGCTCGAGGCCCTCCGGAAGGAGGCCAAAAAGGAGGTTCGCGCCCTTCAAAAAATGGCGTGGGAATCCTTTCGGAGGGACCTCGATGAGGAGCGGCTCTCGGCCGCGGAGTTGGTCGCGCCTTTGAACGCGGGGCGCGCCGAGGCTTTGCGTTCAAGTTCTGATGCCGGTCGTGCCGAGGTGGCCAAGATGGTGAGAATGACGTTGGCCGACAGTGCGGGTCAAGCCTCGGCGGAGCGCCAGGCGCTGTCACGCTGGTTGGAGGCGTTTGACAGGGCCAACCACGAGCGATACAGTGGGTCGTTGTACAGCGATCAGGCCGACAGCGCCTTGCGCGTCGCGGCGGTTCCTGCCACCTACAACGACGACCCTGAGATGCTCGACGGCCGCCAAATCTTGCAGCGCAACTTCGAGGAGATGTTCCGCCGCGACCCCCGCGTGTTGACGTTTGGGGAGGACACCGGCGGCATCGGGGGGGTGAACCAAGTGATGGAGGGTATGCAGGAGAAGTTTGGCGAAGTCCGGGTGAGCGACACCGGCATCCGCGAGTGCACCATTCTCGGTCAGGGCATTGGCATGGCGATGCGCGGCTTGCGCCCCATTGCCGAAATCCAGTACCTCGATTACCTGTACTACGCCCTGCAACTGATGCGCGACGACCTCGCCACTGTGCGGTACCGCACGGCTGGAGGCCAAAAGGCGCCCCTCATCGTCCGCACCCGCGGTCACCGCCTCGAGGGCATTTGGCACAGCGGATCGCCCATGGGGGCCATTGTACATTCTGTGCGTGGCATGCACGTGTGCGTCCCACGCAACATGACACAGGCGGCGGGCATGTATAACACCTTGATGGCGGCGGAAGAACCTGCACTTGTGGTGGAATGCCTCAACGGGTACCGCAAGAAAGAGCCACTGCCCAACAACCTGGCAGCATTCCGCGTGCCATTGGGCCAGGTGGAGGTGATCCGTGATGGCGCGGATTTGACCATGGTGAGCTACGGGTCCACGTTGCACCTTTGCATGGAGGCTACTGAACGATTGGCAGACTTGGGCATCGACGTTGAACTGTTGGATGTCCAAACCCTGCTCCCCCTCGATCTCGAATCCCGGGCCGCTCGATCCGTCGCGAAGACAAACCGCCTGATTGTCGTGGATGAGGATGTGCCAGGAGGAGCCTCCGCATACGTGTTGGATGACATCCTGAATCGTCAAGGAGGATGGCGGCACCTCGATGGACAGGCCAAAACCCTGACGGCGAAGTCGCACCTTCCCGCCTACGGAAGCGACGGTGATTACTTCTCCAAACCCAGTGTGGAGGACATTGTGGAGGCGGCTTACGATCTCATGAGGGAGGTGGATCCCCAGTCGTTTCCATCCTTGCGATGATGCCCATGTCTGATTCGGCCAATTCGTCGACACCTCATGAGGCTTCAGTCTTCCACATGCATACAGAGTTCATGGATCTGTTGCAATTTCTCAAAGCCACGGGGATGGCGGTCACAGGCGGCGAAGCCAAGGCCATCGTGGACGACGGGTGCGTGCATGTCAATGGGGAACCCGAGTCGAGACGTCGCCGCAAATTGAGGGTGGGCGATCGCATCGAGGTCAACTTGGACACCACGGAGCATTGGGTCATCGGCGGACAGGCCACGCTGTGACCCGTGGACAATCTCTCGTTCTCTCCTGACGAGAATCGCGCGGACTTTCCTCATCTTGCGTCTCCAAACCTGATTCCCATGCCCGGTCGTTGGTCCTCATTTTCCCTGTCGTCGATGCCTTGCTCGTCCCGTGAATTATCCGTTCTGCTTTCGTCGTCCGCTTGTCTCCGGTCGGTGTTGTGGATGGCATGTTGGCTGTGTGTGACTGCTGCCTCAGCCCAAACCATCGTGCGCGGCCGTGTTCTTGATGGCTCCACGGGCGAGCCCATGTTCGCCGCCAACGTTGTCGTGGATGGGACAACCAATGGCGTGACGACTGATTTCGACGGGTTGTTCCGAATCACCGTGCCCAGCCTGCCGGTGACGTTGAACGTGAGTTTCATCGGGTATTCGGTTCAGCAGATCCGCGTGACAGCGACCAACCAGCGCATTGAGGTCAAACTCCAAGCCGACCAGGTCCTCATGGAGGAGGCCGAGGTAATCGGAGAGCGCATCAGCGAAAAGCAAAAGCAACAGCCGTTGACGGTGGAGACCATGGATGCATTGGCCATCAAGGAAGCACCTTCAGGAAGTTTCTACGAGGGGCTTGGCAATTTGAAGGGTGTGGACCTGACCTCGGCCTCGCTCGGATTCAAAATCGTCAATACCCGGGGCTTCAACAGCACGTCTCCGGTTCGCTCGCTGCAATTGATTGACGGGGTGGACAACCAAAGCCCAGGCCTCAACTTCTCGCTCGGGAACTTCCTGGGAGCGCCTGACCTCGACGTGAAAAATGTCGAAATCGTGGCGGGGGCGAGCTCGGCCTATTTCGGGCCAGGCGCATTCAATGGCGTCATCAACATGGAAACCAAGGACCCCTTTGTCCACCAAGGTTTCAGCGCTTCGTATCGCATGGGAGAAAGGAACTTGTTCGAGGGAGGATTTCGATGGGCAGACTCGTTCAAGAATGCGCAGGGTGACGATGTGTTTGCCTACAAAATCAATGCGTTTGCGTTCAGTGCCTACGATTGGGAAGCCACCAACTACAACCCTGTGGATGGCTCCCTTGTCGACGCATCCAACCCAGGGCGATTTGACGCCGTCAACATCTATGGCGATGAATACAGCACGCCGCTGGACTACGGGGGTGACAACAGCGTAAATGCGCGTGGTTTGGGCACCTTGTTTCGCACGGGATACCGAGAGATTGATTTGGTGGATTACAACACGGACAACCTGAAGGTCAGTTTGAGCGGAAGTTGGCGATTGCAACCAGACAAGACCTATGAAAGCCCTGAGTTGATTTACGGCTTCAACATGGGGCGTGGCACAACGGTGTACCAAGGCGACAACCGCTTCAGCCTCCGTGACATTGAATTCTACCAGCACAAGGTAGAACTGCGCAAGAAGGGAGATTGGTTCATCCGGGCCTACAGAACAAGCGAGGATGCAGGAAACAGCTACGACCCCTACGCCACGGCGCTCAAAATGCAAGACAGCTTGCGCAGCGACTACAATTGGTCCAAGGTCTACTACGCCTATTGGATTGACAGCATCGCACCCCAAATCGACGACTCCTACCCAAATCTGGAAATCATTCGGTACGACACGCTCTGGATTTTTCCTCCTGACATTTTCACCTTGATTCCGGTCGCGGGGTATCCAGAGGGAGCCGAAGATGCGTGGTATGCAGACAATGCCCAAAACTTGCAGACATGGCATGCTGAGGTAGAGAATTGGACCAACAATGGGTATGCTGGCTTGGCGGATGTGGCCACAGACCCCCTGGGTTTTGCGGCTCCGGGGACGCCCGAGTTTGATCAGTTGTTTCAAAGTTTGGTCACCAAGAAGAACAATGAGGGCGAGGGAGGAACGCGTTTCTTTGATGAGTCTTCGTTGGTCCATGTCCACGCCGAGAAGATTTTCAAACCTTGGTGGGCTGAAGAGATTCGCCTAGGCGCCAACGCCAGGCGATACACACCCGATTCGGATGGAACGATTTTTAGCGACACCAACGGCCGAGTGATCACCAACCAGGAAATTGGTTTGTACACGGGAATCAAGCGAAGATTCCTCGACGACAAGTTGATCACAACGGCCACCGTCAGGGTGGACAAAAACCAGAATTTCCCGTGGGTGGTGTCTCCTGCAGCGTCGTTGGTGTGGACGCCAACGCCCACGGATTTCCTCCGTTTGAGCTTCAGTTCTGCTTTGCGGAATCCGACCCTGGCTGACCAATTTTTGTACCTCGATGTGGGACCTGCCACGCTCGTGGGCAACCTCAATGGTGCCACGGATTTGGTGACCATTCAGAGTTTTGTGGACTACAGAAACAGTTCGTCGGGCGCCAACATTGGATTCAACCTTGACACGCTGGTGTACTTCGACATCGCGCCGTTGGTCCCAGAGCAGGTGCGTACGGTGGAGGCGGGATACCGCACCACCTTGGGTGAAAAGCTTTACATGGACGCCAACTACTACTTCAGTTGGTACACGAATTTCATTGGCTACAACATTGGTTTGGACGTGCTTTTCCAAAACCCGGCGTTCCCCGATTTCATCACAGGTGTGGACGTGTACCGATACGCCGCCAACAGTTTGAACCAAGTCCAAACCCAAGGGGCTTCACTCGGTCTCAATTACTTCTTGGGAGATCAATACACGCTGTCAGGCAACTACAGCTGGAACAAGTTGGTCAAAACAGACGAAGACGATCCCATCATTCCAGCGTTCAACACGCCAGAACACAAATTCAACCTCGGATTGAATGCGCGAGGGCTGAAAGGCAGAAACAAGGATGTGTGGGGGTTTGGCGCCAACTACCGCTGGGTTCAGGGCTTTGTGTTTGAAGGTTCTCCTCAGTTCACGGGATTCGTGCCTTCCTACGACTTGGTGGATGCTCAGGTCAATTACAAGTTTGACAACCAGGGACTTACTGTCAAGGTTGGAGGTAGCAACCTCCTTCAAAACCTTCACATTGAGACGTATGGAGGTCCCACGGTGGGGCGTCTTGCTTACGTCAGTTTGGCCCTCGATGTGGATTGAACTTCTTCGGGAGTTGCTGAGCCACGAATTCCTTCTTGGTCGACTTGATTGGTTTTTTGGTCGATAAAAGAGTGTGGTTCATACACGATTCAAGCAATTTCTCCTTACCTTTCCGCAAAACCTGTTCTTTTTCTTCAACATGAAAAAATTCCTCACCCTTGCCCTGAGCGCCTTGGTCTTTGGCCAGGTAGACGCCCAAGTGCGTTATTTGAACGAGGTGTTCACGGATGTGGATGTCTCGACCAACGTGGTGTATGGCACCAACGTGACGGTGTTGCCCCTGCTTCAAGGTGCACCTCCGACCGCACAACCCCTCGTGTGTGACATCTACGAACCCGCTGGTGACACGGAGACCGACCGTCCTCTGCTGATTTACATCCACACCGGAAACTTCCTTCCCCAGTATTTGAATGGAAGCGCGGTTGGAAACAAGAACGATTCTGTGGCCGTTGAGCTTTGTACCCGCTATGCCAAAATGGGATACGTCGTGGCTTCCATCGACTACCGCTTGGGTTGGAACCCACTCGCAGCCACCCAGTCTCAGCGTACCTACCAACTGATCAATGCTGCGTACCGTGGGGTTCAAGACGCTCGCACGGCCGTGCGCTTCTTCCGGGCATCTGTGGATGGTGGTGACCCCTATGGCATTGATCCCAGCATGATTGGGTACATGGGTGAGGGCACAGGTGGCTATGTGAGCTATGCGGCTTCCACCATTTCAGATTACAACGACATCATCTTGGATGACGCTGGCGCACCCATTGCCAAGTTCTGGTACGATCCAGGAGATGGGTCGTTCATTCCCATGGTGATTCAGGAAATCAACGGAAACCCTGAAGCCACTTCGGATGGCTATGCCCCAGCAGGAGTGTTTGGTCCTCAGCCTGTTCAGCTCTGCATTGCAAACCACGTGGGCTACAGTTCAGATGTGAACTTCCAGGTCAACCTCGGTGGAGCACTTGGTGATTTGAATTGGCTCGACTCAGGTGACCCAGCGATGATTTCGTTCCAGTGTCCTGTCGACCAGTTTGCTCCTTACACGACCGGCGTTCTCGTGGTTCCTACCACCAATGAAAACGTGGTGGAGGTGAGCGGTGCCTATGATGTGCACGATGAAATCAACGCACAACCAGCTCCCAACAACAACGCGGCCTTCCAATCCTTGGGTCTGTCTGACCCCGTGTCTGCCCAAGCTGTGGCCAATGGAAACCAAGGGTGGGATGGATTGTACCCCGTTCGCAACAACTACGTGAATGGCACTCCCACACAGCCCTACGATGGAGCGCCTTGGCAGTGGTGGGACGTAGCGACGACCCAAATGGTGGATGCCGCCAACGGAACATCCGTGGCTGCCACCCAGTTGACGCTCAACCCCAACATGGGTCCTTTGGAGGGTCGGGCCTATTGCGACACCATTGTCGCATATGCAGCGCCTCGCATGGCAGCCATTTTGGACCTCGTCTCCTCAGGACCTGGTTGCACCGATGGAACAGCTTGCAACTTCAATGCTTTGGCGACCTCAGACGACGGTTCTTGCACCTACGCTGAGCCAGGTTACAACTGTGCAGGTGAGCCCATTGCGGAAGGATGCACCAGCCCGATGGCATGCAACTACGACAACACTGCGACCTTGGATGATGGGTCATGTGATTATTTGGAAACAACCACGGTTCCAACTGGATCGGAGAGTGTTTGGTTGGTTGGATTGACGTTGACCGGTACGCCTTTTGAAGCCATTGCTGGTGGCTGTGAAGCTGGTGGTGGTGTGAACCCCAACGTGAGCATCAATGGTGTGATTCTCGGGGATGGCTCCGCTCCGTTGTCCATGGCAGGCATCTCAGATCCAACTGGTTTGTTGGGAGATTTGGCAGCCTTGGCTGCAACGGTTGAATTTGGCATTTGTGGAGACAACATCACGGTGTCAGCACTGGGGAACATCATTCCCATGGTGAGCAATGGCACGTTCTGGAAGTCACCGATTCCTGTGAATGCGGATGGACAATACCTCTGGGCTGCACCCATGGCTAACTTCAACATTGGTTGTGGTGATCCTGGAGCCAACAACTTCACGAGCCCTTGCGATTTGAGCTTGGCGTGCACCTACGACGTGACATTGCGGGTGAACATGGCCAACGAGACTGTGAGTGGGGACGGCGTGCATGTGGCGGGTGGATTCCAAGGATGGGATCCCGGAGCGACACAGGCCTCTGTCGTGGCTTACGGCATCTACCAAGTGACAGTTTCTCTTCCCAATGGTGCCCACGAATACAAGTTTGTGAATGGCAACCAGTGGGGCTCTGACGAAGTCATTTCTGGAGATTGTGCAGCGGACGGCACGACCAACCGAGTTGTCGTTGTGGCTGGCGGTGACGTGACCACAGGTACACCTTGCTTCGGAAGTTGTGACTCTTGCGCTGGTTGCACCAACCCACTGTTTGCAGAATACGATCCTTTCGCAACGAGTGACAACGGTTCTTGTGGTTCCGCCGTCGTTGCAGGTTGCACGTACAGCGATGCTGAGAACTTCAATCCCATTGCAAACCAAGAGGATGGTTCTTGCACGTTTGCAGGCGGAGGCAACGATTGTCCCGGAGACCTCGACGGCGATGGTACCGTGGCCACAGCAGACTTGCTCGGTTTCCTCTCATTCTTTGGAGGTACTTGCCTCTGAGCGAGGAAAAATCGATATTGATTGACAAGGGCCGCCCTCAGGGGCGGCCCTTTTTTGTGGGATCATGCATGGAGAGCGGGAACATGGTTGGGCGTAGAAGAAAAAATGACACGCATGTTTTGAAATTATGTATAATAATTATACCTTAGAGTCACCAACATGTCACACATGAAACAGTTCTTCTTTTCCACATCTCTCTCGGCGTTCCTTTGTTCGCTGGTCTTGTCCAATGTCCACGCCCAAACAGGGTGCACAGACGCGCTTGCCTGCAATTTTGATGCGGCGGCCCTCACGGACGACGGGTCCTGCAATTATTTGTCAGACAGCACTGTGCCTACTGGTCCCGGAAACATTTGGCATGTCGGGGTATTTCTCACAGGGACTGTGTACGAACCGCTGGCGGGCCCTTGTGAGGCCAATGGTAGTGTGAATCCCAACCTGAGCATTCAGGGGATTTTGGTGGGGGACGGTTCGGCTCCCTTGAGCATGGTAGACATCGAGGATCCCACCGGATTGTTGACAGAATTGGCTGGGTTGGCGTCCACGGTTGGTTTTGGTATTTGTGGTTCTGACATCACAGTCAATGCGTTGGGCGAGGACTTTGCCATGGTTCAACAAGGTGATTTGTATGTTTCACCCATCCCCGTGGGACCCAATGGCGAATATCTATGGGCGGCATTGCAACAGAGTTTTGACATCGGATGCGCCGATCCAACTGCGGCCAATTACACTGGAACATGTGATGTGAGCATGGAATGCACCTACAATGTTGCATTCAGGGTGAACATGGCCAATGTCGATGTCAGCGCGGACGGGGTGCATCTCGCGGGAAGTTTCAATGGCTGGAGTGCGATGTCCATTCCCATGATTCCGTTAAGCTATGATGTGTACGAAGTGATTTTGGAGCTTGTTCCAGGATACTATGAATACAAGTTTGTCAATGGAAATGTCCTCAGCGCGGGGGAATACACTCCATATGCATGTGCTGCAGAGTTCACCACCAACCGCATGCTTGAGTTTTATGGTGGTGTGGTCGACCTGGGCGTTCCATGTTTCGGTTCGTGCACGGCGTGTAGTGGTTGCAGCAACCCCCTGTACCTTGAATTCGACCCCTTCGCGGCAGGGACGTTGGCGGCATGCCAAACGGACATCATTCCCGGATGCACTGATGCGTCGGCCGCCAATTTCAACCCAGCAGCCAATGCCGACAATGGCACCTGCGAGGGGAGTGGTTCAGGCAACGCCTGTCCTGGAGATTTTGATGATGATGGGGCCGTGACATCGAGCGATCTATTGTCATTTTTGGCCTTGTTTGGTGTGATTTGTTACTGATTCTAGAAATCGGTTCTGCAGTCCTACTCAAGGTCCGACCGTCTCGGATGGAAGGAGAGGTCGCCCCACGAAACTGGCATGATTGTGGTAGCGATGAATGTCAACAGTTGTGAAGTCAAGGGGTGAACACGCAACCTTCCCGTTTGACGTCAAACGTTTCTTGTTTATCTTCATCCTCCAAACAACAACTCAAAACATCATGAAGCAGTTTTTTGCTATGTGCGCCCTGGTCTTGGGCATCGTTGGAACCACAGCAGCCCAAGAGGTCGTGACGTCTGGACCAGCCATCACGCTCGACAAGGATGTGCATGACTACGGAACCATTCAGCAAGGTGCGAATGGCACCTGTGAATTCACAGTCACGAACAGCGGCACAGAGCCTTTGATCATTTCTCAATGCAAAGGTTCCTGCGGTTGCACTGTACCTCAGTGCGAGAAGGCGCCTATCGCTCCCGGCGCAACTTCAGCCATCACCGTGAAGTACGACACCAAGCGCATTGGCCCGATCAACAAGTCGGTGACCATCACCTCGAACGCGGCCAACGAGCCGACGAAGGTCATTCGCATCAAGGGCAAGGTGGAAGCCTCCGACCTCGGCAACAGCGGGGGAGTTCCTGTGAAGCAGCCTGCAGCTGGTGCACCTACCACGGGCAAGCAGTAAGCGAAGCCTCCAACGAATTCTTGCAAAGCCATCCTCCGGGGTGGCTTTGTTGTTTGAATGCGGGTATTTTTGTGCTCCATCTCGACCCCGGACGACGCAACCATGAACATCCCAGCGCAGTACGACCCCTCCCTGACCGAAGACAAATGGTACGCCCATTGGTTGGAGGCAGGGCATTTTCATTCGACTCCTGACGACCGTGAGCCTTACACTGTCGTCATTCCGCCGCCCAACGTGACGGGTGTGCTGCACATGGGGCACATGCTCAACAACACCATCCAAGACGTCTTGGTGCGTCGCGCACGGATGCAAGGCAAGAATGCATGCTGGGTTCCAGGCACCGACCACGCCTCGATTGCGACCGAAGCGAAGGTGGTCCGTCGCCTTCGCGACAAAGGCATCAAGAAGTCGGATTTGTCGCGGGACGAGTTTCTCGAACACGCATGGGAGTGGACCCACGAGCACGGTGGGATCATTCTCGAACAACTCAAAAAGCTCGGGGCGAGCTGCGATTGGAACCGCACGCGCTTCACGATGGATGAAGGCTACTACAAAGGCGTCATCGACACGTTTGTGGAGTTCCACGAGAAGGGTTTGATTTACCGCGGTGTGCGCATGGTCAACTGGGACCCCGTGGCGTTAACCGCCTTGAGCGATGAGGAGGTCATCCACACCGAAGAGCACGGCAAGCTGTACTATGTGCGCTACCGAGTCGTCGGGGAGGAGGACCGTTGGATCACGGTGGCGACGACGCGTCCAGAGACCATCATGGGAGACACGGCAATTTGCGTGCACCCTGAAGATGAGCGGTACAAGGACTTGGTAGGAAAGAAGGCCATCGTGCCGGTGGTGAACCGTGAAGTACCCATCATTGCGGACGATTACATTGACTTGGAGTTTGGAACAGGCTGCTTGAAGGTGACCCCTGCCCACGACATCAACGACTACGAACTCGGACAAAAGCACGGCCTCGAGACCATCGACACCATCAACGCCGACGGGACGATGTCCGCCGAAGCGGGAGCTTATGAAGGGATGGACCGGTTCGAATGCCGGAAGAAGTTTCCAGAGGAGCTCGATCGTTTGGGCAACCTCGTCAAGGTGGAGGACTACACCAACAAGGTGGGCCGAAGCGAGCGCACCAACGCGGTGATCGAGCCTCGTCTGTCGTTGCAGTGGTTCTTGGCGATGGAGGAACTGTCGAAGCCAGCGTTGGAGGCCGTGATGAACGACACCGTGCAGTTCCACCCGCCCAAATTCAAGAACAGCTACCGCCACTGGATGGAAAACGTCAAGGACTGGTGTATCAGTCGCCAGCTTTGGTGGGGGCATCAGATTCCGGCGTGGTTTTTTGGAGAAGGAGAAGAGGATTACGTGGTGGCGCGGACCGAGTCAGAAGCCTTGGAGCAAGCACGCGCGAAGACGGGCAATGCTGGGTTGACGATGAACGACTTGCGTCAGGACGAGGACGTCATGGACACGTGGTTCAGTTCGTGGATTTGGCCGATTCAGGTGTTTGATGGGCTGCACAAGGAAGACGAAGTGGCATACTACTACCCCACAAACGACCTTGTGACGGCACCGGAAATCATGTTCTTTTGGGTTGCGCGCATGATCATCAGTGGCTACCATTTTCGTGGTGAGGCGCCGTTCAAGAACGTGTACTACACGGGCATTGTGCGGGACAAGAAGGGTCGCAAGATGTCCAAGAGTTTGGGCAACAGCCCCGATCCCATTGACTTGATGAAGGAGTACGGCGCCGACGGAGTTCGTGTGGGAATGTTGTTGACATCGCCTGCTGGCAACGACTTGCCGTTCGACGGGAAGTTGTGCGAGCAAGGCCGGAACTTCGCCAACAAGATTTGGAACGCCTTCCGCCTTGTGCAAGGATGGGATGTCGACGAAAACAAGGCTCAACCGCAAGCCGCGGCAACCGCGGTGGCATGGATGGAAGCACGGAGCCAACAGGCCATGGAAGAGCTCGACGCGCAGTTTGCCGGTTTCCGGTTGAGTGAGGCGTTGATGACGACGTACCGCCTCGTGTGGGAAGAATACTGCAGTTGGTACCTTGAGTCGATCAAGCCACCGTTTGGTGAGCCGATTGACGGAGCGACCCAAAGGGCGACGTTGGTGCTCTTTGAGCGCATGCTGAAGTTGCTGCACCCGTTCATGCCGTTCCTGACCGAAGAGGTGTGGCATTGGACGAATGAACGCAACGGCTACGAAGACGATTTGTGCGTCGCAGCTTGGCCAGAGCGCAGTGCCTACGACCAAACCTTGCTCGATGACATTGACCTTGCCAAGGAAATTGTGACGGGAATCCGGAACATCCGCAACGACAATGGCATCGCCAACAAAGAAAAGCTGGAGTTGAAGGTTCAGCCTGGTGAAGGTTACCCCGCCCAACTTGAGCCATGGATCATGCACCTGACCAACCTCAGCAGTGTAGAGCACGTGACGGACAAGGTGAAGGGAGCGTTTGGCTTTGTGCTGGGCACCCACCGGTTCTCGGTGCCTTTTGGTGAAGGGTTTGATGCGAATGCAGAGCGTGCCAAAGTCCAAAAGGACCTCGATTACCAGCAGGGCTTTTTGCGGAGCGTCAGGGGCAAGCTGGCCAACGAGAAATTCGTCAGCGGTGCGCCCGAAGCGGTCGTAGAAAATGAACGGAAGAAGGAGGCCGATGCATTGGCCAAGATTGCGGTGCTCGAGGAGAAGCTCGCGGACCTCTCTTGATTTCTGACCAGCTGCCTCGAACACGGGACCGTGCTTGGGTGTTGTGAGGGCATGTTTGGATTGTTCAAAAAGGACCCCGTGGAGAAGCTGCGAAAGGAGCACGCTGACCTTCTCGCTCGCGCTCACAAGATGAGCACGGTGGATCGCGCGAAATCAGATGCGCTTGTTGCTCAAGCTGCCCAAGTCGAGGAGCGGATTGTGGAACTCCAAAACGCTGCGTCATGAGAACTGTGGCGATTGTGGGGGACAGCCGCGGAATCGGTGAGGCGCTTCGAGAACAGTTGCTCGACCAAGGATGCCGCGTGATTGGGGTATCCAGAACTGGCGTTCAACGGGAGCAAGGGGAACACCCGAACTACCAGAGTTTGGTCTTTGATGCGGTGGCGCATCCATGCGATTTGTCGGGGTTTGCCAATGCGTTGGACGGGCTTGTGTATTGCCCCGGAACCATCAAGTTGAAGCCGCTTCGAGGGTTGAAGCGTGAGCAGTTCTTGGAGGATTTTGAGGTCAATGTGCTCGGGGCGATCCAAACGCTTCAAGCCAACCAGAAGCTACTTCAAGCGGGTGCATCGAATGGGGCGAAGCCGGGGGTGGTGTTGTTCAGCACGGTCGCTGTGCAGACAGGGATGGCTTATCACGCGAGCATCGCCGCGTCGAAGGGCGCGTTGGAGGGGGTGGTTCGGACGTTGGCTGCTGAATGGGCTCCGGACGTGCGTGTCAATGCGGTTGCACCGAGCTTGACGGACACGAGCTTGGCGGCGAGCTTGCTCGGCAGCGCCGCCAAGCGAGAGTCCGCAGCGGAACGTCACCCCTTGAACATGGTCTTGTCAGCTGAGGAGGTGGCATCGGCAGCTGCGTATTTGGTCTCCGAGCATGCCAAGGGCATCACGGGGCAGGTGCTTCAAGTCGACGCTGGAATGGGAAGCGTGCGATGACACGCGGGACTTCCATGGTTCGCTGGTCGAGGCAAGAATTGGAGACGTGGCCCTCGCGACAACGGGCCAGAATGGTGAACAGCCTCAGTGGATTCAAAAGCGCGACACTCGTCGGAACGGCTGACCCTCGCGGTGTGCACAACTTGAGTGTGGTAAGTTCAGTGGTTCACTTGGGGTCGAGTCCGGCCCAAATGGGCATGGTGTTGCGGCCTCCGGGCGAGGATGCGCACACCTACAAAAACCTAGTCGCCACCCGCCAATGTACATTCAGCCACATCGGAGTGGAGTGGGTTGCCAAGGCTCACCAGTGCAGTGCAAGGTACCCCAGCGAGGTGTCGGAATTTGATGCCGTCGGCCTCACTCCCTGCGGGATGGATAGAGAATGGAAGGCACCGGCAGTCCAAGAAGCCAAGGTCCGGTTGGGATTGACCTTGGCGGCAGACATTGTTCTGCCCAACCGATGTCATTTTGTTGTGCTGGACGTACAGTGGGTAGAAGTGGCCGAAAAAGCTTTGGCTCGAGATGGTTACGTGGATTTGGGCCAAGCTCAAACGGCGGCAATCAGTGGATTGGATGGGTACCACGACACCCGGCATCTCGGCCGGCTTTCGTATGCCAAACCTGGCCGAGAGCTTGAGGTGTTGCACGACGTGTTGAAAGGGTGGTCGGACCCAGAAGATTGACCATGCCATGAATGAGGCAGGCGCGCATGTGGTTTGGTTCAAACGAGACCTGCGTACCCGTGATCATCGGCCCTTGCAACGCGCCATGGAACTGGCTGCCAAGGATGGCAAGGCGGTGCTCCTTCTTCAGGTGTTCGAGCCAGGCTTGCTGGCACATCCAACGACGTCTTCGAGGCATGTGATTTTTCAGTGGGCATGCGGGGACGACATGAACGGCACGTTGGACCGCGAAGGATGGAATTTGGTGCTTCACCGCGTTCATGCCCCGGTGGTGGATGTGCTCCGATGGCTGCACAACAAACACGGGATCGCTGCCTTGCATTCTCACGAGGAAACAGGCGTGGCTTGGACGTTTGACCGGGACAAGGACGTGGCGCAATGGTGCAAGGCCTCGGACGTTCCTTGGCACGAGGAACCCCAGCCCGGAGTGCAGCGCCGGCGCGCCTCGCGCAAGGGATGGGTCGAAGCCTGGCACGTGAACATGACCCTTCCCTTGGCGAACCCAGACCTCGCTTCGTGGCGTCAATTGGGCGGCTGCGGTTTGGATCCAGTGTGGCCAGAGGCATGGAGGCTTGAATGCGCGCCCCGCGTAACGCATGCGATGGACGTCTCGGCATCAACGCCAATGCAGCCCGGGGGTGAGCGTGCTGGGCATGCCTACTTGACAAGCTTTCTCAACCAAGGTCGCATCTCCAACTACCAACGACACATCAGCAAGCCCGAGGCGAGTCGCCGAAGTTGCAGTCGGCTTTCTCCCTATTTGGCTTGGGGTGCTCTGAGCATCCGGCAAGTGTACCATGCGTTGGAGTCAAGTGGAGGACAGGGACGGAACCACCATGCGTTCGGGAGCCGGTTGCGCTGGCATTGCCATTTCATCCAAAAATTCGAATCGGAACACCCCATGGAATGGCGCAATTTGAATCGAGCGTACGACCATTTGCCGATGGTGAAACGCGAGGATTGGTTGAGGCGATGGGAGGAGGGGTCAACAGGAATTCCGCTTGTGGATGCCTGCATGCGGTGCGTCAGGGAGACGGGGTATTTGAACTTTCGAATGCGCGCCATGGTGGTCAGCTTTTTGACGCATCACATGAACCATGCGTGGCAAGACGGGGTGGAGCATTTGGCACGCTGTTTTCTCGATTTCGAGCCGGGCATTCACTTTCCGCAGTTTCAAATGCAGGCAGGGGTGACGGGGATCAACACGGTTCGGATTTACAATCCGATCAAACAGGGTCAAGAACACGACCCTCAGGGAACGTTTATTCGTCGCTGGGTTCCTGAGTTGGCATGGGTTCCACAGGAATGGATTCATGCACCCTGGATGGCCCCGCCGTTGGAAGCGGCCCTGGGTGGTTGGACCATCCAAGGGTATCCCGAACCGATGTTGGACCTCGAGGAATCTGCCCGTGCCGCAAGGGAGCGACTCTGGGCATTTCGCAAGCGAGAGGATGTACGGCGTGAGGGGCGTCGAATTTTGGCCAAACATGTTGTGCCCAGCAACGCACAAACGAAAGGAAGAATGCGCGAACTTTGACAAGATGAGTGCTTCAACTGACCACGCCACCTTGCTTCATTACGAAGTCGTCGGATCCAATCCGAAGGCGCCCTGGATGGTGCTCATTCACGGTGCGGGAGGGTCCATCAAAACGTGGAAATTCCAAATCGAGGCCTTTGCTCCGCATTACAGGCTGTTGCTCTTGGACCTCAGGGATCACGGATACAGCAAGGACATCTTGCCCGAGTTCCCGGCCTATGATTTTGACATTGTCGCGGAAGACATCCTTCGGGTTGTGGACCATCTGGGCATCGAGAAGGCGCATTTTGTGAGCTTGAGCATCGGCAGCGTCATCCTGCAAAAACTGGATATTGAACGACCTGAACTCATCGACCGCATGGTGATGGCCGGTGCCATTTTTGATGGGAGTTGGCTGATGCACTTGTTTGTGCACAGCGCCAAGGCGCTCAATTACGTGCTTCCGTACCGTGCCATGTACTGGCTGTTTTCCTTCATTGTCTTGCCGCGAAGGAACCACCGTTTGAGCCGTTGGATTTTCCGGCGCCAAAGCAGGCGTCTCACCCATCGCGAGTATCTGAAGTGGGTGGAGTTGTACAAGCCGTTCTTCAAACTCGTCCGACACTACGTGCAACGTCCCGTGGCGAAAAAGGGCCTTGTGGTGATGGGTGACCAGGACCACATTTTTTTCAAAGCTGCTGAGCGCTTCACGCAAATTCAGCGCAACATGCGCTTGAGTGTCATTGAAAATTGTGGCCACGTATGCAGCATTGAAGCGCCCGAGTTGTTCAACGACCTCGTCTTGAAGTTTCTCACGGATGAAGATGTGCCCATGCGCGTAACAGCCACGCCGGTGCCCAAATCGTGGGCAGAGCTGCGTCAATTGCAAACAGCCAAGTCATGAACCTGCGCCTCGCCTTCTTCGCCCTGATTTCTTTCGGGGTGCATTCCGCTTTTGCTCAAACCATCGAAACGGACCGTCCCGACCAAACAGAGGCAGCCACCCTCGTACCGGTCGGTGGCATCCAACTCGAGGCCGGTGTGGCCGGTTGGACCTCAGCCGATGCCGCAACGACGGGATACACCTTGCCAACTGCGTTGGTGAGGTACGGCTTGCATGAACGCTTCGAGATTCGCGTGGTGGGACAGCGCGACCAGGAGCAGCCCAACTTCATTGACTTGGAGGAGCCTTGGACGACGACTTCCGCGTGGGATTTGGGCGCCAAGGTGGCCGGCTGGAGCACAGAATCGTCCGACATGTGCATTTTGGCCCATTACAAACATCGCCCAGGGAGTACTCACGGCGGGCAAGTCCGCCTGAGTTATGCCAAACCCTTGCCCAAAGGTTTTAGCTTGGGTACCAATCTTGGTGTGGGGTGGTCCCAGGCAGGGATGAATGAGGTCGCTCAACGTTCGTTGGAGTACACCTTGGCCTTGGGTTATGCACCCTCTGAATCGACTTACCTCTATGTGGAGGGATTTGGGGCAGGCGGTGGGTTGGCTGCAGATGCGGGATTCGCTTGGAGGCCCACAATGTTGAGCCAGTTTGACGTATCGATGGGGTGGGCGGGAACCATGGAAACCTCCTATTTTGCGTTGGGATGGTCCAAACTTTGGTTGCCCAACAGAACACGGGAATGATTCAAAGTTTGACGCGTTGACGCACAAAAAGCCCAACCTACCCCAGAAGACGTGCGTGACGTGCAGTCGTCCGTTTGCATGGCGAAAGAAGTGGGAACGCGAGTGGGAAAACGTGAAACACTGCAGCGAGCGCTGCCGCCGCTTCCGCCCCCGCTAACGCGTCCGCCACATGCGTCCGCCGGCGCTAACGCGTCCGCAGCCGCCCCCTTCTCAGCCTCCAAGGAAACATGAGGCTTCGGCGGGTGTTTCATGCATAGCATGATTCCACCAAACACTCAATTGCCTCCATCCGCTCGTGTGGTTCGCCTGTTGTTGGGCGACCAACTCAACGCGGCTCATTCTTGGTGGGAGACCTGTGATCCCGACGTGCTAACTGTCATGATGGAGTGCCGCCAAGAAACGGATTACGCCCGGCACCATGTCCAAAAGGTCCTTGCGTTTTTTTTGGCGATGCGCAGCTTCGCAACGAAGCGCATCGCCACCGGTCACCGCATGCACTACCTCCCCATCGATGGCACAGAGGCGGCTCGTCCAATGATGGACATTCTGCGGGACATCGTCACGGGATGTGGCGCGTCCGAAGTTCGGTTTCAGCTGCCAGACGAGTGGCGACTTGACCAGCTGATTCAGGACGCCGCCACATCCTGGCCCGTCGAACTCGGGGTCGACGTACACGTGGACGACACAGAACATTTTTTGACCTCACGCACAGACCTGGCAGACCATTTCCAGGGCAAGAAGCAGTTCCTCATGGAGTCCTTCTACCGAATGATGAGGAGGCGGCACGACGTGCTGATGGACGCAGCCGGCGAGCCGGAGGGCGGGAAGTGGAATTTCGACGCCAACAACCGGAAAAAGCTCCCCAAGGGTCACGTTCCTCCGGCACCTCGCCTTTGGGATCGGGACGTCACCGAGCTCCTTGACTCCATTCACGGCGCAGGCGTCGAGACGGTGGGTCGCGTCGACGGGACGCGGTTCGGGTGGCCCATCACCCGGGCCGAGAGCTGCGAGTTGCTTGACCTTTTCGTCGAGGAGTTGTTGCCTCGGTTTGGGGATTTTCAAGACGCGCTCACGGAAGACAGTTGGACGGTGTACCACAGCCGACTCAGCTTCGCGATGAACACGAAGATCCTCAGCCCTCGTGAAGTCATTGAGGCGGTGGAACGCAAGTGGCGTGAGGCTCCTGAGCATGCGAGCATCGAACAAGTCGAAGGCTTCATTCGACAAATCCTTGGCTGGCGCGAATACATGCGTGGCATCTACTGGGCCAAGATGCCGGAGTACGCCACCCTCAATTTCTTCCAGCACGACCGGAAGTTGCCGGGATGGTTTTGGACCGGGAAGACGGGCATGCGCTGCCTGCAGCACGCCATCACCCAAACCCTCGACTACGCTTACGCGCACCACATCCAGCGGCTCATGGTCACCGGCAATTTCGCCTTGCTGGCGGGCATCGATCCGGACGAGGTGGACGCGTGGTATTTGGGCGTGTACATCGATGCGCTCGAATGGGTGGAAATCACCAACACGCGTGGCATGAGCCAGTTCGCTGACGGCGGCATCGTGGGCAGCAAGCCGTACGTCTCTTCGGCCAACTACATGCACAAGATGGGGCCGCATTGTGCGGCATGCTCGTACAACCGTCAAGGCAAAACCGAGGACGACGCGTGCCCATTCAACAGCCTGTATTGGCATTTCCACGCCCGAAACCGGGACCTCCTCGAACGCAACCCGCGCATCGGCATGGTCTACCGCACTTGGGACAAGATGCACGCTCCTCAACAACAGGCCTTGCTCGACCGCGGCGATGCGGTGCTGGCCAACCTCGAATTCCTCTGACATGAACCCTACACGAACCCTCCATTGGTTTCGAAATGACCTTCGTCTTGACGACAATCCCGCATTGGCGGAAGCGCTGCGGAGCGACGAAACCGTGCCCGTGGTGGTGCTTGACGATCGCTTTTGGGCCGAAGATCGTTGGGGTCATGTGAAGACAGGGCCTTTCCGCACCCGCTTTCTTTTGGAAAGCATCGCAGACCTCAAGTCTGCCATTGAAGAACGGGGGGGAGCCCTGTTGATTCGTCGAGGAAAGGCTGAGGATCTCCTTCCGGCACTCATGAGAGAACACGGGTGCACCCAACTCACCGCGCAAACGGAGCACACACCGGATGAATTGGACATTCAAATCGCCGTTGAGCGGGCGGTCGGCGCCGAAGGGGGGCAGTGTTCGTGGATCGAAGGCCACACGCTGTTCCATCCCGACGACTTGCCCATGGACCTCGAGGCGCTGCCAGACATCTTCACGCAATTCCGCAAAAAAGTGGAAAAGCTCAGCGAGGTCCGCGCGTGCATTCCCGCTCCAGCCAAAGTGAACACTCCCGCAGGACTAACCTCCGACGCGGTTCCCGACCTCACCGAATTCCTCGCGAGCACGGGCCAGGCGATGCCGCCGTCCGACAGCCGAAGCGTATTGCCGTTCAGAGGAGGCGCCAGTGAAGCGAAGGCGCGGCTCAAGCATTACTTCTGGGACACCAAGAAGCTCGCGGTGTATAAGAAGACGAGGAACGGACTGGTTGGGGCCGACTACAGCAGCAAGTTCAGTCCGTGGCTGGCCCACGGATGCATCAGCCCGCGTCGCATCGCGAGTGAGGTGTACCGTTTTGAGGACAAGGTCGAGGCCAACGATAGCACGTACTGGTTGGTGTTTGAATTGATCTGGCGGGACTACTTCCGCTTTGTGGCGATGAAATACGGAAGCCGAATTTTCCATCGCAAGGCCCTCAAACCGGACAGCCCCAACCGAGGGACACAACGGTCAGCGTTTGAAGCCTGGAAGGAGGGGCGCACGCGCGATGCGTTTGTCAACGCCAACATGCGGGAACTCGCCCGAACGGGATTCATGAGCAACCGCGGTCGCCAAAACGTGGCTTCTTACCTCGTGCACGACCTCGGCATCGACTGGCGCCTCGGGGCGTCTTGGTTTGAGCACATGCTGCTCGATTACGACCCAGCGAGCAATGCTGGCAACTGGATTTACGTGGCCGGTGTAGGGAACGACCCCCGACCCAACCGCAAATTCAACACCCAACGACAGGCCGAGATGTACGACGGCGACGGCACATACCAAACCCTTTGGAGCACCGATGCTTTGGAACTTGACGTACGCTGATCCGGATCGTTGGAAGGAAGTGTACGCGATCAGCGGTCCGCCCTTGCCGTGGTGGAAGCGGTCGGGGGGGCCGCGCATGCGTCTGCTCCAAGCACCGCCTCCCGTGAGCGACCTCTTGGAAGAAACGTCTGACATCAAGTGGGCGAACCTGCAACGAACGCAGGCGGGCGCCATTCTCTATTTCCGGGTGCGTCTTGAAGTGTACGGCATGCCCTGTGCCAAGGCGCAAACCACGTGGTCGTTCCGCGATACGGCACCGCGCCCGGTCCTCACCCTTCATCACCCAGAGGGACCCGTTCTCCTGGAGCTCAATGCTGCACCCTCGGGTGGGTTGTTCAGGTTTCTCGAGCAGGCCTTGGGTCGCCAAAC
>JBEARC010000034.1:0-9540 GCA_041163465.1 Bacteroidota bacterium
GAACTGGCCATGACCAATGCGGAGGCGCGGTTTGAGGCCGGGGCGATTTCGGCTTTGGAGTACGCCGACGCGCGAACCCGGGTTGACAATGCGCGCATCAACGCGTTGCGCACACGGTATGACTATGTGTTCAAGACCCGCATTTTGGACTTTTACATGGGACGCCCCCTGAGCCTCTAATCCCCTCAATTCCTGAGATGAAACATCAAAAACTCTACTGGATCGTTGGAGGGTTTGTGGCCATTTTGGCCGCTGTGGCTGCCGTTCGAGGAGGCAACCGAACCTTGCCGCAAGTGTCTGTCGACGCGGTCGCACGCCGGACCTTGGTGGAACGCGTCAGTGCCAGTGGAAAAATCCAGCCTGAGATCGAGGTGAAAATCACGGCGGAGGTCAATGGTCAAATCACGCTTCTCCCCGTCAAAGAAGGCGATGTCGTGAACAAGGGGGACCTGCTCGTTCAGCTGAATCCCGACATCTACGACGCCGCTGTCCTCCGAGCGGAGGCTGCCTTGAACACCGCCCGTTCCAACCTCGCCTCCGCCAAAGCACAAGTGACGCAAGCCGAGGCCAATCAATACGCTGCAACCAAAGCGTTTGAGCGGGCTGAAACCCTGCTGGGGAACAAGGTCATTTCCCAAGCAGAGTTTGACCAAACCGAAGCGTCCTACCTGTCGGCTCAAGCCAATTTGACCAGTGCCCAGCAAAGTGTTCAAAGCGCCGAATACGCGATCCGCAGTGGGGAAGCGTCCCTCCAAGAGGCCCGTGACAACCTCGGACGAACCACGCTCCGCGCTCCTCAAGGCGGTGTGGTGACAGCCCTGTCCAAGGAAGTTGGCGAGAGTGTGCAGGGCAATGGATTTACCGCTGGTGAAGTGGTGATGAACGTCAGTGACTTGAGTGCGATGGAGGTCAACGTGGAGGTGAATGAAAGTGACATTGTTCGCATCCAATTGGGCGATCGGGCTGAGATTGAAGTGGACGCGTACTTGGGCCAAACCTTTGGGGGGATGGTCACCGAAATCGGAAACACCGCCTTGAATGCTGGCGCCAATGGGTTCAGCATGGACCAAGTGACGAACTTCTCGGTCAAGGTTCGTTTGGACCCTGCCAGCTACGTGCATCTCACGGAGGGACAACCCGAGCACTACACGCCATTCAGGCCTGGAATGAGTGCGACTGTGGACATCCTCACCCATCAGGTGGACGATGCGATGAGTGTCCCCATCCAGGCCGTGACCACCCGAGAAGCCGTGACCACCGGAGAAAAAGAAAGCACGGAGGATGGCAAGGATGCCTCTGGGGGAGAATCTGAATTGGGATTGTTTGTGTTGGAGGATGGAAACGTGGTGTGGACCCCCGTTGAGACAGGCATCCAAGACTCCAAATTCATTGAGGTTCGTGGCGAGGTGGGCGTGGGTACGACCGTGGTGACCGGGCCCTATGACGTGGTCAGTCGCTCGTTGAGTGACGGTGATGCCGTCGAGACCCAAGCGAAGGACTGACATGGCGCGCATCCTCATTCTTGACACGGCGACGCTTCAATGCTCTGTAGCCCTTGCCGAAGATGGGGTGGTCGTGGCTTTTCGCGAGGAACGCGAGGAGGGCTACGTGCATGCAGAACGGCTGTTGCCGCTCATTGATGAGGTGATGACCCAACATGGTTGGACCCCGCGAGATCTTGAAGCCGTGGCTGTCTCTGGAGGACCCGGCTCGTTCACAGGACTGCGCATCGGCGTCTCCACGGCCAAGGGGATTTGCCATGCCCAAGGCATCCCCCTCATCGCCTTGGACACACTTCAACTTTTGGCCATCCAAGGGGAACGCTTGGACCCCACGGCTCAACGTCGCGTGGCCATGGTGGACGCTCGACGCATGGAGGTATACGCCGCAACCTATGACGCACGGCACCAATGTGTGGGTCAGGTAGAGCCAGTCGTGATCGAGGACGGCCAGGATCCTTGGCAGGGGCCAGCGCAATTCATTGGGGACGGGGCCCTGAAATGCCAGGACGTACTGGCTGGCGAGGGGCGAACCTTTGTCGACGCCTGGCCCCTGGCGCGCGACGGCGCGGCGCCCGCCGAAGCAGCCTTTGTGGCCAAGGATTTCGTGCACCTCCCGAGCTATGAACCCAAGTATGTGAAGGCGTTCAAGGCGGGCGCACCCAAGGATCCCCTGGGGCTCCGAACTCGTGGGTTCAGTGCCTGGGTTTGGCTCCTGATGCTTGCTGGCATGCTCGGATGCAGTTCGTGTGGCGAAACCCAACAATACATCCCATACGTGCCCGTCAACGTCGACATCGACCTTAACCTCCCGGCCTACAACGCCCTCAACTTTCCTGGAGAGGCCATTGCTTTGAATGGCGGATCTCGTGGATTGTACGTCTATCGCTACACCCTCGACGAGTTTGTGGTGCTTGACAGGCATGCGACGTTTGACATCGCTTTGGGATGCCAAGTGACACTCGACCCTGACAACATCACCCTGAAAGACGACAGCGATTGTTCAGCGAGCCAGTGGCTGATGCTTGATGGCAGCGTCATGAATGGACCTGCAACCCTCCCGCTGCATCGTTACCGGAGCAGCCTCAACGGGTCCATCCTCCACATTTACAATTGAGGGTCAGCCGGCATGTTCAGGCGCGCTCTGCGGGCGCTTCGCCTGTGGCTCGGGGAGTTCCCAGCAACTGAAGCACAAACCCAGGACCCGACTTGACCTTACGGATGTCCCAATCGTAGGAAGAGGACCCTTCACAGCGGTCCACCAGGTCACGCAACTCCGATTCAGAGTAGGTACGCAACGACGAGACCACCCCATCCCACATGACCAACATCGGAAGAATAGGGATGAGGTAGGTGAACAAGAGTCGCCATCCGTTCCAGGGTCGAATCCAGGGTGTACACAACAACAGGGTGATGGGAGAAAAAGCCATGGCCAAAAGACTCACCAGGGACCTGTCTTGCGCCTCGAAAATGGCCACGGGTTGACCTGCATGAATGGCATCTTGCAAGATGCCGCATGCATCATCTTCCCGAAAATGATGAAAGGATAGAAAAAGGGTCCTCAACCCCTTCAATTCACGGGGTACAGCCCTTGCATCGACCGGCTGCTCGACGAAATCCAATCCCGGGGCCTGGGCAGACGACCTCTGAAAAGCCTGAACATGGGGATACCAATCGGTCATCACAATTCGAACACGCTCAGACTCGCGGTTCAGTTCGCTCGCAATCCACATCAGGCCCCCACCTCCGCCCGATCCCAAATCCACAATCTGAGATGTTTTGCTCGCCCGAATCCCACGTTCCAAGGTGGGGATGATGGGGCGGTACATCTGGGTTTTGTTGGCGAGAAAGCTCAAAAAATCGGTCATGAAGTTCCTCAACGAGGCAGGAAGCCAACGCTGATCCTCAAACTCGAAGAGATGCATTCTCCCCATGCCGCAAGGTCTACATGGTTAGTAGCGGTAGGCCTCGCCTTTGAAGGGTCCCTCGACGGTGACGCCGATGTAGGCCGCTTGCTCTTCGGAGAGCTCATCGATTTCAACCCCAATTTTGGCCAGGTGCAAGCGCGCCACCTTCTCGTCCAAGTGCTTGGGCAGTGTGTACACCTCGTTCTTGTACTTGTCTGTGTTCTGCCAAAGCTCGATTTGAGCGATGGTTTGGTTTGTGAACGACGCGGACATTACAAAGCTAGGGTGACCTGTTGCACATCCCAGGTTCACCAAACGACCCTCGGCAAGCAAGATGATGTCTTTGCCGTCGATCGTGTACATGTCGACCTGAGGCTTGATGGTGTCCTTGGTTGAGCCGTGGTTGGCGTTGAGCCACGCGACGTCAATCTCGTTGTCAAAGTGGCCAATGTTGCACACGATGGTCTTGTCCTTCATGGCTTCAAAATGCTCACCAGTGACAATGTCCTTGTTGCCGGTGGCAGTCACCACGATGTCCGCCTCGGCCACCGCATCAATCATTTTCTTGACCTCGTAACCTTCCATGGCCGCCTGGAGCGCGCAGATGGGGTCGATTTCAGACACAATCACGCGGCAACCGGCGTTGCGCAGAGACTCCGCAGAGCCCTTTCCAACATCCCCAAAACCTGCAACGGCAGCAACCTTGCCAGCCATCATGACATCGGTGGCACGGCGAATGGCGTCCACACAGGACTCGCGGCAGCCGTACTTGTTGTCAAACTTCGACTTGGTTACCGAATCGTTGACGTTGATGGCAGGAATCTTCAGGGTGCCGTTGCGTTGGCGGTCGTACAGGCGGAGCACACCCGTGGTGGTTTCCTCTGAAATTCCCTTGATGCCAGCTGCCAACTCAGGGTACTGGTCGAGCACCACATTGGTCAAGTCGCCGCCGTCGTCAAGAATCATGTTGAGCGGCTTGCGATCCTGGCCAAAAAACAGCGTTTGCTCAATGCACCACTCATACTCCGCCTCCGTCATTCCCTTCCAAGCGTACACCGGAATGCCCGCAGCGGCGATGGCGGCGGCGGCGTGGTCCTGGGTCGAGAAGATGTTGCACGACGACCACGTGACATCGGCACCGAGTTCCACCAGGGTCTCGATGAGAACCGCGGTTTGGATCGTCATGTGAAGGCATCCTGCAATGCGTGCACCGGCCAAAGGCTTCGACGCTCCGTATTCTTCACGCAGCGCCATCAATCCAGGCATTTCTGCCTCGGCGAGGGTGATTTCTTTGCGGCCCCATTCCGCCAGGCTCATGTCCTTGACTTTGTAGGGAAGGGTGGGTGTGGGAGTCGTGTTGCCCATGATGTTCTGAGTTTAGCACTGCAAAAATACGGAATGCGTGGCCTTTTGGACGTGGAGGCCAAACCCCCGTCCTTTGCCCCCATGCCTCGTGTGGACCCCCGTTCATTCGATTTGCCGTGGGAATCGTTGTCACACGGCGTGCCTGAGCCTGCATGCAAGCTGGCCATCTGGCATGCGCCTGATTCCGAGCCGCAGCGTCGGGATTTGGCCTTGCGATTTCCATTGCGGGACGTCCATGCCATGTCGACCCACAGGCAACGAGAACACCACGCCGTGGCGTGTGCCGTGACGTGCATCACGGGAACCGAAGACTGGTCGGTCGTGCATGACGAGCACGGAGCACCAAACTTGGTCTTGGGCGAGGCCGTCGACGGCACAGGATGGCGCATCAGCCTGTCCCACCACGACGTGGATGGAGGCGTCGTGGCCGCAGCAGCCTTGTGGACGGATGGCACTCCTGGTGGCATTGATCTCGTCCATGTGGGTGATCCTCGCCTTTCACGTGTGGCCTCTCGATTCATGTCCGAGGAGGAACGAAAGTCCTGGCAGTCGAGGGAAGGATGGATTTGGGCAACGAAGGAGGCCATGTTCAAGGGCCATGGCCCGGCCTTGACATTCCAAACAGACCTGCATGTGGATGCCATTTCGGGCTTCGACCCTTCTTGTGGTATGGACGACAGTCACGGCGGCTCTGTGGCGGGGCAGGTCATCAGGAAAGGCGAGCATGACCAGTGCACCACCCACCTCTGGAAGGGTCAATGGCATCGGCTGCCGATGGAGGGGGGGCATCTGGTGGTAGTGTGGGGACGATGATGTCCCTGGGGTTCGCCTCTCTTGCTTCACGTTTCGTGTTCCACGTCTCGTGCTCCACGTTTCGCGTCTCGCAATCGACCCAAACAATCAAGCTCCTCCCAAAAGAGGGAGCCGAAGCTCCCACACACCAATGAAAAGAGGGAGCCGAAGCTCCCTCTTTTGCATAGCCGATGTAGAACCGAACAACGTCAGTTCGCGATCCTTCCGTCGATCACTTAGCGCTCGATGCCTTTGTGGCGACGCTCAGAACTCACCGTCAATTTCTTGCGGCCTTTGCGGCGACGTGCGCTCAGTACGTTGCGACCATTCGCCGTAGACATGCGCTTGCGGAAGCCGTGCTTGTTGCGGCGCTTCCGGACGGAGGGTTGGAAAGTCCTTTTCATCGTGCTTGAATTTCCCTGTTAAGGGACGGCAAAGATAGTACGTCGAATGTCAATTCACAAACGTTGTCGCAGACATTGATTCGACAAAGTTGTGACATTCCCTCGGGGTACCCGCCCTACTTTCGTGGCAGGATTCACTTTTTGACCTGAAAGCGGCATTTTCCATGGCCCAACACCCTCACGAACCGAGCCCTTCTCACGCTCAACCTTCCCAAGAGAACTTGCCCAAACGCACATTCCGGCTGAAGGACTTGCGCGGCTTCGGGCGGATGGGAGTGTACCTGAAACCCTTCACAATGCACTTCATCGTGGGCATGGTGATCATGAGCATTTCCGGGATTCTGACGTTGGTCATCACCCGCCTTTGGGGCCAACTCGGAGGTGTTGGAACTGCCGGTGGACAAGGTGAACTTCCAGTGTTGGGCATTCCATTGGACAACCTCGAAACCATTGGACGGACCTTGTTGATCGTCCTTGTGGTTCAAGCCATGTTCTCCTTCATCCGTGTGATTTTGTTTGCGGACATGACGGAGAAAATGATGCTCGCCATGCGTACGGATGCCTTTGATGCACTCGTCAGCATGCCCATGGCGTTCTACGACGCGCGACGTGTAGGAGATCTCAACAGCCGCATCAGCGCCGACGTCGCAACCATCCAAGACATTTTCACCGTTACCCTCGCAGAGCTCTTTCGAGGCCTGATTTTGATTGTGGGTGGCATTGTGGCTTTGGCCTATTTCTCCGTGGAACTGACGCTGTGGATGCTAGCCACCTTGCCTGTGATGATTGTCACTGCAGTGGTGTTTGGACGATTCATCCGCAAACTTTCGAAACAAACCCAAGATGAGGTTGCCGATTCAAACATCGTCGTGCAAGAAGTGTTGACGGCCATCATCAGTGTCAAGAGTTACGCCAACGAATGGCTCGAACGCACCAAGTATGGTGCCCATGCCGAAACGATTCGCAAACTGGCAATGCGCGGGGCGTGGTGGCGAGGATCATTCGCCAGTTTCATCATCTTGTTCATTTTCGGTGCCATCACCTTGGTCATTTTCAAGGGAGCGGCCCTTATGCAGGAGGGTGAACTGGCCAGTGAGCATTTCTTCACGTTTCTGTTGATGACCGGGCTCGTTGCCGGCAGCATCGGTGGAATGGCTGCCCAATTCAGTGCGTTGCAGCGCGGACTAGGCGCCATCGAATCCGTCATGGACATCATTGAACAGGATCGGGAGGTCTCGCACATTGAAGCCCGCCCCGGCGAGGTGTCGTTGCGTGCCATGCTCGCCTTGGAAGACGTACATTTCAACTATCCACAACGACCTGATGTTCCTGTGTTGCAGGGTTTGAGTTTGACCATTGCGCCAGGCGAGCAGGTGGCACTGGTCGGAGCGAGTGGGGCCGGAAAAAGCACCGTGGCCTCCCTCCTGCTTCGGTTTCATGAGCCACAACAAGGCCAAATCACAGCTGACGGCACCCCTGTCCAGCAGCTCGATTTGCGAGGCTACCGAAAGCGCGTCGCTTTTGTACCTCAAGAGGTGATTTTGTTTGGGGGTGACTTGAGAAGCAACATTCGGTATGGGAACCCCGAGGCGTCTGAGAGCGAGGTGATCGATGCTGCCAAACGAGCCTACGCCTGGGAATTCATCGAGGAATTTCCCGAAGGCTTGGACACGGTTGTGGGCGAGCGCGGCGTGCAACTTTCAGGAGGGCAACGCCAGCGCATCGCCCTGGCCCGCGCCATCTTGCGCGATCCTGACTTGCTTGTGCTCGATGAGGCCACAAGTGCCTTGGACAGCACCTCCGAGCGTGAGGTCCAAGCAGCGCTCGAAGGGCTCATGAAAGGGCGAAGCTCGCTTGTCATCGCGCACAGACTCAGCACGGTGAAGAATGCGGACCGCATTTGTGTGATGGAGGATGGGCGCATCGTGGAGCAAGGCACCCATGCCGAGTTGATGGCGCTCCAAGGGCATTTCAAACGGCTCGTTGAAAACCAGGAGTTGTTCTCCGGAGCCTGACGCTTCCCAAAGGCAAGGTCTTCTCGCCGCCGAATTCAAACCATTTTCCATGTCAAATCGGGGGTGAATGTCTTGGGGGGATGGCGTATTTTTGGTCTCATGTCTTCAACCAAAAAAGCACTCATCACCGGCATCACCGGCCAGGACGGCGCATACCTCACGGAACTTTTGCTCAGCAAAGGCTACGAAGTTCATGGCATCAAACGCCGATCGTCGTCCCTGAATACCTCACGCATTGACCATTTGTATCAGGATCCCCACGAGCAACACGTTCGGTTGAAGCTGCATTATGGCGATTTGGTGGACAGCACCAACCTGATTCGGATCATCCAAGAGGTCCAGCCCGATGAGATTTACAACCTCGCCGCCCAGAGCCACGTGCAGGTGAGTTTTGAAGCGCCTGAGTACACGGCAGATGCCGACGCCCTTGGAACGTTGCGGCTCCTCGAGGCCATTCGCATTCTTGGCTTGCAGGACAAAACGCGTTTCTACCAAGCCAGTACCTCGGAACTGTACGGATTGGTCCAAGAAGTTCCGCAAAAAGAGACCACCCCCTTCTATCCCCGCAGCCCTTATGGCGTGGCGAAATTGTATTCGTTTTGGATTGTCAAAAATTACAGGGAGTCTTACGGATACCATGCAACCAATGGCATCCTGTTTAACCATGAGAGTCCGCTTCGCGGAGAGACGTTCGTGACCCGCAAGATCACACGCGCCGTGGCGCGCATCAAGCTCGGCATGCAGGATTGCCTGTACCTCGGCAACCTCGACGCCCAGCGCGACTGGGGACATGCCAAGGACTACGTGGAGGGCATGTGGCGCATGCTCCAGCAAGACACCCCCGACGACTACGTGCTGGCCACGGGCGTCACCACGACCATCCGGGATTTTGCCACCATGGCGTTCCGCGAAGCAGGCATCAGCGTCGCGTGGCGAGGACAAGGAGAACATGAGGAGGGATATTGCCCAGACACCGGCAATGTGTTGGTCCGCATTGATCCCCGCTACTTCCGTCCAGCAGAAGTGGACCTGTTGATTGGCGATGCCACCAAAGCCAAGGAAAAACTTGGGTGGACTGCCACCACAACTCTGGAAGAATTGTGCCGTGAAATGGTCCAATCCGACCTGGAATTGTTTGGTCGCGACGCGTATCTGCGGGCCGGGGGTCACGCAGTCACCACGCCCCAAGACAGCTGACCCACAGCCCCACGACAATCTTGGGCAGCCCCTGAATAAAAACCGGTAGGCCGACCAAAATGTGGCATTCATCGTGATTGAAGGGTGATTCAGCGTACATTGGAAGTTGAATCAAGCACCTCCAATCATGAAACGACTCATGTTCACTTTCGCGTTGGCTCTCGGTGGAATCAGCGCGATGGTCGCCCAAGAATGCTGGAACGCGGTCACACTTTGCGCGGCCGATTATGGCGAATACGCAGAAGCCGAGGTTTGCAGCAACAACGGCATGCCATTGATTTTGGCCTACGTATCGGGTTCTTTTTACAGCTCGTACAGTGGGGACTACATCGGCATCTACGAGGATGGCGTGTTGATGGCG
>JBEARC010000035.1:0-24481 GCA_041163465.1 Bacteroidota bacterium
AGCAACGCGACGTGGGGAGAGGTGACCGAGGTTTGGTCGATGTCGCGGTCGGTTTGGGCCTGAGCGCCAGACGCCAATCCGATCAGCAAGGCCAGCACGGCCAGCCATGAGGCGAGAACCAAGCCAACCCTCACTGCCATGGATCGTGCTCCTTGTCCGTGCATGGCGGCAAGTTACGCCACGGCAAGCATGCCGCGAGGAGGCCAAGTCGCGACTCGCGACGGGAGCCGCGAGGAGCCGCGGCCAAGGCTTATCTTCGCGTCCATGTCTGGCCTCCTTGACGCTCCCTCCGAACAGCGCGACTCACCCGAGGTGATGCATATGGTGGACCTGCAGGGGCTGCATGCCAGAATGGCGACCGAATTGCAAGGGGCCATGCACGAGGTGGTGGACTCCTCGGCCTTCATCCAGGGCAAACATGTGCGTGATTTTGAAGGGGCCTTGGCCCATCGGTTGGGCGGCGACTGCCATGTTGTGGGCTGCGGAAACGGCACTGACGCCCTGATTTTGGCACTCCGCGCATTGGGCATCGGGCCTGGTGATGAAGTGATCGTCCCTGACTTCACCTTTATCGCCACGGCGGAAGTGGTGGCCTTGGCCGGCGCCACGCCTGTCTTCGCAGACATTGACCCGCACACGTTTCAACTTGATGTGGCATCAGCTCAGCGGGCGAAGAGCGACCAAACCCGGGCGGTGATCGTGGTGCACTTGTTTGGCCAATGTGCTGACATGGACGCATTGTGCGCATGGGCCCAATCGCAAGGCCTGTACGTGGTCGAAGACAATGCCCAAAGTTTGGGGGCCTCGTGGTCTGGCACCCGGGTGCAAGGCAGGGCGGGGCTCTTGGGCGATGTAGGCACGACGAGTTTCTTCCCTTCGAAAAACCTGGGTGCGTTGGGTGATGGCGGTGCCGTGATGACACGGAATGCCTCCTTGGCTGAGAAGGTTCGTCTGCTCGCCAACCACGGGGCCAAACAGAAATACCACCACCTCGAAATTGGGTTGAATTCCCGCTTGGATGGCTTGCAAGCCGCCTTTCTTGGGGCCAAACTCCCGCACTTCAACGACATGATTGCCCGTCGTCAGAAGGCTGCCTCGTGGTACGACGAGGCCCTGGGCATACGGACCGAGACCAGCAAGGTCGGCACGGGCGCCGCCTTCGGGGCGGGCGAGCGCGAGGGCGAGGGGGCAGGCGAGCGCGGTGTGGTCGTGCCGTTTCGCGAGGGGCGCAGCACGCATATGTTCCATCAATATTGCGTGCTGCTGCCCCGACATACCGATCGCGAGGCCGTCCAACGAGAACTCCAGTCCCGGGGCATCCCCACGGCCGTCTATTACCCCACCCCCCTCTCGTCCCAACCCGCCTTTCATGGCAAAGGACGAACCGTCGATGGTGGAACCCCGGCTGCGCATGAGGCATCGCAGCGGATTTTGGCCTTGCCCATGCACACCGAGCTCACACCTGCCATGGTACAGCGGGTGGTTGAAGAACTTTTCCGAACTTTACAAACCTGATTGGAAGGCTCCAAACTTTGTCGATTCCCGAATCAAGACTGATTTGTGAACTCGGAATTCTGGAGCAAGCGCGTCATCTAAAAGCACCTCATGAACATTGCCGTTGTCGGAACAGGATATGTAGGTCTCGTTACTGGAACCTGTCTCGCAGAGACAGGAAACGACGTGATTTGTGTAGACATCGATGCTCAGAAAGTTTCGGCCATGCAAGCAGGCAAGGTCCCTATTTATGAGCCCAATCTGGACGTCTTGTTTCATCGAAACATTGAAGCCGGAAGGCTGTCGTTTACGACCAATCTTCAATCGGCAGTTGAGCAATCCCACATCGTCTTTTTGGCATTGCCTACCCCTCCTGGCGAAGATGGCTCAGCTGACTTGAGCTATTTGTTGGGCGTGGCAGACCAATTGGGTCACATGTTGACCGACTACAAAGTCATCGTGGACAAAAGCACGGTACCTGTTGGAACCGCAGACAAGGTCACAGCAGCTGTGGGGGCCAACGCCAAGGTCCCATTCGACGTGGTTTCCAACCCTGAATTCCTTCGGGAGGGATTTGCAGTGGAGGACTTTATGAAGCCTGATCGGATCGTCGTGGGTTGCAGTGGTGAACGCGGCCGACAACTCATGGAAGAATTGTACAAACCTTTCACAACCGAATCCAACCCAATCATCCTCATGGATGAGCGCAGTGCCGAACTCACGAAATACGCTTCCAATTCATTCTTGGCAACCAAGATCACGTTCATGAATGAAATCGCAAATTTTTGCGAACGTGTGGGAGCCAATGTCGATATGGTCCGGCGGGGCATGGGGGCGGATCCGAGGATTGGTTCAAAATTCCTCTACCCAGGAATCGGATACGGGGGTAGTTGCTTTCCAAAAGACGTGTTGGCCCTGAGCAAAAGCGCACATGATGTCAACATGAATTTTGAGATTCTGGAGAGTGTCATGAAAGTCAACGATGCACAGAAAACAATCCTCTTCGATCCCATTTTGCAGCATTTTGGCGGTTCGCTTGATGGAATCAGGGTGGCGATGTGGGGACTTGCCTTCAAGCCTGAAACGGATGACATTCGCGAAGCGCCTTCCCTCTACATGATTGACAGGTTGGTGAATGCAGGAGCGACCGTTGTCGCGTTTGACCCTGAGGCCATGGAGAACGTGAAAGAAAAGATTGGCGATACCGTGGAATACAAGGCCAAATCCATGGACGCCCTGAATGACGCCGATTGTCTGCTCATCTGCACGGAATGGGCCCAATTCAGGAACCCCGATTTTGACGAAATGGAAGAACGAATGAAAGCCAAAGTCATCTTCGACGGTCGAAACCTCTACGACATGAAAAAGCTCATGAACAAAGGATGGACCTACCGAAGCGTGGGACGCGTGGCTGTGATTTAACTTGCTGAACATTCAAAGAAGAATCGCACGCCTCATTGACTTTCACCCAAAACATGACAAACTCGCCCCCTCCAACATGCAGTGTCCACCCAACAGCTGTCGTGGACGAAGGCGCGGAGCTGGGTGCCGGGGTCAAGGTTTGGCATTTCTGCCATGTGATGCCAGAAGCAGTCCTTGGTGAGGCATCAAGCCTGGGCCAAAACACCTTTGTCGCTCGCGGCGTGCGGATTGGTGCACGGGTGAAAATCCAGAACAACGTCAGCCTCTACGAAGGGGTGGTCATCGAGGACGATGTCTTCTTGGGCCCCTCTTGCGTGTTTACCAACGTTCGCAACCCCCGAAGCGCCGTCAACCGACGCGACGCGTACGAGCAAACCTTGGTGCGACGAGGCGCCACGGTAGGGGCCAACGCCACCATCCGGTGTGGCGTCACACTCGGTGAATCTTGCTTTGTCGCGGCTGGAGCCGTGGTCACCGAGGACGTTCCAGCCTATGCCATCGTCGGAGGCGTTCCTGCCCGCTTCATGGGCTGGATGTCCGCCCATGGTCAACGCCTGCAGCTTGACGGGCAAGGACATGCCATCTGCCCAGAATCGGGCATTCACTATCAACTGATCAACCAACAACTCGAGCAGTCAAACCAATGAGCGAGTTGCTAGACCGCTTGGCCCAGAAAGAAGCCACGTTGTCCGTGGTGGGCTTGGGGTATGTTGGACTGCCCATCGCCTTGGCCTTTGCGCAACATTTGCGCGTGGTGGGGTTTGACATCAATGCCAAACGCGTCGACATGATGAAGCGTGGCGAAGATCCCTCGGAGGAGGTGCCGGCCGAAGGATTTGACAACCGCGACATCACCTTCACCTGCGACCCCGAAGATCTCAAGGCCGCCCAATTCCACATCGTGGCGGTACCAACACCGATTCACGCCAGCCACCAGCCCGACCTCGGGCCATTGTTGGCTGCCTCGCGCACAGTGGGTCGCGCCCTGAAGCCAGGAGACATCGTGGTGTATGAAAGCACGGTGTATCCGGGATGCACTGAAGAGGACTGCGTGCCCGTCCTCGAGGAGGAAAGCGGATTGACAATGGGGGTCGACTTCTTCGTGGGGTACAGCCCAGAACGCATCAACCCAGGCGACAAGGTGAACACGATTGAAACCATCGTGAAGGTGGTGGGGGCCTGTGATGACGAGACGTTGGACACCGTGGCCCGAACCTACGACCTCGTGGTCAAGGCAGGGACGCATCGTGCGAGCAGCATTCGCGTGGCTGAAGCCTCCAAAATCATCGAGAACACCCAACGCGACGTCAACATCGCCTTGGTCAACGAGCTGAGCATCATCTTCAACCGCATCGGCATCAACACCTTTGAAGTGTTGGAAGCGGCGGGCACGAAGTGGAATTTCCTGAAGTTTCAGCCCGGTTTGGTCGGGGGGCACTGCATTGGCATCGACCCGTATTACCTCACGTGGAAATCCAACAAGCTCGGATACCATGCAAGGGTAATCAACAGCGGGCGCTACGTCAACGACAGCATGGGATTTTACGTGGGCAAGCAAACCGTGAAACGGCTTCTCGCCCATGACATCAATCCCCTCGAGGCACGGGTGTTGGTGATGGGTTTGACCTTCAAAGAAAATGTGGCAGACATCCGCAACACGAAGGTCATCGACGTCATCACAGAACTGCAATCGTTCAATGTCAAGATTGACCTCGTGGATCCCTACGCCAACCCTGAAGAGGTCAAGCACGAATACGACCTTGACCTGTGTGAAGCGCCTGAACAAGGGGCCTATCACGCGGTGATCATGGCGGTGAATCACAGCGAATACATGGCCATGGGGGCAGATGACTTCAAGGCTCTCTTGCACGGGGGTCAAGGCACGGTCGTGGATGTAAAGGGCGTGTTTCGGGGGAAAACCGGAGATCTCGATTATTGGAGTCTTTGAGGCAGAGCCAGAGACAGAGACACTGCATCACATCCTGAGAGAGATGACATCCCACAATCAATACAACCCAGAACCATGAGTCAACCCTTGTCTCCACCCGCTTCTCCGAGATCCTTTCAGTCCGTGTTGGTCACGGGCGGTGCCGGGTTCATCGGATCCCACGTGATTCGCCGCCTGTTGGCGCAACACCCCGAGATGGTGGTGGTCAACCTCGATGCCTTGACGTACGCTGGCAATTTGGCCAATCTCAAGGACGTTGAGTCCAACGCGCGGTACCACTTTCAGCGCGGTGACATTCGTGACGAATCCTTGGTCAACCAGCTCTTTGGCGAACACGCGTTTGATGCCGTCATTCACTTGGCAGCTGAATCTCATGTGGACCGAAGCATCACACACCCCCTGGCATTCTTGGAGACCAACATTTTGGGCACTGCGACCTTGCTCAATGTGGCACGCCACCATTGGACGGAACGCGGATGCATGGAAACAAGCCTTTTTTACCACGTCAGCACGGATGAAGTCTATGGATCCTTGGGTACTGATGGTTTGTTTTCAGAGACCACACCTTACGACCCGAGGTCCCCATACAGCGCCTCCAAAGCGTCGAGTGACCACGTGGTCAGGGCCTATCACCACACCTATGGGATGCCCATCGTCGTCTCCAATTGCAGCAACAACTACGGATCCCATCAATTCCCGGAGAAGCTCATCCCACTGATGATTCGAAACATCGTGGACAGCCGTCCGCTGCCGATTTATGGGGAGGGAATCAACATCCGAGATTGGTTGTGGGTCGAGGATCATGCGGCGGCCATTGACACGATTCTCCACACCGGATGGGTGGGCGACACGTACAACATTGGTGGACTCAACGAATGGAGAAACATTGACCTTGTGCGCAAGCTCATCGAATTGGTAGACGCTCAATTGGGTCGGGAACCAGGGTTCAGCGACTCCCTCATCACGTTTGTGAAGGACAGGGCCGGGCATGACATGAGATATGCCATTGACGCAAGTCACTTGGAAGCGCGTTTGGGCTGGAGACCAAGCATCACATTCGAACAAGGACTGGCATCCACTGTCCAATGGTATCTGGCCAATGGCGCTTGGCTCGAAGAGGTCACATCAGGGGACTACCAGAAGTATTACGAACAGCATTACGACAACCGCTGATGCCCATCCGTTGGCCTTGGAAACGCTCCGACGAGATGGCCGTCGGGTTGGCAAAGCTCGGATGGGACATTCACAGTCACCTCGCGCCTGGCGTGGATGACGGGGCGTCCAACGTCGAAGAGGCGTTGGAGATGGTTCGTGGCATGTCAGCTTTGGGATACCGGGGGATGGTCATCACGCCGCACATCATGGCCGACCTGTATCCCAACAATCCAGGGACCCTTCAGCCAGCCTTCGCCAAACTTCAGCAGGCCGTGTCCGAAGCGGACCTGCCAATGGAACTTCAATTGGCTGCTGAATACCATGTGGACCACGAATTCATGGCACTCCTGCCCGAAGGTGAGCTGATGACCATCCCTTGGGAACACGAGGGGAAGCGCAAATCCTTGATTCTCGTCGAATTCGGTTTTCATCAACCTCCCGAGCAAGCCATGGTGGAGGAAGCCTTGTTTGCCCTCCAAACCCGCGGAATTACGCCCCTTCTCGCTCATTGTGAACGCTACCCTTACCTGCACCGAGAGGACACCCTGCTTCAAATGTGGTTTGACCGTGGAGGATGGCTTTCAATCAACGCAGCATCCTTGGTGGGTGCCTATGGCCCTGAAACCAAGGACATGGCTGAACGTGCGATCAACGCGGGCTGGGTCTCCTTTGTATGCACCGACGCCCATGGGATGAGACACGTCCACGCCATGGCTTCAATTCAGCGATCCAGAATCATCAAACGATGGCTTGAGAGCGGAGATTCCAAGCATGCAGGCTTGGGTGCCCAACCCTGAGATTCGGGGTTTGTCAAGCTGTCTTTGGCAGATCATAGACCCGGATGGTGGGTCAGCCCACGGGAGCGAGTTGCACCACCAGTCCCTCGAGGTCATCGGCGAGGTGAATTTGGCATCCCAAGCGACTTTCCCCCGTCACGTGGAACGCCTCGTCCAGCATGTCCTCTTCGTCGCCTGACTTCTCGGGCAACTCGTGATCGCTCTTCACATACATGTGGCATGAAGCGCACATGGCCATGCCTCCACACGTTCCCTCGACGGGCAATTCCGCACTCTTGCAAAGCTCCATCATGTTCATCCCCATGTCTGTGGGGGCATCCAATTCGTGGGCTGTACCCTCCCGGTCAATGACCGTGACTTTGATCATGCTCATGGCTGTGAATTTGACGCGAAGGTAGGGGCATTCAGAAGCCGCTCACCCCATTGACCGTGGTGTACTTCAGCACCAGGTTTTTGTCGGGATAGATGCGCTTGAACGCACTTTGAACCATCAGCGTAGCCTCGTGGAATCCACACAGGATCAGCTTCAACTTGCCTGGATAGGTGTTGATGTCGCCGATGGCATACATGCCTGGCACGTTGGTGCTGTAATCAAAGGTGTCCACCTCCACCGCGTTCTTGCTGATGTTGAGGTTCCAGTCAGCGATGGGTCCGAGCTTGGGACTGAGTCCAAACAACGGAACCCAGTGATCCGTCTCCAGCACCAACTCGCCTTGCTGCTGGTGATCGATGGTCAAGCGCTCGAGCTGACCCTCCCCATCCAAGCCCATGACTTCGGCATTGGTCAGCAAACGAATGCGCCCCTGTTCAGCGAGATCCATGACCTTTTGGACACTGTCGAGGTGACCTCGAAAGCCCTCCCGGCGGTGGATCAACGTGACCTCGCTGGCCACACCGTCGGCAAGAAAAATCGTCCAGTCCAACGCACTGTCTCCCCCTCCGCTGATGACAACGCGCTTGCCGCGGTAGAATTCAGGGTCCTTGATGATGTATTCCACACCCCTGTCCTCGTAGTTGGAAAGGTTGTCGATGGGTGGTTTTCTAGGCTCAAAACAACCCAAGCCGCCTGCAATGGCGATGACTGGGGCCCGGTGGACCGTCCCTCGATTGGTCGTCACAATGAATTGATCCTCTTCATCCTTGACAATGGTTTCTGCACGCTCGCCGAGCGTGAATCCTGGTTTGAAAGGCTCGGCCTGTTCCATCAATTTGTCGACGAGTTCACCGGCCAAAATCGAAGGGTAGGCAGGGATGTCGTAGATGGGCTTTTTGGGATAAATCTCCGAGCATTGTCCCCCAGCTTGGGGCAACGCATCAATGAGGTGGCAGCGAAGCTTCAACAGGCCGGCTTCGAACACGGTGAACAGACCGCAAGGACCTGCTCCGATGATCAGAATGTCAGTTTGGATCATAATGGGGGCAAAAGTACTCACGCAACAATGCAAGTGAGGTGGTGTTCAATCAGTTTGAGCCTACAAAAATAGTAGGGTTATCATGGCGGGGGGATGCTCAAGCCAAATTCACCGCCTCGATGCCCGTCAATTCTGGCGCCGCCTTCTTCAACGCCGACTCGACCCCTCCCTTCAACGTCATGTGAATCATGGAGCAATCCGCACAAGCACCCAACAATTCCAGGCGCACCACCAAATCCTCGGTGATTTCCACCAAACGAATGTCACCTCCGTCTGCCTCGAGGTAGGGCCTCAACTCATCGAGGGTGGCTTCAACCCGTGTTTTCAAATCAGACATGTCACGCGATCGCTGGGTTCAACGTTGAGGGCTTGCGTTCCGTCGGGCATTCATCGCTCACACAGACTTGCCCAATTGCTTCAGCAAGTTAGCAACCACGGCCCGAAAAGCCGCGGCAGCCTCCCCGCTTGTTTGCATCACGGCAGGCCGTCCAGCGTCGCCTGCTTCACGGATGGTTTGGAGCAATGGCAACTCTCCGAGGAAGGGGGCTTCGAGGCTGTCAGCCAGGCGTTTGACCCCATCGCGGCCAAAAATGTGGTACCGCTTCTCAGGCATGTCCGGAGGCACGAAATACGCCATGTTCTCCACCAAACCGAGGACCGGCACCTTCAATTCATCCAGGCGAAACATGCCCACGCCCTTTCGGGCATCGGCAAGCGCAACGTCTTGGGGAGTACTGACAATGACCGCCCCGGACAGCGGGATTTGTTGAACCAACGACAGGTGAATGTCACCCGTACCTGGGGGCAGGTCCACAATCATGAAATCGAGTGCACCCCAATCCGCGTCTGTGAACAGCTGATTCAGCGCTCGGCTTGCCATGGGGCCGCGCCATACAATGGCTTGGTCCGGATCAGCGAAAAACCCAATGGAGAGGACCTTCACGCCATGTTGCTCGACGGGTTGGATTTTGGTTTTGCCATCCACCTCGACCGGCTGTGGTTTTTCACCCACCACGTCAAACATGGTCGGGATGCTCGGGCCGTGAATGTCGGCGTCGACGAGCCCCACCTTGTATCCAAGTTGGGCGAGGGCGACGGCGAGGTTGGCGGACACCGTGCTTTTTCCTACCCCCCCTTTTCCTGAGGCCACCGCGATCACATGGTGAACGCCCGGCAACACTTTTCGGGTTTCCAACGTGCGCTCCTCCTGCTTCAAGGGGACCACATTCACTTGACAATTCAAGGGCAAGCCCAAACCACGCTCCAACGCAAATTCTACCGCCTCCTGCATGCGCTTGCGTGCATGCATCGCAGGGTTGCTCGATTTGACCTCAATCGAAAGACCGGCGCCACCCTCTCGGGGCTCCCCGCTGAACGTGACCAAATCAAGCGAAACGATGTCCTTGCCCAGTTCAGGCTCGACCACACCGCGCAGCGCTTCACGCACCGCCTCCAAAGTCCAATTGCTCATCGGGGTCAAAGGTCGCGCATGGGGTCCCAAAACACGCGTTCAAAGTCCACAACGCTCCCATTGGAAACCACCACGCCCTCCTTTTCGAGCATGTGAGCCATGGGGCGATCCGCTGGAAAATGGGATGCACCCGTCAATTGGCCCAAGCGATTCACCACACGATGCGCAGGCACGGAAGGAACCACGCCCAAACTTTGGTTGAGCACCCATCCCACGCGGCGACTCGCTTGGGCAGAACCCAACGCTGCCGCCAACGCACCGTACGACGTCACCCGACCTTCAGGAATGGCACGAACCAGTTGAAACAACTCAGCCTCAAAATCCCGGTTGTCGTGGTGGTCCCTCATGGAAGTTGGGTCGTGGGCAGGGCCGCTGGTTTGATTTCCAAAAAATGAATCTTCTTACCCTCTTCAAGCCAACGCTTCTCATAGTACGTTTTAATCTCCAAGGCTTCCCGCAATGCCGGATCCACCGTGTCAAGAAATCCGCCGTAGACATCTCCAGAATCGTGAATCAACGGATAGCCCGCCGCGAGATAATCTTCCTTGGACAAGGCATACAGGAGCGCGCTATCCGACTTGACCTTGATGGTGCCTTCCGGCGTGAGGAACTTGCGGTATCGCTCGATGAATTTGCCCGAGGTGATGCGTTTGGTTCCCTTCTCGTCCTTGGGCTGTGGATCGCTGAAAGTCAACCAAATGTCCGCGACTTCGCCAGGACCAAAAAACTGGTCGATGAACTCAATCCTGGTGCGCAGAAAAGCGACGTTGGACAGTTGCTCTTGGTTGGCGGTTTTGGCTCCTCGCCAAAATCGATGCCCCTTGATGTCCACCCCGATGAAATTTCGGTTGGGCCACTTCCGCGCAAGCCCCACGGTGTATTCGCCCTTGCCGCATCCAAGTTCCAAGGTGATGGGATGGTTGTTGCCAAACACCTCTTCATGCCACTTGCCCTTGTAGGGATGTTCCGCACCCTGCACAGCCTCTTGGAGGTCTGGCTCGAAGACGTTGCCCATCTCCGCATTTTCCTCCCACTTCCAAAGTTTGCCCTTTCCCATGGTCACTGAATTGCCGCGAAATTAGGAACTTCGAACCCGATGTTGGACGTTGCACAGGGCAAGACAGGCCCCAACCTTCTGGTGACCGTCCTGGATTGGGGGATGGGACACGCCACGCGCACCCTTCCCATCATCCGTTGTGCCCTGAGGCATGAATGGCACGTGCATGTGGCCAGTCGCGGGACAGCCTTGTCCTGGCTCGAGTCCCACCTGGGTGATGAGCCCTCCGTGTCATTTCATACCAAGCCTGGCCTCGACATCCGATACGCCAAACGCGGCAATTTTTTCAAAATCGCAAGCCAAATCCCAGCCTTTGTGGCCCACGTCGACAAGGAACGCAGGTGGACCGCTGACTTCGTCAAGGACCATGGTGTGGATGCCATTTTTTCTGACAACTGCTATGGATGCGCCATCAACCATGTGCCCTCCATCTTGATGTCCCACCAGCTCCAACTCCCCGTTCCGTCCATGCTGGAAGGAGCCGCCCGTGCCGTGGTGGCTCGTTGGGCACAATCCTTCGATGCGCTTTGGGTTCCTGACACCCCTCCTGGGCCTTCTTCCCTGAGTGGACCCTTGGCCGCCGCCCACGTGCACCCTCGCACTGCATATGTGGGTGTGCTGAGTCGTTTGGCCCCCTATCGGTTGGAACACCCCACCCCGCGGTGGCACAAAGTGGGCATGGTGAGTGGCGTAGAACCCCACCGTAGCATGATGGAAGCGGCGTTGCGATCGTGGATGGCGACGGACGACGCCCCGTGCCTCATCATTGCGGGTCGCCCCGGTGGTGGCACACACACCGAAGGCCACATCACAACCTGGCACGACCCCTCCGATGAAGCGCTCGCCCATGCCCTTCAAGAGGCAGGCACTGTGGTGTGTCGAAGCGGCTACAGCTCTCAACTCGATCTCGCAGCGCTCGGTGTGCGTGCCATCCTGGTCCCCACCCCGGGGCAACCCGAGCAGGCCTTGTTGGGCAGGCTGTGGGCTGAGCGGTTTGGCTTTGCGTGCATCAGCCAAACACAATTGGAAGCAGGCCGCATTCCCGCGCATCCCACAGGCGAGCTGCCCACCGCCGAGGCCAACCTCGATGCCGAAAGGCAACTCCACACCTGGCTCCTTGCCAGCAACCCCCAAACCGTTTGACCTTGAAAGAACCCAACAACCACAGCCCGTTCTCCGACGACGACATGCGGTTCATGAAACTCGCCCTGCAAGAAGCTGAGAAGGCTGCGGAGCTCGATGAAGTGCCCGTTGGAGCAGTGATCGTCGCCCAAGGGCAGGTGATTGCACGCGCCCACAATCTGTGTGAACGGCTCCGCGACTTCACGGCCCATGCTGAAATGCAGGCCTTCACCTCGGCTTCGGAATTCCTCGGAGGCAAATTTTTGGATCAATGCACCTTGTACGTGACCCTTGAACCCTGCCCGATGTGCGCTGGAGCCGCTTTTTGGACCAGGATTGGACGCGTCGTGTACGGGGCCAAAGATGAGAAGCGCGGGCACAGCAAATTCGATGGCGACTTGACCATGCTTCATCCCAAGACCAAGTGCCAGGGCGGACTTTTGGCCGATGAGGCGGCCTCCCTGCTGTCCACTTTTTTCAAGGCCAAACGATAACCCTCCCCTATCCTGTCCACGCGTACCTTTGGTGCCATGCTCGAGCTAACCCGGGAATACCTCGATGACCTTCGCCTGAAAATCGAAGAAGGTCGCGACGTGGAGCTCGCCCAAACGTTGGGTGACCTCCACCCCAAGGATGTGGCCGACATTTTTGACTCCATCCGTAGTGAGGAGAGCCTCTACCTCTACCGCCTTCTGGAAGGAGAGACCAAATCAGAGGTCATCGCCGAACTGGAGGAAGATGTGCGCGAGGGGCTCTTGAGTTCACTTTCCACCCGGGAAATCGCGGAGGACGTCATTGAAGGCCTCGACTCGGACGACGCTGCCGACGCTTTGGCGGACTTGCCTGAGGCCAAGGTGGAGGAAGCATTGCGACTTGTCGAGGACCAAGAAACGGCCTCCGAAGTCATGGAACTTCTTCGTCACGAAGAAGGAACGGCTGGTGCATTGATGGCCGTCGAACTGATCAAGGTTCAAGAGGACTGGACCGTGGCGAGGGCCATTCGAGAAATTCGAGCCCAAGCGTCCGACGTTGAAAACATCTACACCATTTACGTGGTGGACGAGCAGGGGCGACTCAACGGGCGTTTGTCCTTGAAGAGTTTGCTGCTGAATGCTTCCAGTGCGCGGTCGCTGCTTCGCGATTTGAAGGACGACGACGAGTTGGTGAGCATCGAAGTTCACGAGAGTGAGGAAATGGTGGTCAAACTCATGGAGCGCTACGACCTGGTCGCACTGCCAGTGGTGGATCGCGAGGGTGTCCTCGTCGGGCGCATCACCATTGATGACGCCGTGGATGTGATCATCGAAGATGCTGAACGCGATTACCAGTTGGCGTCCGGAATTTCCGAGGATGTCGAGGACAAAGACAGCGTGTGGACATTGACGCGCGCCCGCCTCCCCTGGCTGCTCATTGGTTTGGGAGGAGGCATTGGTGGGGCCTACGTCATCGGTGCATTTGACATCGAAAACAACCCCGAACTCGCGCTGTTCATCCCGCTCATTGCCGCCATGGGAGGCAACGTTGGGGTGCAGTCGTCAGCCATCGTGGTGCAGGGTTTGGCCTCAGCCAATGTGAACATGGGGAACCTCGCCGCACGATTGTTGAAAGAGCTCAGCGTGGGGTTGGTGAATGGCCTGATCTGTTCAGCCATCATCTTCCTGTCCAGTGTGCTGCTTGGGTTTGGATGGACGCTGAGCACCACGGTCAGTGCCTCCTTGTTGTGCGTCATCGTGTTTGCCGCGTTGTTTGGAGCGTTCGTACCCCTGATGCTCGACAAACGAAACATCGACCCCGCCTTGGCCACAGGACCTTTCATCACCACGGCCAACGACATCATGGGGCTGATCATCTACTTCAGCATTGGCTCCTTGGTGGCCAACATGATGTGATTCATGGTTCACGTTTGGTTTCTTGACACGGTCCACCCCGCCTTGGAACAAGCCTTGCGCGAAGCTGGCATGATCTGCCATGACGGAACCCATTTGACGCGAGAAGACATGCTGGCTGCTAACACATTGGCCGAACCTGTGCATGGCTTGGTTCTTCGCAGCAGGTTGACGCTGGATGCTGCCTTGCTCGACGCCTTGCCTGACCTTCAGTGGGTGGCCCGCAGTGGTTCTGGGCTTGAAAACATCGATGTGGTCCATGCCGAGCGACGAGGCGTGGTGGTGCACAACAGCCCGGAAGGCAACCGCGTAGCCGTGGGAGAGCATACCCTCGGCATGCTCCTTTCCTTGCTCAATCATCTCCGATCCGGCGATGCGAGCATTCGACAACGTCAATGGCAACGAGAAGCACACCGCGGGCGAGAATTGCAGTCCATGACGGTAGGCATCTACGGGTATGGGCACATGGGAAGTGCAGTGGCTGAACGTTTGGCTGGGTTTGGATGCAGGGTCATGGCTTACGACAAACACCGCCCTTTGTGGGGAGAGTCTCCTGTCGTGGAGAGACCTCTTCCTCATGTGGAGCCTGTGGGTCTTCAGGTGCTTCAACAAGAGGCCGACATCGTCAGCCTCCACTTGCCATGGACCGATGAAACGAAGGGCCTCGTCGACGACGCTTGGCTCAGTGCATGGCGCAAGCCCCTGGTGCTTTTGAACACCTCTCGGGGCGCCATCGTTCAAACCGCGGCCCTTCTCCGCGCATTGGATGATGGCAAGGTGGTCGCTGCGGGCTTGGACGTGCTCGAATTTGAAGGACGCTCGTTGGAGCGCTTGGACGGCCTTGCAGACCCTGAAGCACGACAAACGTTCGAGACATTGCTTCAGCGAGGTGACGTTCTGTTGTCTCCGCACGTTGCCGGTTGGACCAACGAAAGCTGGATCAAGCTAAGCACCGTGCTTGCAGCCAAAATTCTGGGACAGCCCCATCCAGAGATTCACTCCACAAAAAACCCCGGCCAAGGCCAGGGTTTCTGAAATTCGTTCACATTCGGGTCACTCCTCGCCAGTGCGCTTTCGACTCGAGGCCGAATACAGCACCTTCAAAGCCGATGCCTTGCGCAATTCCTGCTTCACTTCGGTCACCACACCCATCTTGGTGTCTTGGTCAACCTTGAGCGACACCCACATTTTGCTCTGCTCTGCCTCTGCCAAGGTCAAACGCTCTTTGGCAATCCAATCCTGCACAGCCGATGAGCTGGAAAACTGGTCGTTCAATTGAACCACCGGCTCGGTTCCATAACGACGATCCATGGGTGGACCGATGTTGACGTAGCGAATCAGGTGTTTCTTTTCAATGCGGTAAAGCTCTGAGGCCTCGGGACGAATGACCCGCACCTTTTCTTCCTCCGTCCGCAGCACGGTGGCTACCATGAAAAAGAACAACAGCATGAATACAATGTCTGGAAGGGATGCCGTGGAAATGGCCCCCATCTCGCGCTTGCCTCCTTTGCGAAACTTTCCCATAATCAGTAGTAGTTGGCGCTTGCGTCCCGTGGTTCAGCTTCGGAAATCCGCTGGGGATACACTGAACGGACCGCGGTGATTTTTTCAAGCAACTTGGTGTCCTCGGAGTTTCTGTCATAGACATCCTCCATCTGGCCGTAGGTCATGCCAAACTTCTCCAAAGACAATTCGTCACGGAGCTCGTTGACGGCAGATTGCAACTCGTTTTGGACCTGCAAATACGTGTTGTACGTCGTGTTGTTGTCGTTCTGCATGGAAATCAGCGCAGAAGGAGGAAGTTCCTTGTAGTCCCCTCCCAACAACTCAATGGTGCGCAACTTCTCACGCCAGCTGTCCAACACCTTGCCGAAGGCATCCTTTTTCTTGTCCGTATCAGCAGCAGCGACGAATTGTTCGTACTCTGCAATGCGCTGCTTCACCTCAGCCTTGCGCACCCACAGGCGCTCAGGAAACGACGCGTTGGTCTTCCCATTAGAACCCGTCACCATCTCCACTTCACGGTTGCGACCGATGGTTTTAGACCCCACCGTGTGTGACATGACACCATCGCCCGTGGCAATGAGAAAGTTCTTGGCTTTGTCCTTTAGTTGGTCCAAGTCCAAGGGCTCACCCTCCACCAAAAGCTGGTCGAGGAAGTTCACCTTCACGTTGAAAACGTTCTGCTCCTTGGCTTGCGGCACGTCAATGTCTGGCGGCACAGGTGGCGGAAGTTGTCGCTTGATGCCCTCGTCCGAATCAATGGTGGTGGTGACCAACCAAAAGATCAGGAGCAAGAACGCGATGTCTGCCATCGAGCCCGCATTGATTTCTTGCAATTCGCGGCGTGCCATGGACCTTACTTGATTGCTTTGTTCACTTCGGCCACGACGATGGAAAGCATGGCTACGGCACCGAGCAAGTACACAAAGTACATGCCTCCACCCGCAAACCAACTCTCTCCTTCCGTCACTGTGATTCCGCTCGCTTCGTATGCCTTGAGCACCTTGGAATCCGCCAAACCGTAGAAGCTGATCAATCCCAACACGGCAAAAGCACCCACGCCCACAAGCGTGCCCATGCGCTCCTTCAGGTTGGTGGCAAAAAAGTACAGGCCAAACAGCACAGCGGCTGCCCCGCAGGCAATGCCCACAGCATAAATGATGTAGAAGAGGTTGTCAAGCAGCGCACCATAGCGCTCCTGACCCTCCACGAAGGTCTCGTCTGTTCCACTTTTGGACGTGATCATCACGCAGAGCAAGGCTCCGGCCACGATGACCAACATCCGCACAGCGGACAGGACCGTTTTGATGGTCTTGTCTCCCATGGCTGTGCTTATTTTCCTTCGAGGTTACGCTTGTACAACAAATCCACGAGGTCCATGCTGGCCTCCTCCATGTCGAGCACAATGCTGTCAATCTTGGACAGGATGTAGTTGTAGAAAATCTGCAAGATGATGGCCACAATCAAACCCGAGACCGTTGTAATCAAGGCGACCTTGATACCTCCTGCCACGATCGAGGCATTGATGGTGTTCGCTTCGGCAATCTTATCGAACGCAGAGATCATCCCGATGACCGTACCCATGAAACCCAACATCGGAGCCAAGGCAATGAACAAGCTGATCCAGCTCAATCCACGCTCCAGCTTGGACATCTCCACGCTGCCGTAGTCTTCGATGGCCTTGGCCACTTCTTCGTAGCTCCCGGAGCTGCGGTCGAGGCCCTGGTAGAAAATGGAAGCCACAGGACCACGGGTGTTTCGACACACGTCTTTGGCAGCGTCCACACCCTTGCCTAGCGCATCTTCGATGCCCCCGAGCAACTTGCCGGTGTTGGTGGTTGCCATGTTCAGGTAGATGATTCGTTCAATGCTTAACGCGAGGCCGAGGATCAAACAAATCAAGACAAACGCCATGAACGTCGCACCACCCTCAATGAAGTACTTCTTGACAGTTTGGTGAAAGCTCAACACTTCACGCGTTTCAGCTGGGGCAGATGCCGCTGGTTCTTCAGTCGCCGCAGGAGCAACTTCCTCGACCGACACAGAATCCGTGTCCGTAGCCGTTGAATCCGATGCACTGTCCACAGCCAACTCGGTGGCTGCATCTTCTTGGGCTGTCACAACACAAGGTGCTGTGAACATCACGAGCCCTGCAATAGAGAGGAGGGCAAACAAATTTTTCATGACGAAAATTGACGTTGATTGAATTGTAAAACAGCGGAGAGACGGGGATTCGAACCCCGGAGGCATTGCTGCCAACACGCTTTCCAGGCGTGCGCCTTAAACCGCTCGGCCACCTCTCCAACCCCCGTTGGGGCTGACGATCAAAGAAAATGGGTGTTCAATCTGGGATTCAACACCCTCCTTTGAGCGCCGCAAATTACCGCGAAATCCATCAGTTCCCTAAAAAAAACGGGGGAGTGACAAGGAATTCTTGGAATGTGACTCAGGACAAAACGGAAGGCGACAACAGGATGGCCGCATGAGACCTGCGAGACGGATACGGGACGGTCGCGAGACATTGCCCAAGTGACGTTGAACTGACTCGACCTGTCCCCAATTCCTAGACCTCCACAGGCAAACTCGCACCCGCCGGGCCATGAGCCTGAGAGGCTCCCGCAAAACTTGGTGTCAGTTCACCCCGCAAGTTTTGAGTCATCAAATCGCGAATGATTTCGTTGTCATCGGTGAGGGCGAGAACGTGCATGAGTTTGGTCAAGGCAGCCTCCGTGGTCATGTCATGACCTGGGATGACGCCACAACCGGCCAGCATATGGCTCGTCGCATACAACTCGGGGTGAACACCTCCATGGCCGCACTGCGTGACATTCACCATGGTAATGCCTCGTTCGTTGGCCTGTCTCAACACATCCCTGAGCAACTCATTGGTGGGTGCATTGCCACTTCCGTAGGTGGCCAAAACCATGCCGCGCAAATCCTCCCATTCCAGACTTCTGCGCAGCCAGTCCATGGACATTCCTGGAAACAAAGAAATCCAGGCAACCTCGGTACGCAATCCCAAAGCCAGTTCTGGGACCCGCGGACTATGGACGGAACGCCACAGCGCGGATCGGTTGATTTCAAAATCCACCCCGGCCTCCACCAAGGGCGGATGGTTGGGAGAAATGATGGCCTGAAAACTCTGGGCGCTCTCCTTGTGGGTTCGGTTCCCCCGAAACAGGTGGTTGCCAAAATACACGGCGACTTCCTGAATGGTGGGTTGGCCATCCGTGGTGTGGGCCGCGAGCATCACTGCACTCAGTAAGTTTTCGCGGCCATCCGTCCTCGGCACGCCGATGGGAAGTTGGGAGCCGGTCAAGATGACTGGCTTGCACACATCGCCCAACATGAAACTCAAGGCAGAAGCTGTGTAGGCCATGGTGTCCGTTCCATGAAGAATCACGAATCCATCGAAGGATGGATGACACTCCGCGATGGTCGAGGCCAAACTCCGCCAATGCTTGGGCATGACGTCGCTGCTGTCGATGGGGGATTCAAACGAAACGGCTTCCACGCGAATGCCGGCATGGGCCAATTCAGGGACGTGACGCGAAACTTGTGAGAAATCGAGGGGCACGAGTGCACCGCTGATCTTGTCCCGGACCATGCCAATGGTTCCCCCGGTGTAAATCACCAAGATGGAACGCTCGCCTTGACTAGCCTCCAATCCCATGTCGCGAAGGCCGTTCATGACGTGGGCAGGTTGAACAGGCGCACCGCATTTTGGGTGGTGCGGTGCGCCACTTCGTCAAGTTCCAAACCGAGGATCTCTGCCACCCGTTGGGCCACAACGCGCACATGGCTCGACTCATTTCGCTTGCCGCGAAAGGGAACCGGTGCGAGGTAGGGACTGTCCGTTTCCAGGACGATTCGGTCGAGTGGCACCTCGGGAAGGACCTTGTCAAGTCCCCCATTCTTGTAGGTGGACACACCCCCGATACCGAGCATCCATCCTGGATACTTCATCGCCCTCCTGGCCTCCTCCACCCCCCCAGTGAAACAATGAATCACACCAGTCAACCGATCATCCACCACCTCATCCAAGACCTCAAACAACTCGGGAAAGGCATTTCGAACGTGGATCACGGCGGGCAATGCCCGTTGTTTGGCCCATTCCAATTGAACCTTCAGGGCTTCAATCTGCCACGGCAACGTCGTCGCATCCCAATGCAAATCCAAGCCAACTTCACCAATGGCCACCCATGGAGAATTTGGAGAAGGCGTATCCAAAGCCGCTTCAATCCCTTCAAGCGCAACGCGCCAATCGGCATCCACATGGCACGGATGAAGCCCCATCATGCCGCGACAACGATCGGGCCACGTGACAAGCATGTCTCGCACCCTGGGGACGCTTTCCACATCAATGTTGGGCAACAGGAGCAAGTCCACACCCGCCTCTTCGCAACGCGCCATGGCTGCCTCGCGATCTGCGTCAAACGCAGGCTGATACAGGTGGGTGTGGGTGTCGACCAAAAACATGACGCCACGAAGATAGGAGGAGGACTACCTTTGAAACGTGGCCACGCCGACCCAACTCCAACCCCCGGCTCCTCGCGTGTTGATTGCGCGATTCAGCGCCTTGGGCGACATCGTCCTCATGCAGCCATTGATCACGGTCATGCGCAGGCATTTTGGAGAGGAAGCTTTGATTGACCTCGTATGTTTGGAGAGATGCCAAGAAGCGGCGCTCTTGTTGCATGGTTTGAACCATGTGCACACCGTGCAACGGGGAACAGGTGAGATCCGCGAAGCCCTCCAATCGAGGGAGTACCACTACCTGCTGGATCTCCACAGGCATGTACGGTCAAGATCCTTGGCCAGAGACTTGAAGGTGTTGACGCTGCTGGTGGATAAAGAAGTTTGGGCGCGCTGGACCTTGGTTCAAGGTTGGCGGAAACGTCCTGTCAAACCGTTTGTGGAACGATGCTTTGACGTGGTCAAACCTTTCGGCATTGCGGCCCCGGACGTGTTGCCCTCGAAAGCAGACAATCCCTCCGAATCCCGGCACCCGGGAGAATCGAACCCTCGTGGATTGTGGGGACCCCAAGCGTGGGGCAGGCTTCACATGGCACCCTCGACCTCCTCCGACCCAACCGGGCATGTCGTCCTCAGTCTGGGCTCCTCCCACCCAGGAAAACATCTGTCGGATGCCGTGGTCGATGCGGTCGTGCAAACTTGCCTTGAGTCAGGGCGCGACATCGTGTTGGTGGGAGGACCGGATGCCAAGGCAAGGAGTCATCGGTTGCAACGACAACACCCCGAAGTCATCGACCACGTCGGTACTTGGACCTTGGCACAAACCACCCGGTCAATCGCCGATGCTGACGCTGTCATCTCCGGAGACACCGTCACCATGCACCTGGCGTCAGCCGTTGGGACACCCCTTGGAACCGTGTGGGGATGCACACGGCCTGCCTTGGGTTTGGCCCCATGGCGCCCTCACCCTTCGAGCCAGCAGTTTTTTCCACGCGGCGACGAATCCAGGCCATGCTCCAAGCACGGGGCGACCTGCAGACACACCCGTTCCAACGACCCCCACCACCCCCAACGCTGCAGCCAGCACGTGGACCCCGTCCAGGTGGCTGCCTGGCTTCGTGGCCTTCTCAATCAAACAAAGCCTTGAGTTCCGTGGCGTCTTCGGGCTTCAACTTTCCTGCCAAAATCAAACGCAGCTGCCGACGGCGAAGCGCCCCGTCGTACCGTTTTTTCTCGACCGCAGACACGGGCACCAGCGGGGGAACCGATATGGGCGCTCCCAACTGATCCACCGCCACAAACGTGTAGTACGCCTCGTTGCAACGACAGCGTTCTCCACTGGCGGCATTTTCCACCAGCACCTCCAAATACACTTCCATCGAAGAGTTGAAAGACCGCGTCACCTGCGACTCAATGATGACCACGTCGCCCAACTTGATGGGCCGGTCAAACGACACGTTGTTCACCGCCGCGGTCACCACCACGCGCCGACAGTGCCGGTTGGCACTCACGGCAGCCGCGATGTCCATCCAATGCAGCAAGTTGCCTCCCATCAAATTGCCGAGCGTGTTGGTGTCGTTGGGCAACACGATGCGCACCGTGGAACTGAACGTGTCTTGCGGATGGCGAACTTGGGTCATGTGGGCGATGTTTGTGCTTGAAACGCTCAAGCTCTGCAAATGTCGTACACCCTGCTCAAGGCCTTGCACATCGTTTTCGTCGTGACGTGGTTCGCGGGGTTGTTTTACATGTTTCGCTTGTTTGTGTACCACCGCGAAGCTCAAGACCAAACCCCAGGCCCCGTCCGCGACGCCCTGGTCGCTCAGTTCCGGATCATGGAGAGCCGACTCTGGCTTGCCATCACGTGGCCATCCTCGATCCTGGCTGTGATTTTTGGCGTCGGCATGCTGCATCACATTCCTGCGTGGCTTTCTCAGCCATGGATGCATGTGAAACTCGGTTTTGTGGGAGCCCTGCTGGGATACCAAATCCTGGGGCATCGGGTGTGGAGAACCCTTCGCGACCGCGAAGCACCATGGACCTCGACCACATACCGCGTGTTGAATGAAGTCCCAACCCTGATTTTGGTCGCCTGTGTGTTCCTTGCGGTCTACAAGGACGCGGTCTCGTGGTTGAAAGGGGTGGTAGGGATTGTGGGGCTGGCCGTGGCTTTGGGGTTGGCCATTCGTTGGTACAAACGCTTGCGAACGGGAACCTCGCAGTGAGAATCCGAGTCGCCTACAGACACCCAAACCAAGGTCAGCTCCGTCAAATGCCAAAAAAAAAGGCACCCCTGTGTGGATGCCTTTCTCTTGGTCATATCGAGTCCATCAATGAACAACCATGAGCTTTCGAGTCGTCAAGAAATTCTTGGCCGTCAATCGCAATTGGTACATTCCAACGTCCAACCCACTCGCATCAAACATCACCGGTGTGGGCCATCCAGCGACCAAGTCACCTTGGTAGATTTCCATCACCTCAGTGCCTGACATGGTGGTCAAAACCACTTGAACTGAAGGACCGACCTCTTCTGCAAGCAAGGTGAATTGAACCATGTCAGAGGCAGGGTTGGGCATCAAATCGTTGATCTGAATCAAATCCTTGGGCGTCACCAAAGACGCATCCTCCGAAGCTCCTTCGATGCCATCCTCTTCATCGGGCACGCAAGCCAAACCTGTCATGTGAACTTCGTACCCGAAGGTGGTGAGGTTGCCCGCGCAATCCGACACTTCATACAGACGTTCCAACGTCCAGGGCTGGCAACAATCCAACTCACCAAAGACGTCGCCGGAGGCCATGACGGGCGCACCTTGAAAGGTTCCATTCAGATAGAACCATCCACTGAACCCGTAGTTTTCATTCTTGTTGTTGGCCCCCTCACCGATTTGGAATCCAAAGTATCCATTGACTGGCTGATGCATCAATGTCAACTCGGACCCTTCGTATTCTCCCCAGCCCAGGGCTGTCCCCTCTTCCATCATCGCGTATTCCCAGGTGGTGTGATCGCCAAGTCCACAATCCGACTTGTATGAATGTGCCCCTGGCTGGTCGATCCATTCTTCCCAAGACATGGGAGCAGAGTAACTCAAGGTCATGGTCCACCCAGCGTTGGGATTGTTCATGGCAACAACCTCCATGCTGTACGTCATGGTTCCATCCACATGATGGGCCACCGTGCCATGCAGGGTGTTGTACATCGAAGCACCCGGGAAACTGTACAGGTGCACGCTCATGGGCGCGAAATTGTCACAAGTCTCACCCGAGGCCAAGGGCTGTGGATCGGTGATGACGCACCAACGATCCACCGTTTCAGTCGGTGCAAATTCACCGCTATACGTCTCGGTCAACGCCACGTTTGGAACCTCTTGGCAGTTGTCCACCGCGGCAATTTCACATGCCTCGGGAACCATCACAAGACCATTCAACGATTCGCAACACACCTCGACAACCTCTCCATTGGTCAATCCGCATGCAAAGGTCACTTGAGGGGCTTCGCTGTCTACCACTGAAATCACCTGACTCACTTCGGACGAATTGCCACAAGCATCCGTCGCGGTCCACGTTCTGACAAGGTCAAAGACATGACCGCATCCTGAATCCAAGGTGTCCTGCACCCACGTCAATGAGAACTCGCTGCAAGCATCTTCTGCCATGGGAACGTCGAAAGGAATCTCTTCTGTGCACTGCACGGTTTGATCTACAGGCACAAACGTGAAGGACGGCGCAGACAAGTCCACCACTTGAATGGTTTGAACCACGGAACTTGCGTTGCCACAAGCATCCATCGCCGTGATGGTTCTGACCAACGTATACGATGCTTCACATCCCCCCTCTTCCATGACAAGAGATTCCGTCAAGGTCAAGGAAGAACAATTGTCGATGGCATAGGCCTCTTCAAACACAGGATCCTCAAGGCATTCCAGCGTATAGTCCGCAGGGATGATTGTAAACACAGGTGCCTGATCGTCGTAGACGGAGATGGTCTGAGTGGCCGTGCTTGCATTGTCACATTGATCCAAAGCCGTCCACGTCCTCACCACGTCAAAACTGCCCTCGCAGTCACCCCAAAGAGTATCCACGGCAAGGCTCAACTCCACGGAAGAACAGTTGTCATAGGCCGACGCGTCTTCCAGGACCACCTCCTCACCACATGCCACGGATACATCCAATGGCACAACATCAAAAACCGGCGCGACATCATCGACGATGGTGAGGATCTGCTCTGCAGTGGATGAATTACCACAGGCATCCGTGGCCGTGTAGGTTCGGATGAACGCTCCGTAAGGCATGACACAACCTCCACTCACGGGCACATCCTCAAAGGTGATGGTTGCACCATCGCACGCATCCTCAGCCGTTGCGAACAAGGCTGACGTGGGGTAGTCTTCGCAGCTGAGGATGACCTCAGGCTCCAAGGTCAAACTTGGCGCCGTGGTATCCACAATGTGAATCGTTTGTGTGGCTGTCGTTGCATTGCCACAGTCATCCGTCGCAGTGAACGTTCGGATGACTGTGTAGGCTTGGGGACATGCACCCGCCAGGGTGTCCGCATCGATTTCCATCGTCACAACGCCGCAATTGTCAGATGCCTGCGCGGCTTCCAGGGGATGGTCGTCGCTGCACTCCGCCGTATAGTCGACAGGCACCCACATCCATTCAGGGGCTGTGGTGTCCACGATCTGAATGGTTTGAACGGCTTGCGATTGATTTCCACACTCATCCGTGGCTGTGAATGTTC
>JBEARC010000036.1:0-5260 GCA_041163465.1 Bacteroidota bacterium
GTTGGCCCACATTTGCGACAATCCCTGATCCATGTGATGAAAATACACCACACGGACCAGGGATTGAACCTCCTGGGAATCGAAGGTTTTTCAGTGCACCGCCAAACGGCTTGTGGTCACGTGACCCGAACCGTGCGTCACCGAAACCGTGTACATGCCGGCCCTCAACCCGGCCAATTCCAATTGCACCACGCCGCCTTGCGTCCATTGGTCCACTTCGGTACGTCGGCCGCTCATGTCCCAAACCGACACCACGTCGCCTGCCGAAAGGCCACTCACCCACACCTGCTCGCGCGCAGGGTTAGGCATCAGGACCCATTCGGTCGATGAGCCTTCGACCACCGCATCCGTGTTACCCGTCAAGGCATTGATGATTCCACGGAACTCTTGATGGTAGAGGTTGGCCACCCTCGCGTCATGCACAATCACTGTGTTTTCGTCGTTCACGCTTTCAGCACTGGAAGACCAATTGTGCGAGCCCGTGATGACAAGCGGATCCGAGGTCACGTCGCTGTGGTCGACAATCGCATACTTGTGATGGCAATCTCCGCTCAACGTGTGGGCGTACACCTGCACGCCGTTGCTGATCAAGTTGTCAAATTCGCTTCCTGTTGTGTTGACTTGCTCAATCACGCCAACCGGGCTCACGAAGAAGCTTTGGTTGAGTTCAACAATCGCCGAGCCCAAATCGTCGCGGGTCATGGTCAGAAGCGCGAATTCAAAGTCTGCGTTGGCAGCCTCGATTTCCGCAAGAATGGCGGCGTTGGTGCCGTCTGTGGGCGAGAAATACAACTCCACCGGGCTTCCCCCCACCAGAAAGTTTACGGGGGTGTTCCAGGTCTTGTCCGCACCAAACTTGCTGTTGGCCGCGTCAGGCGTCATGCCCTGACTGCCCCACATTTCCTCAAACTCCAACTCGTAGGCACGCGCCAAACTCTGGTCCTCAAACACAATCGCGTTGTTCAGGTCGCTGACGAGCTGCCCTGTCGTCAGGTTCGTCGAACCTGTCAACACGAATGCAGATTCCGCAAAATCGGCGTCTCCAATGATGAACTTGTTGTGCATGCCGCTGCCCTCCCCGTCGGTGCGTGGGTGGGTGGCCACAGAAGCGTCGAGGTTCATCAAGCCAACGTTGGCGTTGGTGCCTTCGTAAATCCAACGGATTTGAACACCGTTGGCCGCAGCCGCGTTCACGGCATCCTCCACGGTTTGGTCTCCAAGGTTGTATGCCGCCACATCCAAGGTATGTTGGGCGCTCATGATCCAAGCAGCCACCGTATCGTTCATGTCGGTACCAAGCGAGAGCGCCAACTCCTCCGTGGCCACGCTGTGGTCCACAGCACCATTGAAGTAGACGTGAATGTTTCCCGAACTCTCAGACACCGTGGCGTAGGGCCGGATTGTCGAATACGCCGTTGATCCGTTATCGAGCGTCGATGCCGCACGCGCGTAGTAAATGGTTCCGGGCTCGAGGCCCTCGAGGTTCACAACATGACTGGGGGTGTTTCCCGTCTCTGCGTTTGCGGTCATGCCAAGGTCTTCCGTGAGCCCGTATTCCACCGAGCCGTCGCAGGCCAAATCCGTGGTCCACGACAAGGTGAAGCTGGTCGTGGCGAGGTTGGTTTGGGACACTGGAGACGTGTAACACAGTGCGGACGCAGGAATCAAATCCATCGGACCTCGAGGCAACAGTTGGTACCCGCCAAACCCGTCGAACGAGAACTGCGAGACAATCCCAAGCATGTCCACTTCGCATCCTGTCAATTCTTCACCTACCAGCGTGTTGCTTGTGCGCACGTAAATCACGCCCGACTCTCCTGCGGCGTTGAAATCATAGGTACTGTTGCCCGTGATGAAGGTTCCCGCGAGCGGAAACGTCACTCCATTGATGCGTACAAGTTGACCTTCAAGGCTTTCGTCCATTTGGGCTGGTGTGATCTCCAACGGCTCAGGCAACATGCCCGCCCCGAAGAAATCCACTGCCGTTAAGTTGGGTCCAACTTCCAACAACCCATTGTATTCAGTGATTTCGCCCGTCACGCTGAGGCTGTCTCCAATTTGAGGTGTCGCTTCCCACGACGACCAATCGGCACCGGGATACAAGGCGATCCCGGCCGTGGCATCCTGGAGGTAGCGAACGGAACCGAGGTTGTCGTCGCTCGTCACCACCCCGGTAACCGTGACCACATCTCCAATGTTGTAGTTCTCGCGTGCGTCGAGAATGTTGTCTTGTGCCACAGCAATTGTGGTCATGGTGGTAGCCACGAAGGCCAACGTCAATTTCAAATTCATTCTTTGGGGTTCTTGTTCTGCAATCCTTTCAATTCAAGCACCGCGCTCAACCGCACCATGCGTGGAGGCCCGATAAACACCTCCGCACGGCCTGAACCTCCCTCCAAGCCGTAGGGCCTGGGTGCATACTGAGAGTTGTTGGTCGCATCCGAAACGTAGAGTGCATTCAGGACGTTGGTGACGCTCAAGCGCAAACGCAACTTCGCTTGAGCCGACACATCAAAAGAGGCGCCCGCGTTGACATCGAGAAGGGCATACGACGGAGTCACCCAGACATCCTTGGGGGCTCCTCCTGTGATGACATCACCCGGCGAAAAATTGGCGTAGTGTTGCCAAAACATCGTGTTTCTCAGCGACACATACGTCCCTCGCTTGGGACGAAAGCTCACGGCCGCAGAGATTTGACGCTGGGCCGCATCACCAACCCGCACCCCGTCAAGGTTGACCAAGGTATCCGCAACACCTCCATCGGAAACGCGTGTGATGAACGAGTTGGTCGTGCTGTTGACCAACTCCACCTGTTCGTTGCTGGTCCAACGCCAGTTTCCCGCTGACACCACACCTTGCACATCCCATTGAGGGGTCGGCGTGTAGGCAAAGTCCCATTCAATCCCGGAATGCACGGCATCGGCATTCAACAAGTTGTATCCCAGGCTGCGATCGACATCGTTGATGACGGATGCCGCGACTTGGCCCCACTCTTCTGCACTTGCATCGCTTTCAACCAAGGCAATCAAGAACTCCCGACCTGCCACCGTGGAGGTATCGGCATACACCGACAGTTCTGGATCCTGCCACAATCCTGAAACTCCGTAGAATCGGTTCACCGGCTTGTTTTCCCATCCCGTCCGATAGGCGTTGACATTGCTCGCGAATTTGCCCTTGGCAACCTTCACACCAGCTTCCACCGCCTTCACATATTGATTTTCGTACCCTTGGATCACATTGTTGTTCAGGTCAAACACCGAATTGAACAAGGGAGCTCGGCTCAAGTAGCCCACGTTCGTGTAAGCGTTGACCCACTCGTTGAAGTTGTAGTTTCCGCCTGCCTTGATCGTGGCGCTGTTCAAGCGCTCCCAGTCCGTCGTGAAGGTGGACAAACCGGGGTGAGCAGCGGTCACGAAGGTGGTGTCTATCATCCATTCGGTTTCCCCAAGCACCCGATATTCATCCGTTGACCGGACCTCGTAGATGGTGTCGTTCAACGTCACCACGCGAGGACGGAAATAATCGATGGCTCGGTACCAGCTCTGGGCTCCACTCACGTTGATGAAGGCGGAATAATTGTACTTGTCGAGCTCCAATTGGAGGTACGTTCCACCCCATGCCACTTGACCATCGTCGTGGTAGTAATACTTGTCTCCTTCTCGTAGGGGGGTTTCAAAGTCCGCGTTTTGGTCTCGACGGTCGTCAGGCGCATCGTAGTAATCGGCACCAAACATGTCTCCCAACGTGCGGTAATGACTCCCTGTGTAGTGACGTGCGTCTACCCCTGCGCTGAAATTCAACGCATCGGAAAGCTGGGTTGAGAAATTGGACAATGCGCCAAACCACCGGTGATCATTGTGCGCAATGCGAATGAAATTGGATCCCTTGCGCTCTCCATTTTCATCCACGTTCAGGCCGTTGGGCCCAAACTCGAACAGTTGGTGCGAATCCCACGTTCCTTGCATATCCAACTCGCCATCTGCAGTGCGATCACTGGGCGTGCTTGACAAGGCTTCCCCCCCGCCCGTACCAAAACTGGCATAGGCTGTGGTTGTCAATGTTGACTTGTCCGACAAGCTCCACACGTCACGCACAGTGACAATGGGCTTGAAATAGAAGTTTTGACGGGAATTGTACCGACGAACGTCACCATAGGTCGTGTCGATTTGGCCTGTCTCCTCGTTGTAATTGTAGAAAACTTCTTGGTAGTTCACCATGAATTCATTGAATTCACGGCCTCTTGACACAATCGACGTCTCGTCAAGCTCCGAAAGCACTTCAGCCAATTCCTCTTGCCCTGCCTCATCTGTCAATTGTTGGGCGAGGTCAGAATCAAACTCAAAGATTTGCATCTGGAAAGCCCGCTGGCCGTGACGTTGAGGTGCGCCAAAGGTGGTCAAACTGAGGTTGTGGTTGCCAATCGACTTGCGTCCTTTGAGGTAATAGGCGTAGGTCTCCGATTCCAAACCGTTGGCGAAACCACGGTTGGATTTGTATGAACCGGTGAAGTGCAAGAATCCCTTCTGCTGGTTTCCAAACACACCACTGAGGCTGTTTCTGTAGTATCCGTAGGACCCGATTTCGGATTGATAATTGATTGACCCATTGGCAGATTCGTCTCCGCCGGTCAAAATGTTGATGGTTCCTCCGACGGAGGGAATGGCCAACTTACTCGCGCCCAGTCCACGCTGCACTTGGGTGGTTCGCACCACCAAATCCAACCCTGCCCAGTTGCTCCAGTAAACCCACCCATTTTCCATGTCGTTCATGGGAACACCATCCACCATGACAGCCAGGTTGGTTTGGTCGAATCCACGAATGGTCACACGTGCATCTCCGTCTCCCCCTCCCCCTTGGGTAGCATACACACCCGGTGTGGTGTTGAGAACCAGCGGCAGGTCACGTCCTGCCAACTCCTCTTGAATCTGGGCGGGCAACACGTTTGTAAAAGCCACCGGCGTCTTGCGCGAGATGACCACATCCGCAGACACGACTGCCTCTTCCATGATGAGTGTCTCCATGCGGAATCTGACTTGCATTGTGGACCCGGTGCATTCCACCTGCCTTTGTTGGGCGGCATACCCGATGTAAGACACTTCGAGCATGGCCACTCCCTTCGGAAGGGCCACACTGAATTTCCCGTCGAAGTCGGTCGCAACCACGCTGTTCCCTGACTTGATGTAGGCACCAATGAGGGGGTCATTGGTCAAGGCATCCACCACAGTGCCCTCGACGGTACACAACTGCGCTTGCAGGCCTC
>JBEARC010000037.1:0-5497 GCA_041163465.1 Bacteroidota bacterium
GCAAAAAACATGGCCATGCAGCCAATGAGGGTTTGGTACACACCGAGGATGGCGAGTGTGGTGGAAGTTTTCATGAAAAGAAACGTAAGGGTTTGAAGGCAAGGTAAGGAAATGTGACAAAAGTTACATTTCTTGCATGTCACGTTTCGCGCGTTTTCATGTGAATCGCGCTCGAGGCCTGGGCGCCGTACTTTGCAGCATGCGAATTGCTCTGGCCTTGTGGTTGGTGTTGGCGACTTGTGCTGAGTTGGTGGTGGGGTTTTTCACCTTTGTAGCGCTGGGTATGTCGGCCATGATATTCACCTCTCCCGAGGTGCTTGGCGACCCGAAGGCTTGGGGGTTGATTGGCAGTTTTGTCGTGGCTCTGGGCGTGCTCGGTGTGGGGTTGGTGCTTCAATGGTTGTTTTTCGCCCTGAAGAAACCCGTTGCCGCGGTGGTGTTCAGCGTGGCGCCGTTTGTCGTCGTCTCGGCGCTCGCAGGCATGCAACATCGGATCTTGACTGAAGCATCTGCGCCTTCGCCTTCGAATTTCGTGCCCAACCGGCCGTACACGGTGGTGAAGTTCCAGCTTCACGCTCCCGGGTTGCCTCCGGATTCGGCCGTGTTCATTGCGGGCTCTCCCGCAGGATGGGGTCCTTGGCTGCCTGACGGCCTTCGCATGGAGTACATAGGGGGCCAAACTTGGGAGAAGTCTGCATGGGTGGAAGGTTCCACCCTTGAATTCAAGTACACCCTTGGAACGTGGGACCATGAAGCCTTGGATCGGGATGGATTCAAGCGAAGCAACGCAACCATTTCGCTGAACTGTGACACGCTTCTGGTGGACACCGTCACGGCTTGGAGTTCTTCCGAATCCCAGCAACGTGTGGTGGGTCAAATCACGGGCCGTCTCGATTCCCTCGGCACTTTCATGCCGCCGGGGTTGTTGCCACGAAGCGTGTGGCTGTGGTGGCCTCCCGAGACGGAGCCGCCGACGCCCGTCTCGCGCTTGGTCGTTATGCACGACGGCCAAAACGTCGTCAATCCCGCCACCGCCAATTTCGGCGTGGATTGGGGCGTCGACGAGGTACTCGACGGGCTCGTTCGGGAAGGGGCGATGCCACGAACGGCCGTGCTAGCCGTCGCCTGCACCGACGACAGGTCCAGCGATTACGGTCCGGGCCCGGCGGGAGTGACCTATGTGGCTTGGCTCGCCGAGGAGCTCGTCCCGTTTGTCCAATCGAGTCAAGGCATGGCTCAGGACCTGCCCGTCACCGTGGCCGGCGCTTCGATGGGAGGACTGATTTCATTCATCGCGGCCGAGCGGCACCCCGACGTCTTCGCCTCCGCCATGTGTATGTCCCCGGCCTTTGCTTACAACGGCTTCAGCTACGTCGATTCGTTGCGCGCCCGGAGCTGGTCTGGCAACCGCGTGCCCATGTGGATTGACAACGGCACAGTAGGACTGGAAACGCAATTGCAGACCGGGGTCGACGACATGGGAGCGTACCTCGATTCGTTGCAACAGACATTCACAGTGCGGTCCTACCATGGGGCGAGGCACTTCGAGTCAGACTGGGGCGCTCGGTTTGGCGAGGCGCTGTTGTGGTTGACGACCCACGAGCCGGCGCACCACGAGGGCCGTCAGTCGGCGCCCTGAAACGAGATCGAACGAACCTCCAATTCAAAAGGCTGGGCAGTGCCGTCGTACTTCATCAACCCAACCCGAAGCACGCTCCCTAGTTCCGATGCCGATACCGCCTTGAGGTCTCCCATGCGCGCCATGTTCCAACGAAACTCACGCAGGGGAATCACCACTTCTTGCCAATCCGAGGACGGATGAAACGACGCGTACGCATAGGGCATCCACCAGCGCTCAGAAGTCTCCAGGACCAACTTAAACGGGCCACCGGATCCGCGGCAGACCACCACAGCTTGACCCATACCGGAGAGGTTGGTCTCCCCCCAAGGGCTCCTGATGGAGGCGAACCCCCCATTGTTGGCCAAGGACGTGGTACCATTCCAAACCAAGGATTCCTCCTCCCACGCGATGCGACCTGACGACATGCCTCCCATGACCCCGTCGTTCAGGGGACGCCAGGTGCTTGTCTCGTGAATGCCGAATCGCCACTCCACAACCTCCCATGCAGGAGTTTCCTCACCCGTACAAGACGTCAACATGGCAGAAAAGATGGCACTGAATCGCAGCCGAAGAAGTTGGGTGGCAAGGGACGAAAACATGCGAAGAAAACAAGTCTCTTCACAAGAGGTTCAATCTTCTTTGTCGCCGTTGAACATGTCCATGACACTCGGGTCAAGAAGGTATACTGCACGTCGCCGGTCATGGGAATCTCTTTCACGAATGACGACATCCTTCTTGAAAGTCAATTGCCCCCAAGCATTCATTTCCCGAATGAATCTTGAGCGCCGACCACGTCGCGTTTCATCGCTTTCGTGGGAGGAATCGGACAGGAGGAGGTCGAGTTCATGCGTATCCAATGCCTCACGGTTGAGGGCAACCCAGGCGTTGATTGGAGTCCGGAGTTCCTTGGGAATGCCTGTTTTTTGAACGTCCGAGATTTCTTTCGGCTTGCGAAGGCGGAAGAGGCCAAAGGTTAATGCCGTGAGAGCCATGCACGCCAGCAACAAGTTTCGTTTGTCGGAGCTCGACGTTGAAACAAGTGGCGGGGTCTCCGTTCCTTGCTGTCCACGAACAGGGCTCAAAGACCGCGTTTGGCCTTTGGAGAAATGCAACACATCTCCCGCAGGAGAGGAGCTGATGCCTGACACTTGACCCAAGGCAACGTCCTGTTGAAGGCCGGGAAGTGAGGGGTCATGCCACCACGTCCAAACGCTGTCTGAACGCACCAACATGCCTTCTTCTGCAGCGACAGGAATCACGGCTTCCGAAAAGTTTGTAGGTCCTTCAGACCGCCAAGACTCTTCCTTCGACCAGGTCCAAAGGTTGAGTTCATTGTCGACAAGATGCACTTGCTTGTTCGAGAGCCATGGGTGCCCTGTTCGCCCTTTCATTTTACGAGGTGGCATGTCCGCGGCTTGCCATCCGAGCGGTCCCTCTTCCAAGATGATGTTGTTGGAATCAAGAAGATACAGGGCACCTTCGTGAACAAACGGAGTACTTTTTGTGGGCCATGCTGAGGGCGAAATGCGGCACCCTGCAGGGGTGGTGATGACGCCGGATGTTGCATGTGGTTGCGCGAGAAATGACGTGGGCTGCCAAACGACATTGAACCACGTGTTGTACATGCCATACAGGGTTGCAATGTTCTGGGGTCGGGTGATCTCTTCTTCGTTCAAGCGGAAAAAGAAACTGATCGAAATTCCTTTTTTGGGCACTGCCAAAAACGTTCGGAGCGCATCATCTTTCCCATCCATTGTGACGCAACCTCCATGAAGACCTTCCTCCAGCCTGGGTTCGGAATAAAGAAGCATGGCACGCTTGCGTCGCTCACTTGCAAAACTTGGATCGTCGAACTCCCAGCGCTCCGTATACTGCCCGGGGCCCAAGTTGTCTTCCCCTTTGTTCATCGATTGTACGTCGTCGTCACTCCACGTGGACCCCGACAACACCAAGCGGTCGACGGACACAGCTCCATGATTGTCCCATTGGTGTCCAAAGCTCGCTCCGACGAGGAGCGAATTGTACAAGTAGTTGAGGCTTTTGCTTTTGCCTTGAAACACCAACTTCCCATCCAACCATGCCTTGGTTTCGTTGTCCTCGTCCCTGGAAAACGCGAGGTGGTGCCAAACGTGCGGTGTGATCTCTGCGATGCCGGGTACGAAGGACCCTGTCCCGTGGTCTCCCAATTCCAAATAAGGCACGACAAGTTGCAGCGAGTGTGGAGTCTCCGCCAAGTTCTCGAGGGCAGGAGCAGGCGTCAGGGTTGTCGGCTCGTTCGACTCCACGGTCCACCACGATTGGGAAGTGAGGGCGTGGAGTTTGCCTCGATGCATCCAGATTTCACGGACCCCTTCCAAACTGTTCAAACCCTCCATCCAAACCTGTCCAAGGCCCTCAGGATAATTTCCTTCCCAGGGTTGTTCGAGGTCCTGCCAAATCCAACGTTGGGACAAATGAGACCAGTTGTTCACCACGCTCCACGAGGCTTTTTCAGACACGGGGTACATCCACTCACGGGTGCCGTCGCCTTTCAGGTCGACATCGAGGACAAAGGGCACATGTGCGATTTCCTCGAAAATGGTGTTCTCTTCCAACGAGCCAGATTTGGCGTTGAGCGTGACCGCACGAACCACAGAGGTCATGGGGTTGTGGGTCATCAATTCAATGCGAGAATCCACGTAACGCGGCGCATGGATTTGGACTTCTCCAAGCAGATCGGATGACCGCCATGTGCGGACCACTTCTCCAGAAGAAGTTTTCACGGATTTGTGCCACAAGCCTTGATGATCAGCACCCACGATGCGGAGGTGCACAGCGCCATCTTCTTCCTGTGAAACGTCCACGAACCAATGAGAAGTCAGTTGGGTATCCTCCCACCATTGTGGGGATTCCCAACCTCGGAAGCTCGCCAATGACAGCCCCACCTTACCCTCTGATTTTTCGTGGAGGATGAGGGCTTGTGTTTGGTTCTTGACGTCTTCCCAAAGCCACGCATTGGTTAGTTCGAAAGCTTCCTTCACAAGCACTTCAGAAGTTCCGTCTGCACGAAGAAGCTCCAATTCGAGCCCCCTTCGTTTCAGAGACAACACACCCGTTCCGGGACTCAACGTCAAATTCTCAGGAGATCCTGGAAAGGCATGCTCAAGCGTGAATTGGTTGTTTCTCCACCGCCGCACCTCCACTCTATCGGGAGATGTACGTTGAACCCAAAGGACTTTCTCCTCCTCGTCCCAAACAAGGTATTTGATTCCGCCCTGGTCGAGTGACATGGTTTCCCAGGGCTTCAGGCCCCATGGAGTGTTTGTGGCAACAAACATGTCGGAGTCATCCCCAACGAGGATGTCTTGGAGTCCGTCTTGATTGAAGTCCCCTTGGGTGCCAAGAATTGGCACAATTGGCAAGTTTTCGAAGCCAGCGGTTGACTTCCACCACATGTGGTTGGGGCGAGAAACGAAGGGGGGCTCGACTTGTGCCTGGAAGAGGTTGCCAAGAACTCCCAACCCGGATGTGACCATGAGGGCAAAGACGCGGAGGAGTGAATTGGCGAAGTTCATGGTTGTGTGAAAAGCACCGCGAAAGTGTGAATCTCACTTGTTGCAGGCGCTACTAGATGCGTGAAGATGTGTTTTCGTGTTGCATCTGTGTCTTTTTCGTGTGCCAATCCGTTCACAAATCACGTTCAAAGTAAATCATGCGGGCATTCAAAAACGTGTCTTTACATAGAAGAATTGCGCCGCGACCTGGGTGGGCCCCCCAGCTTCGTTAAGCCTCTGAATCATGGCCTTGCTTCGGGTCGGGAATCTCCGCAGTTGCGTTGGCTTGCACGGGCGTTTGGTTCATCAACTTGTCGAGGTCGTCGAACCAAGCATCGTGAAT
>JBEARC010000038.1:0-20867 GCA_041163465.1 Bacteroidota bacterium
CCCAAACCGACGGCTCTTCAGCGCCCAACTGAAATCACCATGTCGTCCTTCGACCGCCAGGAGACCTTCGAGATTCAAGCCGCCTTGGTATTGATCCCGGCCCACCAGGGGCGTCCACCGCCACGTCACGTCGCGCCACGGAAGCGCGGAGTTGTGAAGGGTGGCTCCAAGCATCAACCCGTCGTGGTAATTCCACCCCATCGCAGGCGCCCAAAACAGCTGCGTCCGTTCCGGATCCTCCAACCGGGTCAGCATCCGCACCTGCAGAGGCTCCATCCCGCCCAACACACGTGTCTGACGCTCGTTGTTCTTGCGGTTGTAGTCAAGGGTGGAGCGGTCGTGGTCCAAGACCCAGCGATCCACATCGACCTGAGGGCAAGGCGCTTCGCCGACCTCGCCGGGTGGCAAGAGTTGCAAATCAACGACCGCCACGACCGAGTCGCCGACCAGGCCGGTCACGCGCGCCGGAGACGACAACTCACCAACGTTTTTGACGTGGATTCCCCGTTTGGCGCTTGCAGCCGTGAGCTTGAGGTCGTTGCGCTTGGTTGTTTGGACCCAATCTTCGAAGAACCACGACAGGTCCTCTCCGGTGGACTTTTCCATGCTTGCCTGCAAATCGGCCGGCGATGGGTGGCGAAACTTCCATGTGTCGAAGTACGCCTGCATCGCCGCGTCGAAGCGTTCGGTACCCAAGTGGGACTGCAGCATGGCGAACGCGGCTGCGGTCTTTTTGTAGACGATGGCACCGTAGTTCAGGGACGTGAGGCTGTTGCTGTGGCACTGCATGGGTTGGTCGACGCCCAGGCGTGCTGGAAACAAGTAGCTCAACTCGTCGATCCACTTGTAGCGAAAATCGTCGACGTCGAATCGCTTGGCGAGGTTGCTGTTGCCCACGAGGAAATTCAGGCCCTTGTCCTCCCCGTACTTCGTCAGGATGTAGCGGGTCTCGTTGAACGAGTTGATGCCCTCGTCCATCCAGGCGTTGTCGCGCTCGTTGCTTCCAAGGATGCCGTAGAACCAGTTGTGGCCCACCTCGTGGACGATGACCGTTTCCAACCCTGAGGCCGACCCCGTGCTCCCAATGACTGTCACGTTGGGGTATTCCATGCCGCCTCCCGCCGAAATCGTTCCGTCCACCGCGGTTACTTGGTCGTAGGGGTAATCGCCGTTCCAAAGCGAGTAGTAGTACGTCGCGTCGTGGAGGTACTCCGGGGCGCGCTGCCACAGCTTGCCGCTTTCAGGGGTGAACATGGACCACGTCGTCACCACGCGGTCTTCACCCGGCAAGAGCACCTCGCCGCGCAGCACTTTGTACCGTTTGTCAGCGAACCATGCGAAGTCGTGCACCCGCGACTGGCGGTAGTGAAGCGTCTTCATACGCTCGGATGAAGGAGGAAAGTCATTGGTCGCGTCTTCCCACCCACCCCGGTCACGCCAATCTTCGGTCGCCGCAACAAGGCTGTCGAGGCGCGCCCACTCCGCGGCGTTGTCTTCCGAACCCGGCACGAAATCGCCCGTGGCGCCTACGGTGTAGTTCTCGGGCAATGTGATGCGGACGTCGAAGGTGCCGTACTCGGAGTAGAATTCACCCTGGTTGAGGTAGGGCATGGGGTGCCAGCCGTCGGTGTCGAAGACCGCGGGTTTGGGGTACCACTGGGTGATTTGGTATGATTCGCCTACATGGCCCAAACGCGAAATCTTCCCACTTGGCAACTCCACCCGAAATGGCGTGCCCAGCTGCACCGATTGCCCCGGTTCAAGGGGCGCAGGGAGCATGACTTTGGCGATGTCGATGTGCTCGGGGTGGTAGCTCCATTCCAAGGCCTGTCCATTCGAGGAGAAGGCGAGCGAATCGATGCCGCCCAGGTCCCGGCTCATCGCGTAGAACATGAACATCTCCCCGTCCCGGAATTGCTGCTTCGCCAGCGCCGTCTTGCCATTGCTGTACGCGTTGGGCCACAAGTGCATCCACACGAAGTCCAGCGTCTCCGGGCTGTTGTTGTGGTAGGTGATCGCGATGTCTCCGCGCAACTCGTGGCGGGTGTCGTCGAGGGTCACACGGATGTCGGAATCCACTTGTTGCTGCCACGTTTGGGCGAAGAATTCCAGGGGGGTTGCCACAGCGAACATCAAGGACCAAACCGCAGCGAATCGAAGGCGAACGTTCATGCGTGCAAGTTAGGCGGGGCAAGCGCTTCCGTGCCCGGGCGGGACGTGGTAACTTTGGGGTCCCATGCATCGCACGCACACTTGCGGAGAACTCCGCCTTGACCACGCAGGCACCCACGTCACGCTCAGCGGATGGGTGCAGCGAACCCGCGACCTCGGCGGGATGACGTTTGTGGACCTTCGGGACCGCTACGGCTTGACCCAGTTGGCCTTCAACATGGACTCCAACGCGGAGCTCTGCACGCAGGCCCGCAAGCTCGGTCGCGAGTTTGTCATCAAGGTGGAAGGCGCTGTGCGGGAGCGCGAGTCGAAGAACAACCGCGTGCCGACGGGCGACATCGAGATTGACGTGACGCGCCTTGAGGTGCTCAATGCCGCCAAGACGCCCCCGTTCACCATCGAGGACGAGACCGACGGCGGGGACGACTTGCGGATGCAGTACCGGTATTTGGACTTGCGACGCAAGCCGGTCCAAAAGAACCTGTTCCTGCGCCACCGCGTGGGCATCGAAACGCGGAAGTACCTCGACAGCGTGGGCTTCATCGACGTCGAAACGCCGTACCTCATCAAGTCCACGCCAGAGGGCGCACGCGACTTCGTGGTGCCCAGCCGCATGAACCCCGGCCAGTTCTACGCCTTGCCACAGAGTCCCCAGACGTTCAAGCAACTGCTCATGGTGAGCGGGTTTGATCGCTACTACCAAATCGTGAAGTGCTTCCGCGACGAAGACCTTCGCGCGGACCGTCAGCCGGAATTCACCCAAATCGACTGCGAGATGGCCTTCGTGGAACAGGAAGACATCCTGAACACGTTTGAAGGCATGGTGCGCCACCTGTTCAAGGTGGTCCTCGACGTCGAAGTGGAGGAATTCCCTCGCATGGACTACGACGAGGCGATGCGCCGCTACGGCAGTGACAAACCGGACGTGCGCTTTGACATGGAATTCGTGGACTTCGGACCTGCGGCGCAAGGCAAGGGCTTTGGCGTGTTCGACTCTGCGGAAGCCGTGCTCGGCATTGTGGCTCCCGGCTGCGCCGAATACACCCGCAAGCAGCTCGACGCCTTGACCGACTGGGTCAAGCGCCCCCAAATTGGCGCCAAAGGCCTCGTTTACTGCAAAGTCAACGAAGACGGCACGTTCAAGTCGAGCGTCGACAAGTTCTTCAGCCCCGAGGACCAAGCCGCCTGGGCTGCGCACTCCGGTGCCAAGGCGGGCGACCTGATCTTGATGCTCAGCGGCGACCTCGACAAGGTGCGCAAGCAGCTTTGCGAACTCCGTCTGCACATGGGCGCCGAGCTCGGCCTACGCGACCCCAAGGTCTTCAAGCCACTGTGGGTCGTCGACTTCCCGCTCCTCGAATGGGACGAAGACACCAAGCGCTACCATGCGATGCACCACCCGTTCACGTCGCCCAAGCCCGAGCAGATGGACATCCTCGAATCGGATCCCGGTGCGGTCAAGGCGAACGCCTACGACATGGTCATCAACGGCGTCGAGATTGGCGGAGGATCGATTCGGATTCACGACAAGGGCGTCCAGGCGCGCATGTTTGACCTGCTTGGGTTTACGCCGGAGGAGGCGCAAGCGCAGTTTGGATTCTTGATGGACGCGTTCCAATACGGCGCGCCACCACACGGCGGGTTGGCGCTTGGGTTTGACCGCCTGTGCAGCTTGTTTGGCGGCAGCGACAGCATCCGCGATTTCATCGCCTTCCCCAAGAACAACAGCGGCCGCGATGTCATGATCGACGCGCCTTCGCCCATCCACGACGAACAGTACGAGGAACTTTTCCTGCGCTCCACCGTGCTGGACGAGAACACCAACGCGTCAAACGTGTTGACTGACAAACCCTGAAATTCCACAATGATGTATCCTCCCGAACTCGTAGCCCCCATGAAAGCGGACCTCACCGAGGCCGGTTTCTCTGAATTGATCACCGAAGCGGACGTCGACGCCGCCCTCGCCAAAGAAGGCACCACGCTCGTGGTCCTCAACAGCGTGTGCGGGTGCGCCGCCGGCTCGATGCGTCCGGGCGTGAAGCTTGCCGTGCAGCACAGCAAAGTGCCCACGAACCTCACGACCGCGTTTGCAGGCGTCGACCGTGAAGCCGTCGACCGCGCCCGCAAATTCATGCTCCCCTACCCTCCGTCCTCGCCATGCGTGGCGTTGTTCAAAGATGGCCGCCTGGCCGCCATGGTGGAGCGTCATCACATCGAAGGCCGAACCGCCGAGATGATCGCCGATCACCTCAAGATGGCGTTCGACGAGTTCTGCTGAGCGTAAGGCTCACTTGTAGAAACGAAAAGCCCCGCGTGCGGGGCTTTTTTCATGTGCGTGTAACGCCAGTATCAATCGTCTCCTGGGCCAAACGTCGTGTTGATCAATTGTCCTCCGGCCGGCGAAGTTGAACCAACGAAAGCTCTTCCCGCACCTCCGAAAAGGAAGTCGGCTGGGTAGTAATCAGGATTGTCTGCGTCGCGCAATTGGGCCACATTTCCATGCCCGCCAAAAATCGCTGAACCGTACAGGGCGCGATTCGCATTTCCAATTCCTCCGAAGATGGCACGGTTGGCGAAACTTCCGTCTCCATTGGAGGGTGATTCACAACGATTGTTCTGGCCGCCAAAGATTGAATTGGAATACCCCTCTAGGATGACGTTGTATCGGCCACCGACCACGGCTGTGTATCTCGTGTCTGTTGAATCTGTCCCAATTGAGTTGTTTTCACCACCTACGATGGATCCAGCATCACCGATGAGGGAATTCGTGGTTCCACCCACAATTGCGCCATGTCCTCCAGTGATGGAATTTGTTCTTCCGCCCATGATTGCACCAATTCCACCAGATGCCAAGTTTTCTTGACCACCAAGAACGACATTTTTTTGTCCATTGGCCTGGTTGGATTGTCCTCCGAGAACGACGTTCCACTCGCCATCAACAGCGTTTGCAGCCCCCCCGAGAACGACGTTGACAGCACCGTTGGCTTGGTTGTTGGAGCCCCCAATCATGACATTACGGATGCCTGCGAGGTCGTTTTGCGTACCGAGTACGATTCCCCATGTTCCACTTGCGAAGTTGTCCTGTCCACCAATCAAGTTGCAGTTTCCAGTGTAGCGATGCCCCTGACCAACAATGATGTTGTGCGAGCCTGTCCGCTCAAGCAATTCGGATTCCGAGGCAGGGGTGTTGTATCCCCCAATGATGTTTCCAAGGCCGTTTTGGCTGAGATCGGTTCCCAGACCATTCACCACTTGCAAGTTGGCGCCTGATACCAACACGGTGTGGGCAGAGTCATCGATGCTCATGTAAGCTCCCAAACCTGGGACAGACGAAGATTCGAGGGCGTTAACCTGAGCTTGAAGGGCGTTGATTTGGGCTTGCATCATCTGGATGACAGACAGCAAATCGACGCTGTCAATCAGGACTGGCGCAGGTTGAAATTCCTGGCCAAATTGAGCAAGAAATCCTGTCAAATCCGACGTGGCGATGTACGCATCGTTGTCCACATCGGGGTTGTATGGGTACTGAATCGCCTCTTGACCTGTCGCTGTGAGCGTGAAACAAGGAAGTCCGAGGAGGAGTGCGAAAAAGGAATATTGTCTCATGGTGGTTTGTTCGAGGTGTAAACATAATATTCGTTTTTCGTAGGTTTGATACAAAATCGATACATGATTGCCCGCCTGAAAAACGAAGTGATCAAGTCATGCGGATTCGCAGTGACCCAACGTGGGCATTGCGAACTGTTGTCCAAGCTGATCCTTCAGCGAACCGACACCTTCGTCAGCTACAACACACTGCGTCGTCTATGGGGTCTTGCTCCAGGTGGGGTACCGCAGCGCAAGACGCTGGATGCCCTTGCGCAATTCTGTGGATACACCGACTATGCGCATTACAATTTGACCGCGCCCAAGCTGGCGTTTTGGCATCAACAAGCGACAATGCACCGACTGCTCTCGTCACAAGACAAGCTCCCACTGTTCTCGTTTTTAGCATCCTTGGAGCGGGGGCTTGAAAAAATGCAATTGCTTCTCGATACTCTCCGACACCTGATTCTTACGGAAGATGTCAATGGCACACTGACCTTTCTCAACAAGGCGTTGTACGATCCCAACGACTACCCCTACGCCTATCAAATTCACTTTGCAGCGTCCTTGGGACAGTTGATTCGAAGCCTCCCGAGGCTCCCCAACCCTGACATCCTGACCCACCCCTCCATGGTCGAAGGCGTGTACCTCCGGTTGGTGGACTACTCCTCCCTTCAAGGGTATTTCGGACAATGGTCAGCCTTGTTGCGGAGGAAGCCGCCATCCAAGGAATGTGCTGTGTTCTTGTCTTGCTTGGGACAACTTGAGCGCCACCTGAATGGAGAACCCCTGGTTGAGCTCAACGACGAGGAACAAACGGTGCACCCCTGTCCTGAGCCTTTGGCCGGTCGGATTTTGACTGTGAAGGTGTTGCAGCACCCTGAGGAAGACATCCAAAAGCTTCACGAACACCTCATAGAAGAACTCCAGCTCACACTCCCGTTGAGCCCGAATTATTTTCACGAACCCCTGATGCTGGCGCTGATTGCGAATCACCGGCCCTTAACCAACTGGCTGCACCGAGTCGTACAGATCGATGTGAATCGTTTGGAACGATTTCAACTGCACGACCTCCAGGCCCATCGATTGGTGCTGGCACAGCACCACCTTTTTGGACAAAACGTTCAAGGTGCAAAAAGGTGGTTTGACCAGGTCGATCCCAACGAATTCATGCAGCCTTCGTGTCATGACATCCTCTATTTCCCATACCGCCGAATCCAAGCACATCTCGAGGGCGTATCGCATCACTATCCTCAAGATGTGCGGGAGATGACCCAATCCTTGGGACATTCCTGCTTTTCAGAAACCACGTGGCATACGTGGTTCTGCGATGTCCCTGGCGCCCGCGCTTGACGTCCTATGGGATGGCGTACTTTTGCAGGCATGGCACGCGTCCTGACAGGCATCCAAAGCACCGGCACCCCGCACCTCGGAAACATCTTGGGGGCAATCAAGCCGGCGATTGACTTGGCGAATGAAGGCTCCAACGAGAGCTTCCTGTTCATCGCGGACCTGCACTCGCTCACGCAAATCAAGGACGGCGCCACCCTGCGTGAAAACACGTATGCGGTTGCGGCGACGTGGATGGCGTTTGGGCTGGACACGGAGCGGACGGTGTTTTACCGCCAAAGCGACGTGCCCGAATGCACCGAGCTCGCCTGGTACCTGCAGTGCTACTTTCCTTACTCGCGCATGACCTTGGCGCACAGCTTCAAGGACAAGCAAGACCGCCTCGGAGACGTGAACGCTGGGCTGTTTGCCTACCCGATGCTGATGGCCGCGGACATTTTGCTCTACGATGCGGACCTCGTGCCCGTCGGCAAAGACCAAATGCAACACCTCGAAATGACCCGCGATGTCGCGAGCCGTTTCAACCATGCCATGGGCGAGACGTTTGTGTTGCCGGAAGCCCAGACCCGCGAAGCCACGATGTACGTGCCAGGCCTTGACGGCGGCAAAATGTCCAAGTCGAGGGACAACACCCTCAACATCTTTGACGACCCCAAGGCGCTCAAAAACAGGATCAACAAGGAGATCGTCACCGACGCCACGCCCCTTGAAGACCCCAAGGACCCCGAGGCCAACGTCATTCACAGCCTCTATCGCTTGGTGGCGAGCGAGGCGCAGGCCGACGAGATGGCGAAGCAACTGCAAGCCGGAGGGTACGGTTGGGGCCACGCAAAAAAGGCCTTGCTTGAAGCCTTGGTGGACGGCTTCGCCGACGAGCGAGCGCACTTCCACGAGCTCATGGCCGACAAGGCCCAAATCGACGAGGCCCTCGCCAAAGGCGCCGAAAAGGCCCGAGCGATCGCTGCCAACGTGTTGGCTCGCGTTCGAAAGCGCGCTGGCTACTGATTATTTGTCCGTCGCAGGGCCGTCGAGGACCTCGGCCCCGTACTTCGTTTGGAACTTCCGGTACAGCTGGCGCTGGCGGTTGTCGAGGTCGATTTGGCGCCCTTCAATCCACGCATGCGTCAAGCTGTTGGTGCGCATGTCAAGCGCGTCCCCTTCGGACAAGAACAAGGTCGCCGTCTTGCCGCGCTCCAACGTGCCGACTTGGTCGTCGATGCCGAGGATTCGGGCCGGGTTGCGCGTCAGAGCCTGGATGGCCTGCTCTTCTGTGAGGCCGTAGGCACGGGCCGTGCCGGCGTAGAAGGGCAAGTTCCGGGAATTCATCTCGGTCATGCGCTGGTCGACTTGGAGCGCGACGGTGAGGCCTTCGTCCATCAACAGCTTGGGAAGCTTGTAGGGAAGGTCGACGTCGTCGTCCGCAAAACGGGGCAGGCTGTGCACGCTTTGAAGCATGACTGCCACGTTGTTTTCACGAAGGAGGTCCGCCACGAGGTAGGCATCGTAGCCGCCGACAATGGCCATGCGTTCGATGCCGAGGTCGCGCTTGAAGTGCACTGCCTCGGTGATGGCGCGGGCGTCGTCCGTATGAACGTAAAGGCACAGCGACCCGTCAAACAGCCCGCGCATGCCTTCGTGACGCACGTCAGTCACGGAGCCCCGAGGCGCGGAGGCGTACGCCTGGGCCTCGCCGAAAAAGCGCTCGATCTCATGCTTCTGTTGGTCGTACGTCTTGCGGCGTTGGATGTCGATTTTGCCGTCTTTGTTGTGGCGGTGGTGAGTCGAAGGCCAGTTGAGGTGGATGCCGTCCACCATGGCGATGGCCGCGTCCTCCCAGTTCCACCCGTCGAAGTGCACGACGCCGCTGGAACCGGAGACGACGCCACCGCGGGGCGTGATTTGGCCCATCAAAACGCCGTTGGTACGCACCGTAGGAGGAATTTCACTGTCCGTGTTGAAGGCAATCACCGAACGAACGTTGGGACGGAATGTGCCGACCTCGTCCTGGTCTTGCGTCGCGCGCACGGCTCCAATTTCTTGGAGGCCAAGCGTGGTGTTGGTCACGATGAAGCCGGGATACAAGTGTTGGCCGGTGGCGTCGACAAGGTCGTCGTACTTCTGGCGGTTGACCTGAAAGCTGCGGCCGACGTAGTCGATTTTGCCGTCGCGGAATCCCACGGCACAGTCCTCGAGCACGTCGCCCGTGCCAAGGTGCGCCGTGGCACCCAAGATCAAAACAGAGCGCTCCTGCTCCGGGGCAGGCGTTGGCTGGGACCACGCCCCTGCCGTCGCCGCGGCGAGCGCGGCAGAAAGGAAAAATTGCTTAGCGGTTTTCATCGGTCAGGGTGTCGCAGTGGTAATGAGATTCGATGCGCTCCGAAGGGCGCTTTTTGCCGCCGCTGCCAGAAGACTCGCCCACGTCGTACATCTTGGCAGTCAGGCGCGCGCGTTCGACGCGCATGGCGTCGCGCAAGGCTTGGTCGCGGTCCACGTCAAAGCAACGCACACCTTCCACAAAGGTCTGTTCCGCTTTGGCGTTGATGCTCAAAGGATGGTCCGACCACACGACCACATCGGCGTCTTTGCCCGGTTTGAGGGAGCCGGTCTTGTGGTCAATATGCAGGAGTTTGGCCGGGTTGAGGGTCACAAACTTCAACGCCTCCTCCTCCGGGACGCGGCCGTATTTGACAGCCTTGGCCGCCTCTTGGTTCAGGCGGCGCGCCATCTCGGCGTCGTCGGAGTTGAAGGCCGTCACAACCCCTTGGTTGTGGAGCACCGCCCCGTTGTAAGGAATGGCGTCTTTCACTTCGTACTTGTACGCCCACCAGTCGCTGAAGCTCGAACCACCGGCCCCGTGTTCCGCCATTTTGTCGGCCACCTTGTAGCCTTCGAGGATGTGCGTGAAGGTGTTGAGGCGGAAGCCGAGCGAATCTGCCACGTGCATGAGCATGTTGATCTCGTCTTGGCGGTAGCTGTGGCAGGTCACAAAGCGCTCTTCGTTGAGGATTTGCAGCAGCGTCTCCAACTCCAAATCAACCCGAGGTGCCACAGGACCGTTCCCTTCGCGGATGTCCTTGCGCTTCGCGTTGCGCATGGCGGCGCGGTGCTCGAGTTGGGCTTGGCCGTACTCCCGCGCTCGAATGAAATGGTCGTAGTACACCTGCTCGACCCCCATGCGGGTTTGCGGAAAGCGGGTGCGGTAGCCGTCGCCCCAGTTGCTCTGCTTCACGTTCTCCCCGAGCGCAAACTTGATGAAGGGCACCGCTTCATCGAACAGCAGATCCTGAGGCTCGGCGCCCCAACGGAATTTGATGATCGCGCTTTGGCCGCCGATGGGGTTGGCGGAACCGTGAAGGATTTGCGCGCACGTGACGCCGCCGGAAAGTTGGCGGTACATGTTCACGTCCTCGCTGTCGACGGCGTGCCCGATCCACACCTCGGCGCTGCTCGCCTGCGTTCCTTCGTTCACGCCGCGGTCCACGGCAATGTGCGTGTGTTCGTCGATCACGCCCGGCGTCACGTGCTTCCCGCGGCCATCAATTTCCGTGGCCGTCACGCCGGCCGGCAACAACATCGCAAGGTTGAGGTCAATGCCTACCGCAACCAGCCGGCCGTCGTGAATCAACACGTCCGCGCCCTCCAGCACGCCCTCGTCCTCGCACGTCCAAACCGTCGCGTCTCGGATGCACACCGTCTCTGCCTCGAGGCGTTCAGGCAAGCCGTACGCCGTGAACGGATAAACGACGCCTGACAAATCCAGCGGCGCCATGGTACCAACGGAGACCGGGCCCTCGGAGGCGTCGGGCTTGCCCACCGAGGTCTTTCCCAACTCAGGAGCGTCTTTTTCTGCAACACCTTCCGCCTCGGAAACGTCGGCTGCGGGTGCAACTTCGTTCCGGATGGCGGACCAGTCGCACCAATGGCCGTCCGAGGTTTGGCCCGAGCCCTCCCAAATGCGGCTTTCCATCCACACGTTTCCGGTCAGGCGAATCGGTCCGGCGTCGGCCGGGATTCGCAACACCACGGTGCGGTTGTCGAGGGTCAAGGTCACCTTTCTGTCGGTGCTGTCGTTCACGGCCCAGGAGGCTTTCCACTTGCCTGGCTCGCCTGTAACCTCAAGAGCGTACACGCTGTCCTTCACATTCAGGTTGTACGACCCGGCAAGGTCCAAAGGAGCACGGTCTCGCATCGGGGTTGCTTGCCCGGCCACCCAGTGCTCCACAAGGTGGGTCTTCTTGTCAAAAAGCGGGCCGTCGGTGACAAGTACGTTGGCCACACGGCCGGCGCGCAAACTCCCAAGGTCGGCCTCAAGACCGAGCCAAAAGGCGGGCGTTGAGGTCAAAGCCCGCAATGCTTCCTGCTCCGGCAACCCTTCCTCGACCGCCTTGCGCACCCCGTCCAAAAACGCGCCAGGATCCTTCAGACCGTGCGCTGTGAACGCCAAGGGCACCCCAGCAGCGTGCAGGCGCGCGGCGTTGGAGGGTGCCAATTCCCAATGCTTGAGTTCGTCCAGGCCAATGAGACGGGCGAGGTGCGGGTCCGAGACGTCGTAGCCTTCGGGGTAGTTCACTGGAACGGCCATCCGGACGCCCGTTGCCGCAACCGCTTCGGCGCGCTGGTAACCGTCACCGCTGCCGAGCATGATGGGTGCAGACACCCCAAACTCCTTCAACACCGCATCCGCACGAAGCACATCCTTCCAACTGCCCGCAGAAAACACGCGAGGCAAGTCCCTCGCGGCGACGAACGCTTCCAAAGACAAGTTGGTTCCTCCCGCCATGCCGCGCGGCGACGCGTCGGCGTACCACTGCGCATCGAGGTGGGTTTGGCGCAAAAGCGCGGTAGCACCCATCAACGAACTGGGGTAATTCTGGGACGACGATCCCTTTCGGAAACTCATATGAAAGGACACGTCTGGCGCGAGAAGAGCCTCGCGCGGGTCTTCCAAGGGCAACACCACGGCCCCCGTGCCCCGCACCACGCCGTCCTGGACGTGGGTCAGCACCGCGCCGAACCCTGCTTCGCGGAGGGCCTTGGCTTGGTCGCCGTTCGGATCGAACACCGACGCGGCTGACGTTTCCGGCCGAACGGCTTCGTTCCACCCGTAGGCGCCTTTCTTGTCGCTCAGGTCTTGCGGCGTGCGCGACCAACCGGATTCCTGGACCTCCGGCATGCCGAAGTCGCTGTGCACGTCCACAAAGGACGGGTACACGTGCAGGCCTGTCATGTCCAGTCGGACTGCCGGGCCAGTGTGCGAGACCGCGCTTGTAGGTCCGGCGGCCGCAATTCGGCCGCGGTAAAGCACCAAGGTGCCGTCCTCAATCGTCGTGGTGGCGTCGAGGTGCAGGGTCGCATGTTCGAGCACGGTGGCGACGAGGGCTTTGTCGAGCGTGCCGTTGACGGGAAAGGTCGGGTCGGGGGTTTGGGCCCCAACGGGCGAGAAACTCGCCCAACCGATTCCGGCGACCAGCGTTCCCAGGGAGAGGATGCGTTTCGTCATGCGCATGAGAGCAGGTATGTGGTTGCGGTCCTTCAAAAGGACGCGTCAAGGTACACATGAAGCGCAGGCCGAGGAAACCGCCTGTGTACCTTTGCTTGTCATGGACACCCCCCGCATTCCCACCAGCGTGTACGCCGAGATGACGCCCAATCCGGCAGTCATGAAATTCGTCGCGGACCGGGCTTTGGCCCCCGGCAACGTTCAACTCGAGTTCCGAAGCAAGAACGAGGCCGCCTTGTGCAGCCCCTTGGCCACAGAACTCTTCAACTTTCCCTTCGTCACCAACGTGTTCGTGAGCGGACCCATGGTGAGCGTGACAAAGGACGACAGCTTGGGGTGGGAGATGATCGTGCAGCAACTTCGGGAGTACATCCGTGAATGGTTGATGGATCACCGAGATGCGGTGGTGGAAGCCCAAATCGAAGCCGCCCTTCCCCAACTCGGAACGGCCTCGCCCAATGCACCCCTTGCCGCCCCGTCCGGCCTTGATCCAGAAGCCGTCAAGTTCATCGCAGAGGAAGACATCGTCCCCACGGAACACGACGCCGCCATCACCCAGCTTCTTGAAGAATTCGTGCGCCCTGCGGTCGAGCAGGATGGCGGGGCCATCGACTTCAAGGCGTTCAAAGACGGCACCGTCTACGTTCACCTGCGAGGAGCTTGCTCAGGCTGTCCCTCGAGCATGCAGACGCTCAAAGGCGGCATCGAACAGCTCCTCAAGGCCAAACTTGACGTCGTCGAAGAAGTGGTCGCACTCGGAGTCTAACCCCGCAACCGCGAAGCGGATGGCTCAGCCTTCGGCGCGCTTCAGCGCGTCGATTTCCCCACGCAACGTGTCGAGCGCGCTTCGCACGCTGGCGGCTGAAGCCGGTTGGCCGTCCAATGCCGAAGGCAATTCAAAGCTGAGGTATGCCGCCGCGCGCCACACTTCCATGACATCATCGGCCTCGACCGAATAAGGGGCAAAGGCCGGGTTGTCGCTGTGCAACACAAGCCGCGAACCACGAGGTAGGTCATTTTCGATGCGTTTGAAGATGACCCCTTGGTCACGGGTGACCACAACATGGGGTCGGAGGCCCCCGACGCTCATCCAATCTTCCACATACTGGCACAAAATGTAGCTTCCCGAGGGGATGGGCAGCATGCTGTCCCCTTCAATTTGAAACATCCTGTACGTTCTGTCGGGCGCCAACTCCTTGATGGGCAGACCAAACGTCGGCAACTGCGACATCCAGTCAGGGTCACCATAACCCAAGGCGTAACCGGCAGCCGCTTTGACGGGAACAACGACCACCCGTTCTCGATCCTGGCTTGCATCGATAGGCACAGTCAAAATTCTCAATCCATCCCCCTGAACGCGGGACGCGAGACGGGTGCTTTCGTCACCTCGCACCAAGGCATCCACTGTGGTTTCAAAGCAGGCTGCGATGTCTATCAGTGTAGACAATTTGGGTTCAGACCGACCCTCCTCATAGGCACCAAGTGTGGGACGCGTCAGACCCAAGCGATCAGCCAATGCCTGCTGTGTCCAACCGCGTTCCTTGCGCAAGGACTTGAGATTTTCGGGGAGTTTGCTCTGCATGCGGCGGCAAGATACACCGTGACCAAGTTGGTTTGATGAGCAATGCTCGCATCTTGAGCATTGGTTCACGCCGTACGGCCAATCAATCACGCCCAAACTCCATTTCAAATCGATTGATCAGCACGTTTCGTCGATTATTACACAAATTATATGTATATTTATTCTCGACTACGACTACAATCCACCCGAATGATGCGTTCGATCCTGCTCACAATTGGCCTGATGGTGTCTGCGATGATCCATGGACAACAAGTCTTTGGCCCCGCTGCCTTGCAAGACTTGATGACCCAACATCGCGACACGTCCCGCGACACTTCTCGCGACCCAGCTTGCCTCCGAAGCAACTGCTTGACGGCAGGATGTCAAGGTTTGCATGGGACCGGTGTGGATGGAAACTCCCACGTGGGGACCCCTTCCTGGTATGATCCAACCTCTGGTGTGCGGAGTGCCATTTTTGTCCTCGACTTTGCAGAAGACTTTCCGGAAGAGGCGCAGCCAGCCGTTCAGTACGCCGTGGACATCTGGGCCTCTTCCATTGAATCCGTCGTTCCCATTCGCATGACGGCCGTGTGGGATTCGCTTTCTCCAAGCATCTTGGCTCAGGCGTCGCCTTTTGAAGTCATTCACGACTTTCCAGGGGCCCCCGTGGCCAACCGTCAATACGCCATCGCTTTGGCCAACCAGTTGGCTGGGGAGGACCTCAGCCCGGACGACCCGGACATGGTTTTGAAGTTTTCAGACCAAGTGTCTTGGTACCACGGAGTGGATGGCCAAACCCCCAGTGGTGTCTACGACATGGTCACGGTCGCGTTGCACGAAATGGCCCACGGTCTAGGGTACTTGGGAAGTGCCAACCACAATGGAAACTCGGGCTTCATCGGGTTCCAAGGGGTGCCGTTCATTTACGATGAATTCGTTGAATTGTCTGACCAGTCATCCATTCTCGATTTTGTCAGCGGAACTGTTTCCTTGGGGAATGTCTTGGAAAGTGATGCCTTGTATTGGGGTGGCGACCAGGGAGTGGCTGCCAACATTCTAGGTCGCCCACGCTTGTATGCGCCTTCGAATTGGGCTCCCGGAGCGAGCTATTCTCACTTGCGAGAATCCTCGTACGTCACCGGCAACATCAATTCCTTGATGACGCCTTTTCTGAGCATGGCTGAAAGCATTCATACCCCAGGACCTGTTTCGCTCGGCATGATGCAGGACATGGGATGGACTTTGCCCCCCGTTTTGTGCAACATCACCATGGTTGAACCGCTCGTTCAGTCCTCGTGCAATCCAGCCACCAATGCCTACACGCAACAATTGAGGGTGACCTATGACAACCCACCGTCCAATGGATCTTTGGTGGTCAATGGGGTGAGTTTTGCCATCACGTCGAGCCCTCAAACCGTGTCCTTGGTAGGACTTCCGTCCAACGGACTCCCCGTGGATGTGGAGGTCTACTTTTCTGAGAATCCTGCGTGCTTCTTCACTGTGGCTGAACTCTTCGAAGCCCCTGCACCTTGTTGCGTGGAGCTGCGTATGGTGGAAGTCAATCCTCAAGCCCAAACAATCACCCTGACCAACGTAGGCAGCTGCGAAGGTGATTTGTCGGGGTACACGCTCAAGTCCTACGGACTGACCGTGAACGTGGGTTCCTTGGCAGAGGGAACGTTGTTGGCCCCCGGTGAAACCACAACGGTTTCATGGCCTGGGTGGCCCGACAATGTGGCGGGAGGAGACTTGACGTTGTACGATGGCTTTGGAGACTACGACGATTATGTGCAGTGGCTGACGGCTGGAAACAGCGGCGAATTCTTGGCCAACATTTATGGGTTGTGGGTGTCGGGAGGTTTCCTCGATGGCTTGCCACCCTACACTTACATCGGCGATCCTTCGGCCAATCCCGCCGAACACGGTTTGGCCTATTGGGAGGCGGTACCCTATCCATGTGCATTCCTTGGTTTGGACGTGGGCGCAACCTCCGAATGCAATCCACAAGGCAACGATTTCACCCAGGAATTCACCTTCACGATGCAAAGCCCGCCTGCATCGGGGACATCCATCATGGTGCAGGATTCTGTCCTGACTTTTGACGGAAACAACCCATGGTCCATCCTTCTGACGCTCCCCGCCACTGGAAGCCCCGTGGATGTTGTGGCCACCGTGGTGGATGATCCGGCATGCACGGCCACGTTCGCTGCGGCCATGGTGGCCCCGGAAAGTTGTGCTTGTCCCACGGACTTGGATGGAGGGGGCTTTGTGGATGTGAATGACCTCCTGTTGTTCCTTGGCGACTACGGGTGTTTGTCCGGTTGCAATGCCGATTTTGACGGGGATGACATCGTCAATGTCAATGACCTGTTGATTTTTCTGGGTGCCTACGGCAGCTTCTGCAACTGACGAGAGGCGGGCGCGGGCGACGACGTGACCGCCGTTGAGCGGCCGGTCACGGGCGACAACGTGTGCAACGAATCGGGCGCGGGCGTTCACCGATGCATCAATGCGTCCCAAGGTTTGACGAGTCGACAACCGGGAATCCCCATTCCGACGAACGTGCACCACCTCATCAAACATTTGCAAGAAATTGCTCGTTTCTTTGGTTTTGCTCATTATTTTAGCAGACCCGACACGTTTTGTGCGGATCTGTTTCATGAGTGACGTTTCCAACTCCTTCCACGCGCCAGCAATCCAGGCGACCGAGACCCGGGCGACCGAGACCCGGGTACATGGTCCGCACGACGCGGGGGTGCAGCGGTCGATCTTGCACCTGGACCTCGACACGTTCTTCGTGTCGGTGGAGCGCCGCATGGACTCGCGCCTCGAAGGCCGGCCCATCTTGATTGGGGGGACGGGCGATCGAGGCGTGGTGGCGTCCTGCAGTTATGAGGCGCGGGGGTTTGGGGTGCATTCCGGGATGGCGATGAAGATGGCTCGGGCCTTGTGCCCTGAGGCGGTGGTGATTCGCGGGAATTCGATGGCCTATTCCAAACAGTCCGAACTGGTGACCGAGATTGTGCGGGAAGCCGTGCCGGTTTGTGAAAAGAGTTCCATCGACGAGTTCTACGCGGACCTCAGTGGGATGGACCGGTTCTTCGGGTGCTGGCAATTCTCCCGCGAGCTTCGGGATCGCGTCATTCGCGAGACGGGGTTGCCCATTTCCGTGGGACTCAGCACGAGCAAAACCGTGGCGAAGGTGGCGACGGGCGAGGCGAAGCCCAACAACGCCCGGCACGTGAGCCGGGGGACGGAGCGGCACTTTTTGGCCCCCCTCTCGGTCCGGAAAATCCCCATGGTCGGCGCGGAGACCTACCGCACCTTGCGCAACCTCGGCATCTCCACCATTCGGACATTGCAGGACATGCCGGTCGAGCTGATCGAACAGGTGCTGGGTAAGAACGGAGGTGCGATTTGGCGGAAGGCGCACGGCATCGACGACACGCCAGTTGTCGCCTACAGCGAACGCAAGTCGATTTCGACCGAACGCACCTTCGCCAAGGACACCACCGACGGCGACAAGCTGCACGCGATCATGCTGGCCATGGCAGAAAACCTGGCCTTTCAACTGCGGCGAGGCGACAAACTCACGGCCTGCGTCACAGTGAAAGTGCGCTACGCCGATTTCTCGACCAAAAGCATGCAGCGCCGCATCCCTTACACCGCTGCGGACCACCACCTCGTGCCCACAGCCAAGGACCTGCTCGAACAGCTGCTCGACAAGCGGGTGCGCGTCCGGCTCATCGGCGTTCGGTACAGCCACTTGGTGGGTGGTGGATGCCAAATCAACCTGTTCGACGACACCGAAGAGCGCGTCAAACTCTACCAAGCTTTGGACCGCATTCGCGTGCAATACGGCGACCGAAGTGTGGTGCGCGCTGCGGGTCTCGAAGCCCGAACCATCGGCCGATCCAACCCCTTCGACGGCGGCCCTCCTCCGCTCCTCGCCCACCGCCACCAATGACCGGCCCGCGACAACCTGCCAAGCCCCGGCCCGCAAGCCTTCGCGTCTCGCCAATCCCCCTGCCGCGATTCCAAACGCGGGCCTCTTCCCCTCTTTCGTTTTACCTTCCTCCAATCCCCTGACCCATGTGCGGCCGTTACGTTACCGTCTCCTCCATCCAAGTCGTTGAGCAGCGATTCAACGTCAAAGCGCCCACTCCATGGGCACCCAACACCAACGTCAGCCACGGCGACCGCGCACCCGTGATTGCGGGCGACAGCCCGGGGGAAGTACAGCTCATGCAGTTTGGGTTCACACCGGGTTGGGCGAAGAAGCAATACTACATGATCAATGCGCGGGCGGAGGGCGACCGAAACGCTGTCAACGACCCCAGCTACACCGGGGCCATGGGCATCCTCGACAAACCGATGTTTCGGAAGGCGATTCGGTCGCAACGCTGCCTCGTCGTGGCCGACGCGTTCATCGAAGGGCCCGAGCGCGAGAAGCTGTCCAAGCCGTACGTCCTCTACCCCCGCGACGGGCAGCGTCCGTTCGCCCTGGCCGGGATTTGGGACCAGTGGTGCGACCCGTCATCGGGCGAACTCCTCCGCTCCTTCGCGATCCTGACCACCGTCTCGAACGCCCTGACCCAGGCCGTCGGGCACCACCGCGCGCCCGTCCTACTCGACCCCGACCGGGAACGCGAATGGCTCGACCCCGACACACCGCTCGGCGACGTCACTTCAATGCTCCGCCCCTGGGACGCCAAACGCTTCAACGCCTACCCCATCTCGCCCGCCATCCGCGACCCTCGGCGCAACAGTTCGGACTTGCTTCAGCCGGTGGGTCCGCGGATTTGGCCGGAATTCACCCACGAAATCCATTCGACCCTCACGGTGTTTGGGATGGGCGAATCACAGTCCCGAAGTCGTCGCGCCGCCGAAGCCTCCGACACGTCCCGGGGCGCCGCCACGCCTTCGGACCACGCCGCCGAACCACGCCAAGCCACGTGGGGATACCAGGGTTCGTTGTTCGACTGACAGCCACGCGACACCACCCGCACCCGCTCCGCCACCCGCCCCACCCGACGCTATCCAGCAGCTATCCAGCAGCTATCCAACCACAAGCCCACCAACCCTCACCACAACTCTCACCCCCCTTCACGCCCCATGTACCTGAACACCCACAGCCGATTCAGCCTGCGCTACGGCGTCCTGTCCGTCGACGACATCTTGTCTTGGGCGCAGGCGCATGGCGTGACGCGCATGGCGTTGACGGACGTGGGGACGACCTCGGCGAACTGGGATTTTGTGCGAAGGGCGAAGGGGTTTGGGGTAGCGCCCGTGCTGGGGATTGACGTGCGGAACGGGAACGCGCGGAGATTTGTGGCCCTGGCCCGCGACGCCACGGGGTACGCGGCCCTGTGCCGCTGGTTTTCCGACCTGAACTTGGCGGGCAATCCCTTCCCTGCACGCCTTCCCGAGAACGTCCGTGCCGCCGGCGTCGCCGCGATCTACCCCTGGGCCGCGTGGCGGGAGGCGCACGACCACAAGGCGCACGACCGCAAAGCGCACGACCCCAGCGCCGAGGCGCCCCTCGGCACCGACGAATGGGTGGGCGTGCAGGCCTGGGAGATTCCGGCCGTGCGCCTCGCGCGTGCCGACAGCGACCCCGTGCTGGGGCCGAGGCTCGTGGCGCTGGCGACGGCGACGTTCACCTGCAAACGCGATTGGAACACCCACCGGCTGTTGCGCGCCGTCGACCTCAACACGCTCCTGAGCCGACTCGACGCCGCGGAGTGTGGCGACCCGCGGGATTGTTTCCGTCCACCCCTTGAACTGCGCGAAGCGTACGCCGAGATGCCACAACTGGTGGCGCGGGCCGAGGATCTCTTGAGCGGGTGTTCGATGGCCCTCCCCGAGCCGCCCAAAGGGCGCCTGCACAACAACCCGCACACGTACACGGAGAGCGAGGATGGAGACGAGGCGCTGGTGCGGGCGTTGTGCGCAGAGGGTTTGGCCTACCGCTATCCGGACCACGACGACGCGGTCCTGGAGCGGATGGAACACGAAATCGGGTTGATCCGCAAGCAGGGCTTTCTCGCGTATTTCCTCATCAACTGGGACATCACAAGCTACGCGCGCAGTCGAGGCTACTTCCACGTGGGGCGCGGCAGCGGGGCCAACAGCCTTGTCGCCTACCTGCTGCGCATCACCGACGTCGACCCGATCGAACTCGACCTTTACTTCGAGCGCTTCCTCAACCTCTACCGCGCCAACCCGCCCGACTTCGACATCGACTTCTCGTGGACGGACCGCGACGACGTGGTGGCGTACATGTTCCAGCGCTTCCCCAATGTGGCACTACTCGCGGCCTACAACACCTTCCAGTACCGCGCTGCCGTGCGGGAGTTGGGCAAGGTCATGGGGTTGCCCAAACACGAAATCGACACCCTCACCGCCGGCAAATTCAACCCCAACCGGTTGGGCGAGATGGAAACGGTGGTGCTCAAGTACGCGGCGGTGATTCGGGATTTTCCCAGCAGCCTGACCCTCCACGCGTGCGGGGTGCTCATCGCCCACGACAACATCCACCGGTACGGGGCGCTGTTCATGCCGCCCAAGGGGCTTCCGACGGTCATGTTTGACATGGTGGTCGCTGAGGATGTGGGGCTGCACAAGTTTGACATCCTGAGCCAGCGCGGGCTCGGCAAAATCAAGGACGCGCTGGAGATGGTGCGCGCCCGAGATCCG
>JBEARC010000039.1:0-3011 GCA_041163465.1 Bacteroidota bacterium
GAACGTCCTCGGTGACCACGGCTCCAGCCGCGACAAAGCAACATTCACCGAGTGTGACGCCACACCGGATGGTGGCGTTGGCCCCTACCGTGGCGCCACGTCGCACCAAGGTTTGCTCGTAGGCGTCGCGTCGGTTGACGGCGCTTCGGGGGTTGCGAACGTTGGTAAACACGCAGGAGGGGCCCAAGAAGACATCGTCCTCGAGCACCACCCCTTCGTAGAGGCTGACGTTGTTTTGGATTTTCACCCGTGCACCAACCTTCACCCCGCGTGCGACGAAGGTGTTTTGGCCCAGGCTTGATGCCTCACCAAGGACTGCTTCTGGCATCACATGGCAGAAATGCCAAACCTTCACCCCGGCCCCCAGTTCCGCGCCTTCGTCCACGACAGCGGTCTCGTGGACAGCGGCCGGCGGCAAGGGGTGCGGAGGTGTCGATGGGGCTTGCATCGTGGCGATTGTGGGAACGTCCCTTCGGCAATCCGGGGTGCTCAGTGCTTCGTGTAGGATTGGAAATCTTTGTGTTCGCTGCGATGCAAGTCCTCTTGGCTCAGACCCTTGAAATATTCATAGGTCAAGCGAAGGCCTTCGGAACGACCCACCTCGGGCTCCCAGCCCAACACCTCGCGTGCCCGAGAAATGTCAGGTCTCCGCTGCTTGGGGTCATCCTTGGGCAAGGGCTTTCGAATCACATCGACATCGGAACCCGTCAATGCGAGGATTTCCTCCGCAAATTCAGCAATGGTGATTTCATCGGGGTTGCCGATGTTCACGGGACGGGTTTCATCACTGAAGTGCAGTCGAACGATGCCCTCGACCAAGTCGTCCACATAGCAAAAGCTTCGGGTTTGCGATCCATCTCCAAACACAGTCATGGGCTCCCCACGGAGGGCTTGGCCTATGAATGCAGGAAGCACGCGGCCGTCATTGAGTCGCATCCGAGGTCCGTAGGTGTTGAAGATGCGAACAATCCTCGTTTCCAAGCCGTGAAAGGTGTGGTATGCCATCGTGATGGCCTCCTGAAACCGCTTGGCCTCGTCATAAACACCGCGAGGTCCCACGGTATTGACATGACCCCAATATTCTTCGTGTTGTGGATGGACTTCCGGATCGCCATAAATCTCGCTGGTTGACGCAATGGTGATTCGCGCCCCTTTGGCTTTGGCCAACCCCAGACAGCGGTGGACTCCCAAAGAACCCACCTTCAAGGTTTGAATGGGAATCTTGAGGTAATCAATGGGGCTCGCTGGCGAAGCAAAGTGCAGGATGTGGTGCAAGGGGCCGCTCACATGGATGTACTCTGTGACGTCTTGGTGGACAAACGTGAAGTTGGGCAGCGGGAGCAAATGCTCGATGTTCCGCATGTCACCCGTGATCAAGTTGTCCATGGCGACCACCTGGAAGCCATCACGCACGAACCGGTCGCACAGATGGGAGCCTAGAAATCCGGCAGCGCCGGTGATCAGCACGCGCTCAGCACGTGTCTTGTCGTTGGGTTGATTCATGCGTCTTGGTTGGGGCGTCCGATGCTGCGGTAGGTCCATCCCAATTTCGCCAACTTCGAGGTTTCGTACAAATTGCGGCCATCAAAGATGACCTTGGCCTTGAGGCGAGACTCCATTTTGGCAAAATCAGGGGTGCGGAACTGGGCCCATTCAGTGCAAATGAGGAGACAGTCGGCGCCCTCGAGAGCATTCATGGCGCTTTCTGCGTAAGTGATTTGGTCTCCAATGCGACCACGAACATTGTCCATGGCTTCAGGGTCAAAGGCAGTCACGGATGCACCGGCATTGACCAATTTGTCAATCATGTAGAGCGAAGGCGCCTCTCGAATGTCGTCTGTTTCAGGTTTGAAGGCCAAACCCCACAGTGCCACCTTGACCCCCTTTAAATCTCCGCCGTAATGGTCGAGCATGGCAGGGAAGAGCACCGTCTTCTGGGATTCATTGACGGCCATGACGCTTGTGAGAATTCGGAATTCCATCCCGGATTCAAGGCCACTCTTGTGCAACGCCTGAACATCTTTGGGGAAGCAACTTCCACCATATCCGATGCCAGGGAAGAGAAAGCGAGGGCCGATTCGACTGTCGGTTCCCATGCCTTTGCGGACCATGTCCACATCGGCTCCTACGCGCTCGCAGAAATTGGCCACCTCGTTCATGAAGGTGATTTTGGTGGCCAAAAATGAATTGGCCGCGTATTTGGTCAACTCGGCACTCCGCTCGTCCATGAAGATGACGGGGTTTCCTTGCCGCACGTAGGGTTTGTACAACTCCTCCATGAGCTGACGGCCGCGCTCTCCGGTGCATCCCACCACAATGCGGTCTGGCTTCATGAAGTCATCCACAGCGAAGCCTTCCCGCAGGAATTCAGGGTTGGAAACCACGTCGAATGGGACCTTGGCGTTGGCTGCCACAGCTGCTGTGACCTTGTCGGCAGTGCCCACAGGTACCGTGCTTTTGTCCACAATGACTTTGTAGTCCGTCATCATGTGTCCCAGTTGTTTTGCAACGCCCAAGACATAGCTGAGGTCAGCGGAGCCATCCTCATCTGGGGGTGTGGGAAGGGCAAGAAAGATGACTTGGGCATGGTCCACCGCCGATTGGAGGTCCGTGGTGAAGGCCAAACGTCCTGCGTCGATGTTGCGATGGAACAGAACGTCGAGGTTGGGTTCGTAAATGGGGACTTCACCGCGCTTCATCGCGGCTACCTTTTGTTCGTCGATGTCCACGCAAATCACGTCGTTTCCTGTCTCTGCGAGACACGTTCCCGTGACGAGACCTACATATCCTGTTCCGACAACGGCAATGTTCATGATGATAGGATTAAGTGGTTTGTTCAATCAAAGTTTCTGAAGGTACATCGCTGCTTGATGCAGCCGGTGGATGGCTCGCTACGCGACTTCAGGTTTGTAAAGTTCGGAAAAGTTCTTCAACCACCCGCTGTACCATGGCAGGTGTGAGCTCGGTGTGCATGGGCAAGGCCAAAATCCGCCGCGATGCCTCATGCGCAG